>NZ_JBHVGZ010000026.1:62951-128334 GCF_042800355.1 Streptomyces sp. NPDC057623
TGCTGGCTTCCCTCCTCCCTCCCCCCGGGGCGGTGTGCTCGGCGTCAGCGGCGGGCGGCCGCCGCGCGGACCTCGGCGAGGAGGTCGTACATGACCTGACCGGGGCACTCGGTGGCGAAGTAGTCGCGGTGACCGCCGACCGTGTTGGTGTCCTTCTTCGTGCCGTTGACCGGGTTGGTGTACGTGACCTGCGCCTGCGGGTCCAGGCCCTTGAACCGGGAGATGACCTTGATCAGGCGGATCAGGGACGCCTTGGCCGCGGCCGTGGGGGCCTGCTGTTCGAGGTTGCCGATCAGGGCGATGCCGAGGGCGCCGGAGTTGTAGCCCACGGAGTGGAAGCCGGTGACGAGGTCGCCGTCGGGGTTGAAGGCGGGGATGCCGTCGTCGCCGGAGTAGCGGCCCTCGTAGACGGCGCCGGCCTCGTCGATGAGGAAGTGGTAGCCGATGTCGCCCCAGTCGTTGGTGATCGCGTGGTACTCGTAGATCGCGCGTACCGTCGCGGCCGGGTCGGGGTCGTCGTTCGGCGTCGCGGTGTGGTGGACCGTGATGATCTGGAGCGGGTAGTAGGCCTCGGGCGAGTTGACCGAGCCGTCCGCCTTGAACCGCTTGGACTCGTCGGCGCCCCAGGCCGCGCGCGAGAGGTAGCCGACGCCACGCACGCGGGTGGGCTCGCTCGGCACCTGGACGGTGCGGTTCGGGCCGTCGGTGGTGTCGATCGCCAGCGAGCGCACGCCGTCGATGTCGCTCGGGGCCTTCACCTCGTACGCGGTGGCGTTGCCGGCCGCGACCAGGGCCGTGCCGCCGTTCTCGACCGTCGCGCAGCCGCTGTGAAGGTTCTGCCAGCTGCCGTCCGCGAGCCGGATGGAGGCGCCCGCCTCGGCACCGGACCAGCGCACACCGACGTAGGACGCGGCGAAGGCGGTCGTGGCGGCGCCGGTTCCGGTGGCGGCCTCGGTCCGGGTGGCGGGGAACTTCTCAGGCGTCGTACCGGAATCGCCGGAGCCGGACGCGGCGTTGTCGCTCTCGCCGGAGTCGGTGGCCGCGAACACCATCGGCGTGATGGCGGCTCCGGCGGCCACCGCGCCGCCCGCGGCAATCATGCCGCGACGGGACAGCGAGCGCTTTCTACGGTGAGACGGCTGGGCGGGGGTGGGGGATTCGGACACGGAGGTGTCCCCTTCCAGAAGTGCACTTGACGGGGGGGGAAGCGCCGGGCACGCCGAGGTCAGCCCTAAGCGCCCTGACAGGGCGCCGACGCCTGGAACGACGCTTGAAACGTCAAGGGACCCTAGTCGCCCGAACAGCCCCGCACGTACTCCGATGGCAGTACATTCGTGTGAAGATCGGGCAAAGAACGCCTACTTGTGAGTACGGCGTCACGCTCCGGTGATCCGCACGACCGTGGCACCCGGTGCGGGCCCCGACGCCGTACGCACCGCGCGACACGTGCCGGACGACCGCAGGGCCGCGGCCACCTCCGCCGCCGACTCGGCGTCGCGGGCGAGGAACGCCGTCGTCGGGCCCGAGCCGGAGACCAGCGCCGTGAGCGCACCGGCGGCGCGCCCGGCCGCGAGGGTGTCGGCGAGTTCCGGGAAGAGGGAGAGCGCGGCGGGCTGGAGGTCGTTGGAGACGGCGGCGGCGAGCGCGTCGGGGTCGCCCTTCGCGAGGGCGTCCAGGAGCGGCTGGGAGGCGACGGGTTCGGGGATGTCGGTGCCCTCGCCGAGCCGGTCGAACTCCCGGAAGACGGCCGGGGTGGACAGACCCCGGTCGGCCATGGCGAAGACCCACTGGAAGTCGCCGCCGACGTCGAGCGTACGGAGCTGCTCGCCCCGCCCGGTGCCGAGGGCCGCGCCGCCGACCAGGCTGAACGGCACGTCACTGCCCAACTCGGCGCAGATGTCGAGGAGTTCCTCGCGCGAGGCGTGCGTGCCCCACAGCGCGTCGCAGGCGAGGAGCGCGCCCGCGCCGTCCGCGCTGCCGCCCGCCATACCGCCGGCGACGGGGATGTCCTTGGCGATGTGGAGGTGCACGGCCGGGTCCGTCCCGTGGCGCTCGGCGAGCGCGATCGCCGCCCGCGCCGCCAGGTTCGTCACGTCCAGCGGGACCTGGTCGGCGTCCGGCCCCTCGCACGTCACGCGCAGTTCGTCGGCCGGGGTCACGGTGACCTCGTCGTACAGGCCCACGGCGAGAAAGACGTTGGCCAGGTCATGGAACCCGTCGGGACGGGCGGCGCCCACCGCGAGCTGGACGTTGACCTTGGCGGGGACGCGGACGATGACGCTCGCGCTCACTTACTCGGACTCCTCGGGCTGGGCACCGGCCGCCTTGTTCTCGGCGATGCGCGCGAACTCCTCGACGGTCAGTGCCTCTCCGCGTGCCTGCGGCGAGACACCGGCGGCGACCAGGGCCGCCTCCGCCGCCGCGGCCGAGCCGGCCCATCCGGCGAGCGCCGCGCGCAGGGTCTTGCGGCGCTGGGCGAACGCGGCGTCGATCACCGCGAACACCTCGGCCCGCGAGGCGGTCGTCTTCAGCGGCTCGGTCCGGCGGACGAGGGAGACGAGCCCGCTGTCGACGTTCGGGGCGGGCCAGAAGACATTGCGTCCGATGGCACCGGCCCGCTTGACCTCGGCGTACCAGTTGGCCTTCACGGACGGCACGCCGTACACCTTGGAGCCGGGCGGGGCGGCCAGCCGGTCGGCGACCTCCGACTGCACCATGACGAGGGTGCGTTCGATGCTCGGGAAGGTTTCGAGCATGTGGAGCAGGACCGGGACGGCGACGTTGTAGGGGAGGTTGGCGACCAGGGCGGTGGGCGGCGGGCCCGGGAGCTCCTGGACCTGCATCGCGTCGCGGTGCACCAGCGCGAAGCGGTCGGCGCGCTGCGGCATGCGGGCCGCCATGGTCGCGGGGAGGGCGGCGGCCAGGACGTCGTCGATCTCGACGGCGGTGACGCGGTCGGCCACCTCCAGCAGGGCGAGCGTGAGGGAGCCGAGTCCCGGCCCGACCTCCACCACCACGTCGTCGGGGCGGACCCCCGCGGTGCGCACGATACGGCGGACCGTGTTCGCGTCGATCACGAAGTTCTGGCCGCGCTGCTTGGTGGGACGCACGCCGAGGGCGGCCGCGAGTTCACGGACGTCGGCGGGGCCCAGGAGGGCGTCGGGGGTGGGGCTGCTCACCCGACAAGGGTACGGGGCGCCACCGGGCGCGATCGTCCGACCGTGGCCGGCCTCAACCGTGCAACCGCTCCCCGCAGTGCGGCCAGGGACTCGCGCCCTGGCGCACGTAGAGCTTCTTCGCCCGCATGGTCTGCTCCCCCGCGGGGGCGTCCTGCGGGCGTCCCTTCCCGCCGAGGTTGCGCCAGGTCTGCGTGTCGAACTGGTACAGCCCCCCGTACGTCCCCGACGAGTCCACCGCGTCCGGCTGTCCCCCGGACTCGCACGCCGCCAGGCCCTGCCAGTTCAGGCCCCCGGCGGCGCGCACCGACGTCGGCAACGGCTTGGTGCCGACCTTCACCACCTGTGTCCGCGGCTCGCGCACCACCTCGGCTTTGATCCGCCGCGGCTTCTGCTTGACGCCGTTGACGGTGCGCAGCGAGTACGTGATCCGGCGCAGGCCCACCTGCCCCGCCCGCTCCACGACCTCCGTGCCCTTGAACACCGAGGGATCGTCGATCCGCTGCACGGCGAACTGGATCGCCTCGTCGTGGATCTCCTTGCGGCCGGTGATCCGCAGGACCGTGACCGCCTGTCCGTCGCGCGGAAAGCTGTCCAGCGGGACGGATGTGGTGTCCTGGCCGCGCAGGGTGATGCCCGCCTGCTCCACGACCTCGCTCACGGTCGCGGCGTTCGTGCGGATGGTGCGGGCACGGCCGTCCGCCATGATCGTCACGGCGCGCTCGGTGCGCACGTCCAGCGCGAGCCCCTCACGTCCGATGCGCCGGGAGCGCGAAGTCGAGACGTACGCCCCCTCGGCGCGCACCCCGATCTGCCGGAGGGCCGCCTCCACCGTGTGTTCCGTCGTCCACACCTCGCGCCGCTGACCGTCGAGGGTGAGCCGCACGGGCCGCCCGTAGCGCACCGCGACCTCGTCACCGCTGGCGAGCGGCTCGTCGGTGGCGGGCGCCACGACGTCGTGCGCGCCCACCTCGACGCCCTCCTCGCCGAGGAGTTCGCTCACGTCGTCGGCGAAGGTGTGCAGGGTGCGCGGCTTGCCGTCGACGCTCAGTTCGATCGCCTTGTCCTTGGCCACGAAGGCGCTCGTCCCGCCCGCGAGGAACGCGACGACCAGTGCCTGCGGGACGAGGCGGCGCATGGGCCCCTCGCCCCGCTCGGCGACCCGCGCCCGGCGCCGGTGCGCGGCGCGACGACCGCTGCGGGGGCGCGGAACGGGCTCGTGCGCGGTCTCGGAGTCCTCGTAGGCGGGCCGGTACGTGTCGGCGTAGGCGTCGCCGGCGTCGTACGCGTCGCGCCCGCCGTATCCCTGGTAGCCCTCGTACCCCCCGTGCCCCTCGTATCCGGGCGTGTACGTGTCCGTTCGCGTCTGGTACGCCGTGGGCACCCCGTACGCCAGCGTCTGAGCGCTGTGCGGGTCGAAGCCGCCGTATCCCGGGGGCTCGTGGGCCGGGCTCGGGCCATACGTCTCGAACTGCGCGTTGCTCACGACGACACGCTCCAGCGGAGGGGTCCGTTTAGGGCCCCCAGAACCTAGCGGAGCGGTGATAACTCTCCAAAGCGACGCGACTACCCACAGTCGCGACAAGTCGGAGGTGTACCCCTGCGAGCGTTATGCGGCGGTTATCCGTCAGTAGCCGAAGGCATGTGCCGTGTTCGCCGCGAGGGCCGTCGCCAGCGCGTCCTCGTCGATGCCCCGCACGGCCGCCATGGCGCGCACCGTGATCGGAATGAGATACGGCGCATTGGGCCGTCCGCGGTACGGCGCCGGCGTGAGGAAGGGCGCGTCGGTCTCCACGAGGAGCAGCTCCAGCGGGGCCACCGCCACCGCGTCCCGCAGCTGCTGGGCGTTCTTGAAGGTGACGTTGCCCGCGAAGGACATGTGGTACCCGGCGCCGGCGCACACCCGCGCCATCTCCGCGTCCCCGGAGTAGCAGTGGAAGACGGTCCGCTCGGGCGCGCCCTCCTCCTTCAGGACGCGCAACACGTCCTCGTGGGCCTCGCGGTCGTGGATCACCAGGGCCTTGCCGTGCCGCTTGGCGATCTCGATGTGGGCGCGGAAGGACGCCTCCTGCGCCTCCTTGCCCTCGGGACCGGTGCGGAAGTAGTCGAGGCCGGTCTCACCGACGCCCTTCACCTGAGGAAGTGCGGCGAGGCGGTCGATCTCCGCGAGCGCCTCGTCGAGCGCCCGCGCACCACCCGGCTCCCGCGCCCCCTGCCGTGACCAACCGTCGGGATCCCCGTGCACGATGCGCGGTGCCTCGTTCGGGTGCAGGGCGACGGTCGCGTGCACGGCGTCGTACCGCGCCGCCGTGTCGGCCGCCCACCGCGAGCCGCGTACGTCGCAGCCCACCTGCACGACCGTGGTCACCCCGACCGACGCCGCCTTGGCCAGCCCCTCCTCCACCGTGCCGGACTGCATGTCGAGGTGGGTGTGCGAGTCGGCGACCGGCACCCGGAGGGGTTCCGGGAGCGGCGGGGCGGCGTGCTTGTCGGCGTCGTTCGAAGGCATGCCCCGATCCTACGAAAGGAGCATGCCTTCGAACGGGGAGGCGGCCTTCTCGGCCGCTGCCGGGCTCAGCTCGCCTTGCGGTGGAAGACGTGCAGGAGATCGGACAGATGCCAGTGGTGGTGCGGCTCGGCCGCCGGCTCGTCCGCCTGCGAGGACTTCGCCTGCCGGGGAATCGAGCGGGGGCTGTGCAGGGAGTTCTGCACGGAGGACACCTGGCCGGGACGCATGATCCGCACGACGTGGTTGTCGCAGTTCTCACAGGTGGGCCGGCTCAGCGGCGACGGCACGACCTGGCCGTTCGCGACGTACATCACGAACTCACGGCCGTCGCCGTCTATGTGGTGCTCTATCTCGTACGACTGCTCCCAGCCATGCCCGCAGCGCATGCAGGCGAACGAATACGACTCGTGGACGACGGCGGTCGCGGCGCTGCGAAGGCCCGTGGTCTGCTGTGCGATCTCACTCATGCCAGCTCCTGTGGTCCGCTGGTAGGACGGGTTACGTCCCCTCACCCAGTGGACTCCTCCGCAGGAGCGAACGCACGCCATCTGTGCACTGTTGGGGGCGACTTGGACGTTCCTTGCCGAAAGGCCCGGGTCCCTTTACCCCCGCATGGGGCGCACGCCCATTCGAGATACGCCCTGCTCACACGGCGTTTCACGCCCCCGCGTTCTTGGCCGCGACCACGGCGTCGAAGACCTCTCGCTTGGGCACCCCGACGTCCGCCGCCACCGCCGCGATGGCCTCCTTGCGCCGCTCCCCCGCCTCTTCGCGCACGCGAACCCGGCGCACCAGCTCGGTGGCGTCGACCTCCTCGGCCCCCTTCTCCGGAGCCCCCTCGACGACGACGGTGATCTCCCCGCGCACCCCCTCGGCCGCCCACGCCGCGAGTTCCCCCAGTCCGCCGCGCCTGACCTCCTCGTATGTCTTGGTCAGCTCCCGGCACACGGCGGCCCGCCGCTCGGCGCCGAACACCTCGGCCATCGCGGCGAGGGTGTCGTCGAGCCGGTGCGGGGCCTCGAAGTAGACGAGCGTCCGCCGCTCCCGGTCCACCTCCCGCAGCCGCGACAGCCGCTCCCCCGCCTTGCGCGGCAGGAAGCCCTCGAAGCAGAACCGGTCGACGGGCAGCCCGGACAGGGCGAGCGCGGTCAGCACGGCGGACGGCCCCGGCACCGCGGTGACCTTGATGTCCTTCTCGACCGCCGCCGCGACCAGCCGGTACCCCGGGTCCGACACCGACGGCATCCCGGCGTCCGTGACGAGCAGCACCCGCGCCCCGCCGAGCAGCTCCTCCACCAGCTCCGGGGTCCGCGCGGCCTCGTTCCCCTCGAAGTACGACACGACCCGCCCCTTGGGCGTCACCCCGAGCGCCTGGGTCAGCCGCCGCAGCCGCCGTGTGTCCTCGGCGGCGACGAGGTCGGCACCGGCCAGTTCCTCCGCGAGCCGGGGCGGCGCGTCCGCGATGTCGCCGATGGGGGTACCTGCCAGTACGAGGATTCCAGTCACGCCCCCATCCTCGCAGGGCCCGCCGAAGCAACGCTTCCGCGCCCTTACCGCACATGCACGGGACTCCCACAGAACGGTTCCCTACGATGGCGCGGTGACCAGTACCGCGTCCTCCACGGACACCCGGCAGGGCCAGGCGACCCACGAGCAGCGACCGTCGTGGCAGCAGCGGCTGCGCCGATTCGGCTACACGGCGGCGCCCAGAAGCGACGTCCGCGACCGGCTCGTGCCGCCGTATGTCCAGCCCAGCCCGCGGATGTGGCAGTTCCTCGGCGCCTCACGGCCGCTCGCCGAGCGGATCGTGCGCTGGTCGGGCTGGGGCGGACCGCTGCTGGTGACACTGCTCGCCGGGGTCCTGCGGTTCTGGAACCTGGGCAGCCCCAAGGCGGTGATATTCGACGAGACGTACTACGCCAAGGACGCGTGGGCGCTCGTCCACCGCGGTTTCGAGGTCAACTGGGACAAGAACGCCAACGACCTGATCCTCAAGGTCGGCGACCAGATCCCGATCCCGACGGACGCGGCGTACGTCGTGCATCCGCCGGTCGGCAAGTACGTCATCGGGCTGGGCGAGCTGATGTTCGGGTTCAACCCGTTCGGCTGGCGGTTCATGACCGCGCTGCTGGGCACGCTGGCCGTCCTGATGCTGTGCCGCATCGGCCGCCGTGTCTTCCGCTCGACCTTCCTCGGCTGCCTCGCGGGCACGCTGATGGCGGTGGACGGGCTGGCCTTCGTGATGGCGCGCACCTCGCTGCTCGACGGGGTGCTGATGTTCTTCGTGCTGGCGGCGTTCGGCTGTCTCGTCCTCGACCGGGACAGGGCGCGCGCGAAACTCGCGGCGGCGCTCCCGGCCGACGCCGACGGCCGGGTCCGTCCCGACGCGCACCTCGCCGAGACCCTGCGCCTCGGCTGGCGTCCCTGGCGCTGGGCGGCCGGTCTGATGCTGGGCCTGGCCATCGGGACCAAGTGGAACGGCCTGTACTTCCTGGTCGCGTTCGGCCTGATGACGGTGCTCTGGGACGTCGGCGCCCGCAAGGTCGCCGGGGCCCGTCACCCGTACACGACGGTCATCAAGCGCGACCTGGGCTTCGCCTTCCTGGCGACCGTGCCGGTGGCGATCTTCACCTACGTCGCGTCGTGGACCGGCTGGATCCTCTCCCCGACGGACGGCACCGGCGGCTACTACCGCAACTGGGCGAGCGCCGACGGCCGCGGCAGCGGCTGGTCGTGGCTGTTCCCCGACTGGTGGCTGAGCCTGTGGCACTACGAGCACCAGGTGTACGAGTTCCACGTCGGCCTGTCGTCCCCGCACACCTACCAGTCGAACCCGTGGAGCTGGATCGTCGCGGGCCGCCCGGTGTCGTACTTCTACGAGTCCCCCCTACCCGGCAAGGACGGCTGCCCCGTCGACGCGGGCGAGAAGTGCGCGCGCGAGGTCCTGGCGATCGGCACCCCGCTGCTGTGGTGGGTGGCCGCCTTCGCGGTCCTGTACGTCCTGTGGCGCTGGGCCTTCCGCCGGGACTGGCGGGCCGGGGCCGTCGCCTGCGGCATCGCGGCCGGCTACCTCCCCTGGTTCCTCTACCAGGAACGCACCATCTTCTTCTTCTACGCCGTCGTCTTCCTGCCCTTCCTCTGCCTGGCCGTGGCCATGCTCCTGGGCGCGATCATCGGCCCACCGGGCTCCAGCGACACCCGCCGGGTGGCCGGTGCCACGGGCGCGGGCGTACTGGTGCTGCTGATCGCCTGGAACTTCATCTACTTCTGGCCGATCTACACGGGGACGGCGATCCCGATAGACAGCTGGCGGTCGCGGATGTGGCTGGACACCTGGGTCTAGGTGAGCGTCAACTGCCCTCGCCGGTCCCCCGCAGCCGGACCGGCGACGGCCCGACACGACCACGTCGGCAGCCGCACGCCCGCCCCGCGTGCGTGGAGGGCGGAGCCTGCTGCGACCTCCCCTTCCCGGCGGCTTGCCGCACGGTGAGAATCGCCGCGACACCACTGAGCAGTCCACCGAATCCGGACACCCCGGAGACCACGACCGGCAGGACGCTCGGCGAAGCCGGCGCATCCTCGTCGGACACCACCGCCCCCTCGTCCGTCGGCTCTTCCTCCGCGGGGGCTTCCTCCCCGGGCGTTTCCTCCGCCGGTGCCTCTTCCGGAGGCGCCTCCCCTGCGAACTCTTCCTCCGCCGATGGCTCCTCCGCGGGCGCCCCGTCCTCCTGCTCTTCCCCCAGAGGCGGAACAGGTGGCTCCTCCGCCGGTGCCTCCTCCGCCGGTGGCTCCTCCGACTGATCACCGGGTGGCGTGCTCTGATACCTGCCGCTGCTGGGGGTGAGGGTGGCGGAGCGGTCCTCCGCTGCCCACGCCAGGAACGAGATGAGACAGGTCGCGAACAGGACTGCGGTGGCGATCAGCCAGAGCAGCGAGGCACGGGCTGTGACACCTCGGCGCAAGGCCCCCGGCGATGCCCGCCAGGTCCAGGGGCGCTCAGGTCTGCTCAGCATGTCGTCACTCCTCGTCTGCGCGGGTGCCACACGGCCGCGGCGACCCCTGCCTCCATTGCGCCTCGGCCGTCGATTCGCGTCACGGCACTGCATTTCGGGGCTTGACAAAGGCCAACATGTCGTTGGTTCGGCCAAGAATCGGTCACTCATTCGGACAACAAAAGAAAACAGCTCCCCCAGTTATCTCCCACGCCACTTACAGTGCGGTGGACGAAAACGGGGAGGGGACAGCATGTCCAAGGGGGTCAAAGCCACCGTCATAGGTGGGGTGTTCGCCGTGATGGTGGGCGGTGCCGGATACGGCGCGTACAACATCATGTCGGCACTGAACGGCGGCGGGGCGACCGGCCAGGGAGGGCCGGCGCCGGTGCGGTCCGGGCCGCCGAGTGCCGAGGAGGTCGAGGAGACCACGGCGAAGTTCTTCGCGGCCTGGGAGAAGGGGCAGGCGGCGCAGGCGGCGGGGTATACGAACAACGACGCGGCCGCCGAGGCGCTACTGACGTCGTACAGCGGGGGCGCGCACATCACCGGCGTGAAGATCACGCCCGGCGAGGCGACCGGCACCGCCGTGCCCTTCAGCGTGCGCGCGAAGGTGTCCTACGAGGGCAAGTCCAAGCCGCTCACGTACAAGAGCGAGCTCAAGGTGGTCCGCGGCCTCACCAGCGGGCGGGCCCTCGTCGACTGGCAGCCGACGGTGATCCACCCGCAGCTGCAGAAGGACGACACCCTCGTCACCGGCGAGGCGGCGGCCCCGCCCATCAAGGCCCTCGACCGCGACGGGGCCGAGCTGACGAAGGAGAAGTACCCCTCCCTCGGCCCGGTCCTGGACACCCTGCGCGAGAGATACGGCAGCAAGGCGGGCGGCTCCGCCGGCATCGAGCTGGCGATCCGGCACGCCGACGAGTCGCCGGACACCTCGCTGCTGACCCTCACGAAGGGCAAGCCCGGCAAGCTGGAGACGACGCTCAGCGCGGGCGTGCAGGCGGCGGCCGAGAAGGCGGTCAAGCAGTACGGCCAGTCCTCGGTGGTGGCCGTCAAGCCGAGCACCGGCGAGGTGCTGGCGGTGGCCAACCACCGTGACGACGCCTTCAACGCGGCCTTCGAGGGACGCGTACCGCCCGGCTCCACGATGAAGATCATCACCTCGGCGATGCTCATCGACAACGGCGTGACCACGATGAACGGCCCGGCGCCCTGTCCGCCCACGGCGACCTGGCGGAGCCAGACCTTCAAGAACCTCACCGGTCTGGAACCCGACGAGACCGCGAGTGCCACGCTCGCCAACGGCTTCATGCGCTCCTGCAACACGGCCTTCATCAAGCTCGTCGACGAGGACCCGCTCACGGACGCCTCGCTGACGACGGAGGCGGAGGCGCGGTTCGGGCTCGGCCGCGACTGGAAGACCGGCATCACCTCCTTCGACGGCAGCGTCCCCGAGTCCACCGGCCCGGACCGCGCGGCCAACGCCATCGGCCAGGGCCAGGTCCAGATGAACCCGCTGACCATGGCGTCGGTGACGGCCACCGCGATCACGGGCACGTTCCGGCAGCCGTATCTGGTCGCGCGTGACCTCGACGACCGGCAGTTCGCCACCGCCGACGGGCTGCGGGCGAGCACCGCCGCCCAGCTGAAGCAGATGATGCGGCTGACCGCGACCTCGGCCCCGGGCACCGCCGTGCGGGCCATGTCCGGGCTGAGTGGTGAGATCGGCGCCAAGACCGGTTCCGCCGAGGTCGACGGCGAGGCCACCTCCGACAGCTGGTTCACCGGTTTCCGCGATGATGTGGCGGCCGCGGCCATGGCCCAGCAGGGCGGCCACGGCAGCGACGCGGCGGGGCCGATTGTCGCAGCCGTGCTACGAGCGTCCGGCTGAACTCATCCCCCGCGACACGGGACTCTAGGGTGGTCCTCGTCGTTGGTATGCGTGAGATCGGCGGGGCGACGGGGGCTCCTGGATACGCGAGGGAACGGAAAGCAGTGGGCAACAGAGGGCGCGTCGCTGAGCGACGGAAGACCAACCCCGCCGTGCTCGGCGGGATGATCGCCGTGGTCGTCGGCGGTGCCGGGTTCGGCGCCTACGCGCTGTTCGGCGGCGGGGCCGTCGCCGACAGCCGTACGCAGTCGACGTCGGCGAGCGCCGACGACAAGGCGAAGGACGTCAAGACCGGCCCCCTGTCGGCGACCGAGGTCACGACCGCTGCCCGCGACTTCCTCACCGCCTGGCAGCAGGGCGCGGTCACCGAGGCGGCCGCCGCCACGGACGACACCACGGCCGCCAAGTCCCTGCTGACCGGCTACACCAAGGACGCCCACATCAAGGACGTCACCCTCACCGCCGGCGCCCGCACCGGCGACAAGGTCCCCTTCTCCGTGAAGGGCACGGTGTCGTACAAGGGCACCGCCAAGCCGCTGGCGTACGACAGTTCGCTGACGGTCGTGCGGCGGGCCGAGGACGGCAAGCCGCTCGTCGAGTGGCACTCCGCGGTCGTCCACCCCGACCTGAAGGACGGCGACACCCTCGTCACCGGCGAGTCCGGCACCCCGCCGGTCAAGGCGCTCGACCGGGACGGCGGCGAGCTGACGGAGGAGGAGTACCCGTCACTGGGCTCGGTCCTCGACGGGCTGCGCGAGAAGTACGGCGAGAAGGCCGGCGGCAAGGCGGGCGTCGAGCTCCAGGTGGTCCGGGGCAAGGACTCCCAGAAGGCCGAGCTGTCCGACAAGACGCTGCTGGAGCTGAGCAAGGGCACCCCGGGCGAGGTGAAGACGACGCTGAGCCCGACGATGCAGGCCGCCGCGGAGAAGCAGGTCGCCGCCAAGCCGAAGGCGTCGGTGGTCGTCCTGCGCCCGTCGACCGGCGAGATCCTCGCGGTCGCCAACTCCTCGCACGGCTTCAACACGGCCTTCCAGGGCTCCCTCGCCCCCGGCTCCACGATGAAGGTCATCACCTCCACGCTGCTGATCGAGAAGGGTCTCGCGTCGGCGGACAAGCAGCACCCCTGCCCCAAGTACTTCACGTACGGCCACTGGAAGTTCCAGAACGACGACAAGTTCGAGATCAAGGGCGGCACCTTCAAGGCGAGCTTCGCCCGCTCCTGCAACACGGCCTTCATCAGCCAGGCCCCCGAGCTGGACGACGACAGCCTGACCAAGCAGGCCCAGCAGGTCTTCGGTCTGTCGATGAACAACTGGTCCGTCGGCGTCCCGACCTTCGACGGCTCCGTCCCGGTCCAGTCGCAGGCCCAGATGGCGGCCTCGCTCATCGGCCAGGGCGGTGTGCGGATGAACCCGCTGAACATGGCGTCGGTCTCGGCGACCATCAGGACGGGCACGTTCAAGCAGCCCTACCTGGTGGCCCCGACGGTCGACAACCGCACCCTCGCCACCGCCTCCCGCACCATGGCGCAGACCACGCTCTCGCAGCTGCGCGAGCTGATGGGCTACACGGCGGCCTACGGCACGGCGGCCGAGGCGATGTCCGGGGTCACCGGTGACGTCGGCGCGAAGACCGGCTCGGCCGAGGTCGACGGCCAGAAGAAGCCGAACGGCTGGTTCACCGCGTACCGCGACGACCTGGCGGCGGCGGGCGTGGTCCAGGCCGGCGGCCACGGCGGCGACACGGCGGGGCCGATCGTGGCCGAGCTGCTGAAGCTGGGGGGCTGAGAGCCGGACGGCTGAGAGTCAGCGTCTCAGCTGAGGCTCACGCTCGACGGGTGCGGCGGCCAGATATGTCCGCCGCAGAAACCTCATCAGCGCCTTCGACTCGAACTGCACCACGGAAACACCCTGCTCGGAGTGGAACTCCACGACGGCCTGCACCCGGCCGCACGGCCACACCCGTATCTCTCCGCTCCCCGCGGGGGCACGCAGACCCTGCTCCAGCAGGGAACGCGAGAAGGTCCACTCGTGGGCCTCGCGCCCGGGCAGCCGGACGCGCACCGCGCGCGGATCGATGTCCGGGTCATAGCGCAGGACGACCGGCACGGCGTCCTGTTCCTCCGCCAGGAGGTCCGCGTCCGTGACGATGTGGGCTCGGGCGTACTGTTCGACTACAGACATCGGACGGCCCTCTCACACTGCGTGACCTGTGCGAAAGCTGTGCCTTCGCTCCCCCTCCAATGTCGCATATCTTCCGGGAAGCGCCCGTCGGGACCGGCGTATATCACATGTGCGATACACGGGACCAAATCCACGAGGCTCTCGCTCTTGCAACCCGTTCGCATTAAGCCACTATCATCGAACGGTGCATGTACCTGACGGATTCATAGACGCCCCGACCTCCGCCGTGACCGGAGTGGTCGCCGCCGCCGCGGTGGCCGTGAGCCTGCGCGGCGCGCGCCGTGAGCTCGACGAGCGGACGGCGCCGCTGGCCGGACTGGTGGCGGCGTTCATCTTCGCGGTGCAGATGCTGAACTTCCCCGTGGCGGCCGGGACCAGCGGACACCTGCTCGGCGGCGCCCTCGCCGCGATTCTCGTCGGCCCTTACACGGGCGCGTTGTGCATCTCCGTCGTCCTGCTGATGCAGGGCATCCTCTTCGCGGACGGCGGCCTGACCGCGCTCGGCGTGAACATCACCAACATGGCGATCGTCGGTGTCGTCGTCGCCTACGTCGTCTTCCGCGGCCTGGTGAAGGTCCTGCCGAAGACCCGGCGTTCGATCACCGCCGCCTCCTTCGTCGCCGCGCTGGTGTCGGTGCCGGTCGCGGCCCTGTCGTTCACCCTGCTGTTCTGGATCGGCGGGACCACCGACGTCTCGATCGGCAAGGTCGCCGCCGCCATGGGCAGCGTCCACCTCCTCATCGGGATCGGCGAGGCGGTGATCACCGCGCTGACCATCGGCGCCGTCATCGCCGTCCGGCCGGACCTCGTGTACGGCGCCCGTGATCTGCGCCGGCCGCTGAAGCTGCGGGTCGGCGGCGAGCTCGTCGACGCCCCGGCGCCCGAGACCGCGCGGCCGGTCGCGGCCCGGACCTCCCGCCGCACCCTGTGGATCAGCGGCCTGGCCACCTCCCTCGTCCTCGCCGGCTTCGTCAGCTTCTACGCCTCCGCCAACCCCGACGGCCTGGAGAAGGTCGCCGCGGACAAGGGCTTCCTGGAGTCCGCGGAGGAGCACGCCAACGCCGACTCGCCGCTCGCCGACTACGGCGTCAGGGACGTCGACAACGCCCGGCTGTCCGGCGGCCTCGCCGGTGTGATCGGCGTCGGCGCGACGGTGCTCGCGGGCACCGGCGTCTTCTGGGCGGTGCGCCGGCGTCGGACGGCCGAGGCGGCTGACGCGTCACCCACGAACATCGGCGTCTGACCATGGGGGCCGGGCACGCGCACAGGCTCTACCGGCACGGGCACTCGCCCGTGCACGGCCTGCCGCCGCACACCAAGCTCGCCGCGACCTTCGCGTTCGTGGTGGTCGTGGTGTCGACGCCGCGGGAGGCGATGTGGGCGTTCGGCCTGTACGCCGTGCTGCTCGCGCTCGTCGCCCGCGTCGCCCGCGTGCCCGCCGGGTTCCTGCTCAAGCGGCTGCTGATCGAGGTGCCGTTCGTCGCGTTCGCGGTGCTGATGCCGTTCGTGGCGGAGGGCGAGCGGGTCGAGGTGCTGGGGATGTCGCTGAGCGTCAGCGGGCTGTGGGGCGCGTGGAACGTGCTCGCGAAGGGGACCTTGGGCGTCGCCGCCTCCGTGCTCCTCGCCTCCACGACCGAACTGCGCGAACTGCTCCTCGGCCTGCAGCGGTTGAAGCTCCCGCCGCTCCTCGTCCAGATCGCGTCCTTCATGATCCGGTACGGCGACGTCATCACGGACGAGATGCGGCGGATGCGGATCGCACGCGAGTCGCGCGGCTTCGAGGCCAAGGGCGTGCGGCACTGGGGCGTCCTCGCGAAGTCGGCGGGCGCGCTGTTCATCCGCTCCTACGAACGCGGCGAGCGCGTGCATCTGGCCATGATCAGCCGCGGGTACGCCGGTTCGATGCCGGTGATCGACGAGGTGACCGCGTCCCGGGCGCAGTGGTCGTACGCCCTCGCCCTCCCCTTCGCCGCCCTCGTCGTCTGTCTGCTGGGATGGTCGCTGTGACGGAACCGATTCCCTCCCTGGAAGTGGCCGGTCTGGCCTTCGCCTACCCCGACGGCCACCAGGCACTGTTCGGTGTGGACTTCTGGGTCGCGCGCGGCGAGCGGGTCGCGCTGCTCGGCCCGAACGGCGCCGGCAAGACGACCCTCGTGCTCCACCTCAACGGCATCCTGACCGGCGGCACGGGCACCGTGCACGTCGCCGGCCTGCCTGTCGGCAAGCAGCACATGGCCGAGATCAGGCGCCGGGTCGGCATCGTCTTCCAGGACCCGGACGACCAGCTGTTCATGCCGACGGTCCGCGAGGACGTGGCCTTCGGTCCCGCGGCGGCCGGGCTCAAGGGGCCGGAGCTGGAGGAGCGGGTCGACCGGGCGCTGGAGCGGGTCGGCATGGCCGAGTTCAAGGACCGGCCCCCGCACCATCTCTCCTTCGGCCAGCGGCGCCGGGTGGCGGTGGCGACCGTGCTGGCGATGGAGCCGGAGATCCTCGTCCTCGACGAGCCCTCCTCCAACCTCGACCCCGCCTCGCGCCGTGAACTGGCCGACATCCTGCGCTCGTTGGACGTCACCGTCCTGATGGTCACGCACGACCTGCCGTACGCCCTGGAGCTGTGCCCGCGTTCCCTCGTCCTCAGCGAGGGCGTGATCGCGGCGGACGGGAAGACGGGGGAGCTGCTGTCCGACGACGCGCTGATGCGCGCCCACCGGCTGGAGCTGCCGTTCGGATTCGATCCGCGGTCAGTGATGGGGGTGCCCCCGCGCGAGCCGGGCGAAGCCGGTTCGAGCGTGGGGGAGGGCGCGTGACGAACGAGAAGCCCGCGGACGAGGTCGCCTCGCTGCTGATCGACGACCAGCTGTGCTTCGCGCTGTACGCGGCCCAGCGCGCGGTGACGGCCGCCTACCGCCCGCTTCTCGACGGACTCGGCCTCACCTGTCCCCAGTACCTCGTCCTGCTGGTCCTCCGGGAGCGGGGCGAGACGACGGTCAAGGAGCTGGCGGCCGCCCTGCGGCTCGACTACGGCACCGTCGCCCCGCTGCTGAAGCGGCTGGAGGCGGCGGGGCTGGTGCGGCGGGAGCGGTCGGCGAGCGACGAGCGCTCGGTGCTGGTCGCGTGCACAGGGCGCGGCGAGGAGCTGCGGAAGCGCGCGTGCCCGGCGCACTCCTCGCGGCGACGGGCCTCGGCGACGCGGAGGTCGTGAGGTTGCGCGGGGAGCTGTGGCAGCTTGCGGTGAGGGCGCAAGAGGCGGCCGAGCGCCCCCACCGTGCCCCTATACCCACGACTGCCGTCAACGCTTACACCGAAGCGACCGGACGGCGGCAGCACCACGGCTAATATCGCCTTGTCGGACCGATGAAGTTGTCCGACCTACCGCCGGACGGGCGGGAAGTCACGCCTGTGGAGGCCTTGTAAGACCGGCCTTGGTCGGCAAGGGCCTGTGAAGCAGGAACCCATGGTGGTGCCTCCTAGCGGCACGGACCGGAATCTCCTGTCCTTGGGCAGGCGAGGGCGTCAAAGCTCCTGGTTCCACAACAAGCTGGTTCTGGTGGGCCGCCGGTCGGGCTTCGGCCCGACCGGGCCCGCTGTCGCCGCGAAGGTCGGCATCGGCCCCAACAAGCACCGCGGCTACGGGCTCGCGGTCGCCCTCAGCGTCTCCCTGCCGGTGCTGGACACGGACCTCGCGGCCAAGCTGGTGGACGCGGCGCACGAGGTCTGCCCGTACTCCAACGCGACCCGGGGGAACATCGACGTCACGATCCTGCTTGGGTAGAAGGGCACCCGCACCAGGCAGGACGAGGAGACGGACGTGGACGTGAACGGCACAGTGGCCGAGGGCTTCGAGCCGGTCAGGGAGGCGTTCGCGCGGAACTTCGGCACCCTCGGGGAGCGCGGCGCGGCCGTCTCCGTGTACCGGGACGGGTGCAAGGTCGTCGATCTGTGGGCCGGCACGAAGGACGTCGACGGCACGGAGCCGTGGCAGCACGGCACCGCGCAGGTCGTGCGCTCGGCGACGAAGGGCGTCGCCGCCGCCGTGCCCCTCATCCTCCAGCAGCGCGGCGAGCTGGACCTGGACGCGCCGTTGGCCGCGTACTGGCCCGAGTTCAAGGGGCAGGGCAAGGAGCGGCTGCTGGTCCGGCACGTGCTGAACCACCGCGCCGGGCTCCCGGTACTCGACCGCCCGCTCACGCCCGAGGAGGCCCTGGACCCGCGCCACGGCCCCGAGGCGGTGGCCGCGCAGGCGCCCGCGTGGGAGCCGGGCACCGACCACGGCTATCACGCGCTGACGTACGGCTGGCTGCTGGACGAGCTGGTGCGGCGGGTGACGGGGCGACGGGTCGGCGAGTGGCTCGCGGCGGAGGTCGCCGGTCCGCTGGGCCTGGACCTGTGGCTGGGGCTGCCGGAGTCGGTGGCGGGCCGGGTGGGCCGTACCGGCCGGGTCGACGGCCCCGAACCGGCCGGTGGACTGCGCTCGCGCCCGAAGCGGTCGGTCACCGCGGCCTACGACGACCCCGGCTCCCTCACCCGCCGCGCGTTCGCCGCGATCACCCCGTTCCCCGACCAGAACGACCCCGCCTACCTCGCCGCCGCCCTTCCCGCGACGAACGGCATCGCGACGGCCGACGGGCTGGCCCGCTTCTACGCGACGCTGATCGGCCAGGTCGACGGTGTACGCCTCCTCGACCCGGCGACGGTGGAACGGGCCCGCGCCGAGGAGTCGGCGGGGCCGGACCGCGTCCTGGTCGTCAACACCCGTTTCGGCCTCGGGTACATGCTCCACGGCACCGCGTCCCCGCTGCTCGGACCGGGCTCGTTCGGCCACCCCGGCCGCGGCGGCGCCCTCGGCTTCGCCGACCCGGAGTCGAAAATCGCGTTCGGCTACGTGACGAACGGCTTCCGCAAGACGGTGACGGCGGACCCGAGGGCGCAGGCGTTGGTACGGGCGGTGCGCTCAGCGCTCACGTAACGGCTCGGCGCCTGTGTGACCCGAGATACGCCCCTGGGCGGCACTCACGCGTGAATCGGATGCGAGGTCCGCCCAGAAGCCTGGTCGATCTCGCTGTGCGCCTTCGTGAGCATCTGCATCGCCAGTTCGTTCAACGCGCGAGCGCCGGCGATCTCCTCACCGACGCGTGGCTGATTCGCGTCCGTGTGGTGCCGTGCGGCATGCCCATGGGCGCGTACCTCACTGCCGTCGGGGAGGCGCACCATCGCCACCGCCCTGGTGTGCGTCTCGTCCTCCTGGAACTCCAGCTCGACATGCCATCCCACTGTGGTGTGCATCATGACGATCACCTCCGGAAGTTCTGCTTCCAGAGTGCGCCTCGGAGGGCGCGGCCGACCAGTCAGAGGAGCAAAGACGGCAACTCGGGATCAGTGAGACTCGGCACACTCCCTTCGGTGACCGCCTTCGCCCTGCTTCCATGGAGATGTCGCGTTCCACGGAGATGTCGCGCGCCGGACCTGGCCCCGCCGCTACCGCCACCTCCCCCGTTCACCGCACCGGGCCACATCGAGGACATGCGCTGCTGCTTCTCCGCCCACCTCCCCGCTCTCGCGGCACTGTCGGCCCTCCCCGGCCCCTGCGAGGTGCTGCGCTCCGGCGCCCGCCTCGCGCCCGCCCTGCTGCGGTCGGCCTCCGCCGCCGTGCAGCGGGCCCGCTCCCACCACCCCGACGACCTGATCGCCGTCAACCTCGAACTGGTCACCCTCACCGAGGACAGCGCCGTCATCACCTGGTACACCGGGATCCCCGGCACCGATGACGGGCTGGGGCACCCCCTCCCCGCGATCACCGAGGGCGAGATCGTCTACGGCACCCATCCCTCCCGGCTCAACCGCACGGCGTCCGAGGACCGGCCGACCGCCCATCACCAGGTCGAACTCACGGACCTGGAGCCGGGGCAGACGTACTACTACCAGGCCCGCTCGCGGGGCACGGCCGCGACGCCCACCCCGCTGCATCTCGTGCGCGGGAACGCCGTGGGCACGTCGACGTTCGGGTTCGGTGCGAGCGGCGGACCGTACTGCTTCACCACCCCCCAGCCGCCGCCCGGCCGGCATCTGCTGTCGGTCGCGCTCTGCAACGACCTGCACCTCGGCGAGACGACCGCGGGCCTGGTCGGCGGCTTCCCCCTGCTGCGCGGGGTGCCGCAGCAGCCGGGGCGGGCACCGTACCCGGAGCTCATGAGCCGCGCCCTGGTCGAGGAGGCCCGGCGGCGCGGGGCGGACGTACTGCTGGCCGGGGGTGACATCTCGGCGGGCGGAGGGGCGCACGACCTCGGTGAGGCCCGGCGGATCCTGGACGGTTTCGGTGCGCTCGGGCGGGACTACTTCGTCGTACGCGGCAACCACGACCGTTCCCGGGACAACGCCACCTTCCACACCGCGTTCCCGGCCGACGACGGCGGGCCGGGGTACTTCGCCCGTGACCTCGGCGGGCTGCGGGTCATCGGCCTCGACACCTACGTCAAGACCGGCAACGGCGCCGACGCGGGCGGGCTCGGGCCGGAGCAACTTGCTTGGTTCCGGGCGAGGTTGAGGGAAGCGCCGGACCAGCCGACCCTCGTCTTCGGCCACCATCCGCTGACCGTGCGGGACTCCGTCTTCCCGGTGACCCGCGGCCAGCAGCTGGAGCGCCGCCAGGCCCGCGCCGTCGTCGACGCCTACGCGTCCGCGCCCGGCGTCTTCCTCCACCACGCGGGCCACACCCACCGCAACAAGCGCACCGTGCTGTCGCGGGCCCCGCACGTCACCCAGCAGGAGGTCGCCGCCGCGAAGGAGTACCCGGGCGGCTTCACCCTGCTGCGCATCCACTCCGGCGGCTACGCCCTCAACCACTACAAGGCCGGTGACCTGGCGGCCCGTCAGTGGAGCGAGCGCAGCCGCCGGGTGGCCGCGGGCCTGTGGCCCCACCACGCCCTGGGCCGCTCGGTCACCGACCGCAACAGCGTGACGGCGCACGACCTCTCCGGGGTCACGGACCACGGATAGCGCACGACTTCAGGCGTACGGCCGCCCACGGACAGCGTCATCCCGGCGGAAGATCTCAAAACTCGGCGCGCCACAGGATGATTTGGGGCATTTCCTACTTAATCTCCCTTAATCGTAAGGAGTCGCTCCTTCACGCATCGCATCCACCTCACTCCACCGGAGATGACATGCACAAGCTTCGCAAGGCCGCCGTCCTGGTCGCCGCCCTCACCACCGTCGGTCTCGTGGGCGCGGGCACCGCGCAGGCCGACCAGGGCCCCCGGGGCAACGACGTCAAGGTCCAGCAGAGCACCAGCTGCAAGTCGCACGACCTGAACCTCGACATCCTCGGCGTGGTCGGCATCCTCAACGGCCTCCTGGGCAGCGGCCTCAACGGCGAGGGCGACGCGGGTGCCCAGAGCACGCACCTCGGCTCGACGATGGGCTGCAACAACACCGCCTTCTGACGGCTGTAACTCCCCGTGCTCCAGGCGGTCGGCCCTCGGCCGGCCGCCTGGCCGCACCCTCCGAACGACCTCCCGCGGCACGCCCTTTCAGCCCGCGTGCAGCATCAGCCCGATCCCTATGACCAGCAGTCCCGCCGCCATCATGCGCGGCGCCCCGAAACGCTCCTTGAAGAACACGGCGCCGATCGCGGCGCCCACGATGATCGAGGACTCCCGCAGGGCGGCGATCGGCGCCAGCTCGGCTTTCGTCTGCGCCCACAGGACCAGTGCGTACGCGGCGACGGACAGCGCGGCGCCCAGCAGCCCCACTCCGGCGAACGGCCGCAGCATGGCGACCGTCTCCCGACGCCAGCGCCGGACGGCGTACACCGGTACGGCGATCCCCTCGGCCACCATCAGCCAGGCGATATAGCCGAGGGACGACCCCGAGGCCCGCACCCCCAGCCCGTCCAGCACGGTGTACGTCGCGATGCTCAACCCGGTCGCCAACGCCGCGCCGATCGCGGCCCAGTTGGGCGGACTGCCCCGCAGGCCCCACAGTGCGACACCCGTGAGCCCGGCACAGGACAGGGCGATCCCGGCGGCCGCCCACCCGTCCGGCACCTCGTGGGCGACGAAGGCGGCGAGCACGGCGACGACAAGGGGCGCGGAGCCGCGCGCGATGGGGTACGCCTGTCCGAAGTCGCCCAGCCGGAAGGACTTCATCAGCAGCACGAAGTAGACGACGTGGACGAAGGCCGACGCCAGGAGATACGGCCACGCCTGCGCCGCCGGGAACTCCGCGAAGCACGCGAGGACCGCGCCGATCAGCGCGCCGCCGCCCCCGATGAGCGTGAACCCCACCAGCTTGTCGGTGATCCGGTGGGCGATGGCGTTCCAGCTGGCGTGCGTGACGGCTGCCAGCAGGACGGCGGCGGTGACGAGCGGCGTCACGAAGCCGGCGTCTGCTCGCGCACGTCCACGAGTGTGGCTCCGGCATGGGCGACGAGGTCCTTGGGCGCCATGGGGAAGACGGCGTGCGGGTTGCCGGCGGCGGCCCAGACCAGGTCATGCCCGAGCAGCGAACGGTCGGCCAGCACGCGCGTCTTCGTACGGTGCCCGAAGGGCGGTACGCCGCCGATGGCGTACCCGGTGGTCTCCCGTACGACGTCGGCCTTGGCCCGCGTGACCTTGTCCGCCCCGAGTTCCTTCCGGACGAGTTCGAGATCAACCCGCGACGCCCCGTCCATCAGGACCAGTACGGGTACGCCGTCGGCCGCGAAGATCAGCGACTTGCAGATCTGGCTGAGCTCACACCCGATCGCGGCGGCGGCCTCGGCCGCGGTACGGGCGCCCTCCGGGAAGTGGCGGATCCGGGCGTCGAGGTCGGTCAGCCCGAGCTCACTCAGGGCTTCGGTGAAACGGGTCATGCTCCGCAGGCTAGCGGTCGGATACGTGGCCCACGAATGAATTCCAGGTGCCCGGGGTGATGGTGAGGTGAGGGGCGTCGGGGGTCTTGGAGTCCCGGATGTGGATGGTGGCGGGGGTGGTGGCGACCTCGATGCAGTCGCCGGGTTCGCTGCTGCTGCTGTAGCTGCTCTTGAACCAGTCCAGCGCCACTTCGACACAGTCGCCGGATTCGTTGCTGCTGCTGTAGCTGCTCTTGAACCAGTGGAGTTCGGTGGCGCTCATAGTCTCCCCAGCGCTTGCTCGATGAAGGCCTGCGACTCCCTCGGCGTGAGAGCCTGCGCCCGGATCATGCCATAGCGCAGTTCAAGGATACGAAGATCCCTGGGGCTTGAGACCGGGCGGCCATTGAACGCGCCGTCGGAACGTCCGATCGCCGTGCCGTCCCCGAACTTCAGCACTTCGATCAGGCCCGCTACTCCGGCGTGCTCCTCCCGGTCGGTCGGCATGACCTGGACGGTGACGTTCCTCAACTGCGATACCTCCAGGAGGTGTTCGAGCTGTCGACGCAGCACCATCTTCCCACCGTACGGACGCTCCAGCGTCACCTGTTCCTGGACGAAGCCGAGCGTCGGGGCGGGCTCCCGGTCGAAGACCGACTTCCGGGCCATGCGCGCGGCGACATCCCGCTCCACCACGTCCGGCGAGTACGCGGGCTGCCTCATCTCGGACAACGTCCGCGCGTACTCCGGCGTCTGCAACAGGCCGTGGATGTTGTGGTTGCTGTACAGCATCATCTCCACCGCCCGCCCCTCCATCTCCTTCAGTCGCCGTACCTTCTTCGGATACCGGGCCTGCTCCATCTGCCACTTGAACGCCTTGAGGTGCCCCTGCGCCCTCAGCACGTCGTCCGCCCTGTCCAGGAACTCCGGCCGGGGAATCCGCTGCCCCCGCTCCATCTTGCGGATCATGTCCTCGCCGTAGCCCATGACCTCCCCGAACTCGGCCGCCCTCAGCCCCGCTGCCTCCCGGCAGACCTTGAGCAGATGCCCCACCGCCTGCACCACCGGCTCGATCTCGTCCCCCGGCTCGACATCCCAACCGGCCTCGTCCACCTGGTCGTTCACAGTCACCCACCTCCGACGCGCACTCGTACCCGTACAACCCCCGAGACAGCCAAGACAGCACGAGACAAACCCGGGACAGTCCCGCCGGGCACAAGAGAAGCCGGTGAGGGCACCCCGTCCCACGGAGCCCTCACCGGCTGGTCTACGGACGGGGGCGGTCGCTCAGACGCGCACCAGCTCACGGTCCTCGTCGGCGTCCGCGTCCTTCCCCGCGTCGGCCTCCGTGCGCAGGCTCTCGCCCTCGACGTCGACGTTCGGCAGGGCGCGGTCCAGCCACTTCGGCAGCCACCAGGCCCGCTTGCCGAGCAGGGCGAGCACCGCGGGGACGATCGCCATGCGGACGACGAACGCGTCGAAGAGGACGGCGATCGCGAGGCCGAAGCCGATCATCTTGACCATGGACTCGCTGGCGCCGATGAATCCGGCGAACACCGCGATCATGATCAGCGCGGCGGCCACCACCACCCGGGCGCTGTGCCGGAACCCGGTCACCACGGCCTGGCTGGGCGACTCGCCGTGGACGTACGCCTCGCGCATCCGGGTCACGAGGAACACCTCGTAGTCCATGGCCAGCCCGAAGACCACGCCGACCATGAAGATCGGCATCATCGACATGACCGGACCGGTCTCCTCGACCCCGAAGAGGCTCGCGAGCCAGCCCCACTGGAAGACCGCCACGACGGCGCCGAGGGCGGCGAGCACCGACAGCAGGAAGCCGAGGGCCGCCTTCAGCGGGACCAGGATCGAGCGGAACACCAGGATCAGGAGGAGGAAGGCGAGGCCGACCACCAGGATCAGGTACGGCACCAGCGCGTCGTTCAGCTTCTGCGAGAAGTCGATGTTCATCGCCGTCGTGCCGGTGACCAGCACGCTCGCGTCCGTGTCGGACTTGATCTCCGCACCCGCGTCACGGATGGAGTGCACCAGGTCCTCGGTCGAGACCGACGAGGGCTTGGAGTCGGGGATCACGGTGATCATCGCCGTGTCACCCGCCTTGTTGTACGTCGCCGGGGTCACCGTCACGACGTCCTTGAGACCCTTGATCTCGCTGGTGACGTCGTTGACGACGTTCTTGGGGGCATCGCTGGCCTTGGCGTCGACGACGATCATGAGCGGACCGTTGAAGCCGGGGCCGAAGCCCTCCGAGAGCAGGTCGTAGGCCCGGCGCTGCGTGGTCGAGGTCGGCTGCGAGCCGTCGTCCGGCAGGCCCAGTTCGAGGGAGGTCGCCGGGAGGGCCGCGGCACCGAGGCCGACGACGCCGAGGAGGAGGACGGCCACAGGACGGCGTACGACGAAGCCGGCCCAGCGGGTACCCATGTTCGGCTTGGCCGGAGCGGGGTTGCCTGAAGCGGCCTCGTCCGCGGCGGGCTTCTTGCGGCCGCCGAGGAACCTGCCCTTCTCGCCCGCCGGCTTCACCTTGCGGCCCGCGTAGCCGAGCAGGGCGGGGACCATCGTGAGGGCGATCAGGACCGCGATCACGACGGTGCCCGCGGCGGCGAGGCCCATCTTGGTGAGCATCGGGACGTTGACGACGGCCAGTCCGGCCAGGGCGATCACCACGGTGAGACCGGCGAAGACCACCGCGGAGCCCGCCGTGCCGGTGGCCCGGCCGACCGCCTCCTCGCGGTCGCGGCCCTCGGCCAGTTCGGCGCGGTACCGGGAGACGATGAACAGCGCGTAGTCGATGCCGACCGCGAGGCCGATCATCATGGCCAGGGTGGAGGTGGTGGAGCCCAGGTCCAGCGCGTTGGCCAGTGCGGTGATCACCGAGACGCCGATGCCGACGCCGATGAGGGCGGTGAGCAGCGGGAGTCCGGCCGCGACCAGCGAGCCGAAGGTGATGACGAGGACGACCGCGGCGACGGCGAGGCCGATGACCTCGGAGGCGGCTGCCTCCGGCGCCGCCTGGAGCGCGTCACCGCCGATCTCCACGGTCAGTCCGGCGTCCCGCGCCTGCTGCCCGGCGTCCTCCAGGGCGTCCCTGCTGGCGTCCTTCAGTTCCATACCGGGGACCTCGTACCGCACGGAGGCGTAGGCGATCGTGCCGTTCTCGCTGACGGCGTGCGCCTGGTAGGGGTCGGCGACGGAGACGACCTCGGAGCCGTCGGACAGCTCCTTCACCGTCTTCTCGACGGTCGCCTTGTTGGCGGCGTCCGTCATCTTCTCGCCGGCCGGTGCCTTGAAGACGACACGGGCGGTACCGCCGTCCGCGCTGCTGCCGGGGAAACGCTGTTCGAGCAGGTCGAAGGCCTTCTGCGCTTCCGTGCCCGGAATGGAGAAGGAGGTGGATCCGGCGCTGGGGGCGCTGGCCGCGCCTACGCCCGCGAGCGTCAGCAGCGCGACCCATATCAGGGCGACGAAGTGCCGTCGCCGGAAGGCGAGCCGGCCGAGCTTGTAGAGGAACGTGGCCACGAAGGCGTCTCCCGGTCAGGTCGTGGGGTGCAGGGCCGGGATTCCGACCCAGGCCCGAGGGCAGGGGTGATCAGCCCGTGACGACGTGAGCGGTTACGTCAGGTGGAGGGCTTTGCTGGGGAGGGGGCTCGTCAGTTGACGGGTGTCAGTTGACGGGTGTCAGTTGACGGGCGCGCCGAGGGCGGGGAGGACCACGGCGTCGATGTACGAGGTGAGGAACGCCTGCGTGGGCGGCTGGTCGTCGATCAGCGTGCGGGTGGCGAACGCGCCGACGAGCATGTGCACCACATAGGCCAGTGCGGGGCAGTCGGCGTGGACCTCACCGCGGTCGACGGCCCGTTGGACCACTCGGTCGAACTCCGCCATCTCCGGCTCGATGAGCAGTTCCTTGAAGGCCTGGAGCAGGTCCGGGTTGGCGTGCACCGCCATGAACAGGCCCCGCATCAGTGCGGCGTTCTGCTGCATCGCGCAGTCGTCCTCGCGCGAGGTGAGGGCGTGCAGGTCGCCCCGCAGGGTCCCGGTGTCGACGTCGCCGATGTTGCCCGGCTTGTTGTGCCGGATCGCCTTCGCCACCAGTTCCGGCTTGCCGCCCCACTGGCGGTAGAGGGTGGCCTTGCTGGACCGGGTGCGGGCGGCCACGGCGTCCATGGTCAGGGCGTCGTAGCCGACTTCCCGGAGCAGGTCGAGCACGGCGCCGTACAACTCGGCCTCGCGCTCAGGAGTGATGCGACTGCGACGCGCCGTTGCGACCTCAGTCATGGCTCTCTCCGCCTTCCCGCTCCGAACGACACTGTTTCGTACACAACGAATGTAGCGCATCCCTCAACGAAACGAAACGGTTTCGTTCGTGTTGTGGGTCACGGCGCGCCACCATGACACGGGTTGTCACGAGTTGCCCAGGTCCGTCCGCGGGAAAAGCATGGGGACGTGAGCTATCTGCGCCTGCCGCACCTCCATGACGACCTGCTGTGCTTCGTGGCCGAGGACGACCTGTGGCTGGCCCCCCTCGACGGCCGGGGCCGCGCCTGGCGGCTCACCGTGGACCGCACCAAGATCGGCCACCCCCGCTTCTCGCCCGACGGCCGCCACCTCGCGTACACGAGCTGGCGCAGCCTGGTCCCCGAGATCCACCTGGTCGCGGTGGACGGCGGACCGGGCCGGCGGCTCACCCACTGGGGCTCGGCGGACACCCGGGTGTGCGGCTGGACCCCCGAGGGCGTGATCCTCGCCGTGGCCTCCCACGGCGAGCCCTTCTCCCACTACACCTGGGCCTACAAGGTCCGCCCCGACGGCGACCCCGGCAGCAAGCTCCCCTGGGGACCGTGCTCCGACCTCCAGGTCACCGACCTCGACGGCGAGCGCAAGAGCCTGCTCCTGACCGGCACCCCACCGCACGAACCCGCCTCCTGGAAGCGCTACCGGGGCGGGGCCACCGGCCGCCTGTGGCTGCACGGCGAACGCCTGCTCCCGGACATCGGCGGCCACCTCGACTCCCCCATGTTCGTCGGCGGCCGCATCGCCTTCCTCTCCGACCACGAGGGCGTCGGCAACCTCTACTCGTGCGCCCACGACGGCTCCGACCTGCGCCGCCACACCGACCACGACGCGTTCTACGCCCGGCACGCCGCGAGTGACGGCACCCGGGTGGTGTACCAGTGCGCGGGCGACCTGTGGATGGTGGACGACCTCACCGCCGGCTCCGAACCGCGCCGCCTGGACCTACGTCTCAGCGGGCCGGCCGCCGGCCGCCGCAGGTACCAGGTGCCGGCGGCCCAGCACATCGGCGGCATCTCCGTCGACGAGACGGGCCGCGCGAGCGCCGTGATCGTCCGGGGCAGCCTCTACTGGCTCACCCACCGGGACGGCCCGGCCCGCACGATCACCGACACCCCCGGCGTACGGGTCCGGCTCCCGGAGATGCTCGGCTCGGCCGGCCAGGTCGCGTATGTGACGGACGCCGAGGGCGAGGACGCCGTCGAGATCGCCTCCCTGCCCCGCGCGTCCGGCGGCCGCGAGCCGCGCCGGCTGGCCTCCGGCGAGCTGGGCCGGGTCCTGGAGATGGTCGCCGACCCACAGGGCGAGCGCCTCGCGATCGCCGCGCACGACGGACGCCTGCTGCTCCTGACTGTGCCTGATGATGCGGCTGACGCCGCGGGCACCGAGGACTCCGACGGCGAGGTCACCGAGCTGATCCGGTCGGTCAACGGCCCGGTGCGCGACCTGGCCTTCTCACCGGACGGCACCTGGCTGACCTGGTCCCATCCCGGGATCGGCCGCTCCCTGCGCCAGATCAAGCTGGCACGCATGAAGGACCGGCTGATCATCGACGTCACGGGCGGCCGCTTCGAGGACGAGAACCCGGTGTTCACCCGGGACGGCCGCTATCTGGCCTTCCTCTCCTGGCGGGGCTTCGACCCGGTGTACGACGTCCACACCGGCGACCTCTCCTTCCCGCTGGGCTGCCGCCCCTACCTGGTCCCCCTCTCCTCCGCGACCCCCTCCCCCTTCGCACTGACCCCCGAGGGCCGCCCGGCCGCCGGTGGCCTGGACCCGGTGGAGGAGGACGAGGGGGGCGGGACCGGCGGCCCCTCGGTTGTCGAGATCGAGGGCCTGGAGAACCGGGTCACCCCCTTCCCGGTCAGCGCCTCCAAGTACTCGGCGCTGTACCCGGTGGCGGGCGGCGGACTGGTCTGGCTGCGCTGGCCGATCTCGGGCGCGCTGGGCGAGACGTTCGCCAACCCGGACGACACGACCGGCCGGCCGACCCTCGAACACTTCAACATCAGCAAGGCGAGGAGGACCGAACTCGTCGACCACCTGGACTGGTTCGCTGTCAGCGGCGACGGCAGCCGCCTGGTCCTGGTCGACGAGGGCGAGCTGCGGGGGGTGCCCGCCTCCGAGTCCGGCGACAGCGACACGACCGTGTGGATCGACCTGCGCCGCATCCTGCACGAGGTCGACCCGACAGCGGAGTGGAGGCAGGCGTACGACGAGGCGGGCCGGCTGATCAGGGCGTACTTCTGGGAGCCCGGGATGTGCGGCATCGACTGGGACGCGGTCCTCGCCCAGTACCGCCCCCTGGTCGAACGGGTCGCCTCCCCCGACGAGTTCGCGGACCTGCTCCGCGAGGTGCTGGGCGAACTGGGCACCTCGCACGCCTACGTGTCGGCCGCCCGCCGCAACGAGGGCCCCCCGCACTACCAGCGCCGGCAGGGCCTGCTGGGCGCCAACTTCGTACGCCGTGACGACGACTGGATGGTCCGGCGCATCCTCCCCGGCGAATCGTCCGACTCCAAGGCCCGCTCCCCGCTGGCGGGCACGGGAATCCGGGAAGGGGCCGTACTCACCCACGTGGACGGCCGCCCGGTGGATCCGGCCACGGGCCCCTATCCCCTCCTCGCCGGGGCCGGCGGTACGACGGTGGAGCTGACCTTCACCCCGGCGGAGGGCGAGGCGGGCCGGGCCCGGCGGGTGGCCGTGGTGCCGCTGATCGACGAACGCCCGCTCCGCTACCAGGACTGGGTCGCCAAACGCCGCGCCGTGGTGCGCGAGTTGAGCGGGGGTCGCTGCGGCTACCTCCACATCCCGGACATGGGCGGCTCGGGCTGGGCCCAGTTCAACCGGGACCTGCGCATGGAGATGTCACGCCCCGCGCTGATCGTCGACGTACGCGGCAACGCGGGCGGCCACATCAGCGAGCTGGTGGTGGAGAAGCTGACCCGCACGATCCTCGGCTGGGACCTCACACGCGACGCCCAGCCGGTGTCGTACGCGTCGAACGCCCCGCGCGGCCCGGTCGTCGCCCTCGCCGACGAGGCGACCTCCTCGGACGGCGACATGATCACGGCCGCCTTCAAGCTCCTCAAGCTCGGCCCGGTCGTCGGCCAGCGCACCTGGGGCGGAGTCGTCGGCATGACCGGCCGCCACCGCCTGGGCGACGGCACGGTGATCACGGTCCCGATGAACGCGGCCTGGTTCGACGCGTACGGCTGGTCCATCGAGAACAAGGGCGTCACCCCCGACCTGGAGATCCTCCGCACCCCGCTGGACTGGGCAGAGGGCCGCCACGCCCAGCTGAAGGACGCCGTGCAACTGGCACTGGAACTACTGGAGTCCAACCCCCCGGCCACGCCCCCGGACTACGCACACGTCCCGGACCGATCAAGACCAAAACTGCCGCCCCGCTCGTAACGGGGGGCCGGGCAACCCACCTAGGGGCGCGGGGCTGAAAAACGCGGGGCACCCACCAAACAGGGGGCACCCCGCGTTTCAGAGAGCGCGACGACTACCGGTCGTAGTCCTGGTCGAAGCGCTCCTGCTCCTCACGCGACGGACGCTCGCGCTCGTCCTCCCGCTGCGGACGCTCCGGACGGCCACGCTCCTGCGGCCGCTCCGGACGACCCCGCTCCGGCTGCCCGTGCTGACGCGCACGCTGCTGAAGCTGCTCGGACTTCTCCTGGAACTGGTCCTTCATACCCATGTGGGTTCACTCCCGTAGTGAGTGGGGGGGATTGGCCCCTCGGTGGGGCCTCGACCAGATTCACACGAGCGATAACCCCACGCATGTCGATCAGTTACGCCGCGTGATCCTCGCCTGCTCGTCGGCGGCGCCGCCGGCCCCGACCAACCCCGTCGACACCCCCTCCAGCCGCCCACCGAACCGCCGCATCTCCCGCTGCCCCACGGTCCCGATGAGCCCCGGCAGATACCCGCGCACACCCTGCATCCCGCGCAGCCACCACTGCGCGTACACATGGCTCGACCGCCGCTCGATCCCGGCCACGATCCGGTCGACCGCCGGCCCCAGCGGATAGGTCTTGTTGGACGGCCACGGCAGCCGCTTGCGCAACTCCCGCATGACGTCGTCCTGATCGGCGCCCCGCACCATGTCGGTGTCCGTCCAGGACAGATACCCGACCCCCACCCGCACGCCCTTGTAACCGACTTCGGCCCGCAGACTGTGCGCGTACGCCTCGACACCGGACTTGGACGCGCAGTACGCCGTCATCATCGGCGCCGGAGTGATCGCCGCGAGCGAGGCGATCTGCAGCAGGTACCCCCGGCTCTCCGTCAGCACGGGAAGGAACGCCCGCGCGGTCACCGCCGAGCCGATGAGGTTGACCTCGATGACCCGCCGCCAGGCGTCCGGATCCGAGTCGACGAAGGGACCCCCGCTCGCGACGCCCGCGTTGGCGACGACGATGTCGACCTTCCCGAACCGCTCCTTGACCTCCCGCGCGACGACGGCCATCGCCTCATGGTCCGTCACATCGGCGTACCAGTGGTCACTCTCGCTGTGCAGCCGTTCGGACACCTGCTTCAGGGCGTCCGGCTCCAGCCCGACGAGTGCCACCTTCGCACCGCGCGCGGAGAGCTTGCGGGCGAGCAGCTCGCCGACGCCGCGCGCGGCACCCGTGACGACGGCGACCTGTCCTTCGAGGCTGACCCTGCTCATGCGCCCTCCTTGATCGTTGCGTAGGTAGTGATGAGCTCCCGTATCTTCCCGGTCACCAGATCGGGCGCCTCGACCGGCGTCATGTGTCCGAGGCCGGGCAGTTCGGTGACGCCGAGACACTGGGGCAGCGAGGCGGCCAGCGAGTGCGCGTGCACCGGCGGGGTCAGCCGGTCGGCCGTCCCGACGACCACCGCGGTCGGCACCGCCAACTCCCGTACGCCGTGGTCGAGATCGAGCAGGTCCAGCACGTGCGACCAGGCGTACCGCACCTTGCGCGGGCACGCGTGCACGATCCGCGCGCACGCCTCGACCATGTGCGGGGCCGAACCGGGGCCCATCGTGCCGTACCTGAGGATCGCCCTGGCCATCGGCGTGACCGGTCCGAGCGGCGCCCGGGAGCCGAGGATGTGCTGGGTGAGCCAGGTCCGCAGCCGCCCCGGCCGCATCGGTACGACCGTCGACTCGGCGACCAGCCGGGAGGAGCCGGTGCTGCACAGCAGGACGGCGACGGCATGCTCGCGGAACGCCGGGCGCGCGGCGGCGGCCATCACCGTCATGCCGCCCATGGAGTGGCCGGCGATCACGGCCTTCTCGCCGGGTGCGAGGGTCGCCTTCAGTACGGCTTCGAGGTCGTCGGCGAGAGCGTCGGCGCTGCACGCCGGGCTCGCCGGGCTGCGTCCGTGGCCGCGCTGGTCGTAGGCGATGACCCGGTGGTCGGCGGCCAGTTCCCGGATCTGCGCGGCCCAGAAGGCGGTCGAGCAGGTCCAGCCGTGCGCGAGCACCACGGCGGGCGCGTCCTCGGGGCCGTGCACCTCTATGTGCAGCCGGGCGCCGTCGGCGGACGCGGCCGTCAGCTCACGGGCGGGGGCGGGCGGGGCGTACGGCCCGGACTTCACGTGCATGAGACGGCTCACGCGGTCACCTCGGCGCTTTCCTTGACGGTGGCTCGGACCACGGCGTACTCCGAGAGATCCACGCGCCGCGTGGCCCGCCGGAACTCGGTCGTCGTACCGGGCCAGATGGTGGTGTTGCGGCCGTTCGCGTCGAGGTACCAACTCGTACAGCCACCCGTGTTCCAGACAGTGCGCTTCATGCGTTCCTGGACCCGCAGGTTCCAGGCCCGCACCGCGCCGGGCCTCGCGTCCAGGGCCACCCGGCCGCCCAGCACGTTCAGCTGCCGTACGAAGTCGGCCATGTAGTTCAGCTGGGACTCGATCATCAGGATCATCGAGGAGTTCCCGAGTCCCGTGTTGGGTCCGATGACGGTCATCCAGTTCGGGAACCCGGCCGCGGAGGCGCCCCGCAGCGCTTGCATCCCGCCCCTCCATGCCTCGGCGAGCGTCTTGCCCTGCGCCCCGACCACCCGGTCGGCGATGGGCATGTCGGTGACGTGGAACCCCGTACCGAAGACGATCGCGTCGACCTCGGCCTCGCTGCCGTCGGCGGCCACGACCCTCGAGCCGCGGACCTCGCTCAGCCCGCCGGTCACGACGTCCACGTTGGGCTGCGCGAGCGCCGGATAGTAGGCGCTGCTCAGCAGGATCCGCTTGCAGCCGATGCGGTAGTCGGGGGTCAGCCGGGCGCGCAGGGCGGGGTCCTTGATGGAGCGGGCCATGTTCCGCTTGGCCAGTTGCTCGATGAAGCCCAGCTCGCCCGGGTGCTTGGTGAACGCCTGGACCTGGAGCTCCCGCATGCCCCACAGCAGTCCGCGGCGCAGCCGCGCGGTGAAGGGCAGGGCCCGGTGCAGGGAGCGCTCGGCGCCGCTGATGGCGCGGTCGACGCGGGGCATGACCCAGGGCGGGGTGCGCTGGAAGACGGTGAGCCGCTCGACGTCGGGCTGGATGGTCGGCACGATCTGGATGGCGGAGGCGCCGGTGCCGACCATGGCGACACGTTTGCCGCGCAGGTCGTAGTCGTGGTCCCAGCGGGCGGAGTGGAAGACCTTGCCGGGGAAGGAGTCCAGCCCCGGGATGTCGGGGATCTTCGGATCCGACAGGGGCCCGGTGGCGGAGACGACGAGGTCCGCGGACAGGTTCCCGGCACTGGTCTCGATGTCCCAGCACAGCCGCTCGCCGTCCCAGGTCATCCGCTTCACCTCCGAGTTGAAGCGGATGTGCGGCCGCAGCCGGAAGACGTCCGTGACGTGCTCCAGGTAGGCCCGGATGTGCTCCTGGCCGGAGAAGGCGCGCGGCCAGTCGGGGTTGGGCGCGAAGGAGAAGGAGTACAGGTGGGACGGCACGTCGCACGCGCACCCCGGATAGCTGTTGTCCCGCCAGGTGCCGCCGACGCTGTCGGCCCGCTCCAGGACGACGAAGTCGGTGACGCCCTCGCGCCGCAGCCGTACGGCGGCTCCCAGCCCGCCGAACCCGGACCCGATCACCGCGACCCGCACATGTTCGCGTTCGGCCATGCCTGTGCCTCCATGCTTCACCCGGAACCGGAACCACGCCAGTGAACACTGGCGCAATGGGAGAGTAGAGCAGGTCCGTACCGACCGGTAGGGGTGACTCAAGGAAAGTTACCGTCGGTACGCCTTAAGGTGCCCAGGTGACCGAGAAGCGTGAATACCGCATGGAGGAACTAGCCCGTCTGGCCGGCATCACGGTGCGCACCCTGCGCTTCTACCGCGAACGCAAGCTGATCCCGCCACCCCGCCGCGAGGGCCGCATCGCCTGGTACGACGACCACCACCTGGCCCGCCTGCGCACGATCTCGGCACTGCTGGAGCGCGGCCACACCCTGAACGGCATCGCGGAACTCGCCGACGCCCTCGACCACGGCCGCGACGTCGCCGACCTCCTCGGCGTCGACGCCCCCACCGAGGAGGAGCCGGTCCGCCTCACCCCCGAGGAACTCGCCGCCCGCTTCGAGGGCGAGGTCACCCCCGAGAACCTCGCCGCCGCCATGGACCTCGGCTACCTGGGCACCGACGGCGACGAGATCGTCCACATCAGCCGCCGTCTCCTGGACGTCTCCTCGGCCCTGGTCCGCGAGGGCATCCCCCTCGCCGAGGTCCTGGCGGCCGGTAAGCACGTACGCGAACACGTCGACGACCTGGCGGAGATGTTCGCCACCCTGGTCCTGCGCCACGCCCACGAGGACGACCTCCAGCGTCTGCGCCCCCTCGCCCGCAGCGTGGTGGAGGCGGAGCTGTCGCTGGCCCTGGACCGGCGGCTGCGCAAACGGAGTGAGCGGCCCTAACGGTCGTAGACCACCGTCACCGGCGCGTGGTCCGACCACCGCTCGGCGTGCGTCGCGGCGCGCTCGACGTACCCCTTGAGCGCCTTGGCGGCGAGCCCCGGCGTCGCCACGTGGTAGTCGATGCGCCAGCCCGTGTCGTTGTCGAAGGCCCGCCCGCGGTACGACCACCACGAGTACGGCCCCTCGACGTCCGGGTGCAGCGACCGCACGACGTCGACATAGCCGCCCGCCGCGGGGGCGAACACCTCACCGAGCCACTCCCGCTCCTCCGGCAGGAACCCGGAGTTCTTGGTGTTGCCGCGCCAGTTCTTCAGGTCGGCCTGCTGGTGGGCGATGTTCCAGTCGCCGCAGACGACGACCTCGCGGCCGTCGGCGGCGGCGCGTTCGCGCAGGTCCTTCAGATAGGCCAGGAACTCGCCCATGAAGCGGACCTTCTCGTCCTGCCGCTCGGTGCCGACCTCGCCGGAGGGGAGATACAGCGAGGCGACCGTCACACCGGGCAGGTCGGCCTCGACGTAACGCCCGCTGCCGTCGAACTCACTCGACCCGAAGCCGACCTGGATGCGGTCGGGCTCGCGGCGGGTGTAGAGGGAGACGCCGGCGCGGCCCTTGGCGGCGGCGGGCGCGTGCACGACGTGCCAGCCGTCGGGGGTCCGGACGTGCTCGGGCAGCTGCTGCGGCTCCGCGCGCACCTCCTGGAGGCACAGCACATCGGCTTCGGTACCGGCGAGCCACTCCACGAAGCCCTTCTTCGCGGCGGCCCGCAGCCCGTTCACATTCACAGAGGTCACAGTGAGCACCCGGGGCACGATACCGGCACTCTGGAACGCGTCCGGTTCTGGATCCCGGTGAAATTGAACTCATATACGGTATTCGGCATGGACATACGCCGGGTCGCCTTCGACCACCCCGACGCCATCAAGCTCAACGACCAGGTCCAGGCCGAGTACGGTGTCCGCTACGGCGACGACGGCGACGCCACGCTCCTGGACGTGGCCGACTTCAGGCCGCCGAACGGCCTGTACCTGATCGCGTACGACGCGCTCGGCACCCCCGTCGCCTCCGGCGGCTGGCGGGCCCAGGACGAGAACGACGAGGGCTACGCGGACGGGGACGCCGAGCTCAAGCGGATGTACGTCATCGAGCAGATGCGCGGCCGGGGCCTGGCGCGCCGCATCCTGGCCGCCCTGGAGCTGGACGCGCGGGACGCGGGCCGCAGGCGCATGGTGCTGGAGACCGGGGCGAAGCAGCCGGAGGCGGTGGCGCTGTACACGTCCAGCGGGTACGAGCCGTGCGAGAAGTTCGGCTACTACCGCTTCCACGAGCTGAGCCTGTGTTACGCCAAGGCGCTGTGACGCGGACGGCCGACGTCAGCCGCCCCTCGCCGCCCGCCGGTTGACGCGGTACACGTCCCGCACACAGAGGTTGAGGACCGCCGAGCCGACGACGAGACCGGCGCACGCCACCAGAACCGTCCGGTTGTCCCAGCGGCCGGCCGCGAGGGCGGTGAGCAGATAGCCGAGCGGAATGGCCAGCCGCTCACCGACACTGTTGAAGGCACTCATCCGCCCCAACTCGCCCTGCGGCACATGCTGTTGGAAAGCGGTCGTCCAGGCGACGATCGCCACGTCGAGCCCGACCCCCGCGAACAGCGCCGCCACCAGCACCCAGGGCAGCGGCAGTCCCGCTCCCATGGCGAGCAGGGGCGCGGCGAGCGGAGCCCCGGCCACCACGGCCACGACCATCAGCCGGTACGGCCGCCAGCGCAGGCACACCACCGTCCCGGCCAGCAACCCCGCCGCGAACGCGGCCTGCACGAGCCCCCAGTCACGCGCTCCCGCGTACTCGTCCGCCGCGACGACAGGCCCCAGCAGCTGGAACCCGGCCAGCCAGGCGGCGACGAGGACGGTCCCGGCGGCCGTATAGGTCCACAGCCACGTCCGCGACCAGAATCCGGCCCACCCGTCCCGTAGATCGCTCAGCGCGCTGGTGACGGTGACGGGCGCGTCCAGGCGCAGCCCGACCAGCAGGAAGGCGGCGACGGCGAAGCTGAGCGCGTCCCAGGCGAGCGCCCAGGCCGGGCCGCTGACCGCGACGACGGCTCCGCCGACGGCCGGCCCGAGCACCTTGACCGCGTTGCCCGGCAACCTGAGCAGGGCGTTGGCCTGCTGCAACTGCTCCACGGGGACGATCTGGGCCACGGCCCCCTGCGCGGCGGGCACGGTGAACGCCATCGCCGTCCCGGAGACGAAACCGCAGAGCGCGATGGAGGTGGTCGACGCGTGCCCGGTGGCCACGGTCACAGCGAGCGCTCCCTGGGCGACGGCCGCCAGCAGATTGCCGAGGAAGAGCATCCGGCTCCGGGACATCCGGTCCGCGAGCACTCCGCCGAGGAGCAGGAGCACGACCGTCGGCACGGTGTTCACGGCCAGCACCAGCCCGAGGTCCCCGGCTCCGCCGCCCTCCCCCAGCACGGAGTAGGCGAGCGCCAGGGGCGCCATGGCGGATCCGGTGGCGGAGACGAGAGTGGCCAGCACGAACCGCCGGAAGGCCGCGATCCGCAGCGGGGCCGCACGCCTCGCCGGTAACTCTGCGTCGACCTTCCGCACGCTCCCCCTCGCGATGCCGACACTTGGGCACAGCAAAGATCCCGCCCGATCAACCGATCGGACGGGATCTCTCAACTCCCGGGTTTCCCTGGAGAGTTGTTGCGGTGGACCTGAGGGGATTCGAACCCCTGGCCCCCTCGATGCGAACGAGGTGCGCTACCGGACTGCGCCACAGGCCCTTGCAACGAGTGAAACTTTAGCACCCCGATCGGCCTGCCTGGAAATCCGTTCCCCGGCCTGCCCACGGCGGCTACTCGTTGGCGGCTCGCGGCCGGTCGCCGTCCTCGTACTGGTCGAACAGCGGCGTACGGCCCCGTTCCCGCGCCCGGCGGGCGGAGGCGGCCCGGCGTGCGTCGCTACGACCGCCGCCCTCGGCCTTCTCCTCCTCGGGCGCCGTATCCCCCGACTCCGCGCCCCGCGCGGAACCGTCCGCGGTGTCGGCGCCCGCCTCCCGGTCCCGGCCGACGGTGCTCGACCGTGCCGAGCTCCACGCGTCCGGCGCGCCGAGGTCCACGTCGGGGGTGGCCCGCGGCGCGACCGGCGCGGTCACATACGTCGGCAGCGGCACCGGCACCGGGTCCCAGCTGTCTCCGTGCCCGGGCCGGCGCTGCCGCTCGCGCTGCTGGTCGACCCACTCCGCGTGGTCGGTCTGCTCGACGAGAGCGCGCCGGTCGGCGGCGAGGGCGGACAGTCCGGGGTCGGTAGCTGGTTCGGGCCCCTCTTCGGGCTCGTCGAGGCCCGTACCGGGGTCGGTGGGGCCGCCGCGCCGGCGCGACTGGCGGGCATGCTCGCGAAGCCGCTGCGCGGCGGCCTCGGCCTGCTGCCGGTCCATCTGGTAGGCGAAGCGGCGGCGCTCCTGGGACCGCAGATACGCGATGTACCCGCTGAGCAGCACGGCGGGAACGCCGGGCGCCCACAGGAACGCGAGCCCGCCGACCGCGGCGACGATCGCACCGAGGGTGAAGGCGAGGAAGAGCATCACGGTGGTGCGTCGACGGCGTGCGAGCACCTTCAGGCGCCGCGCGCGTGCGGCGGCCGCCTCGTCCGAGGGGGCTCGCCGGGCGGCGGGGACCCGCTTGCGTGCCTTGGCCGCCGGGCCGGAGCCCGCTTCGACCGAGGGCCCGCCCGCGCGGTCGGGTACCGGCCGGGAGGCGTGTTCGGGTACGGGCCGGGAAGCGTGTTCGGAGGCCGGCCGGGAAGCGTGTTCGGAGGCCGGCTTGCCCGCCTGTTCCCGCCCGGACTCGCGTGCCGACTCCGGGCGCCCGGGTGCCTGTGCCGGGACCGGCGCCTGGGTCTGCGGACGGGTCGGAGGCATGGCGAAGGCCCGGACGTCCACCGACTCGGTGACGTCGCCCGGGTCATCGGCGCTGAGCTCCCCCTCTTCGGTGGAGCGCGCGCGCAGGTCCTTGGCGTATCGGCGCTCCATCCCCGCCCGTCCGGACAGCAACCGGATGGCCGTGCTGAAGCGTTCCGTCGGACGGGCCTCGTTCAGCTCGTCCTGCCTACGGAGCCACATCGGCACCAAGTAGGCGGCCCAGGCCCCGACAATGACTGCGTAGATGAGGCCGCTGCTGCTCACGCCTCACACGGTAGAGGGGTTTGCGTGAGGCCATCCGCCAATTGAGCCGGTGTGTCGCACGATCTGGCTGATATTTCGAACTTTTTTTGTGACCGATGCGATCAGCAGCCCACCGAGGCGCGAATTTAATGCCCTGAGGCGGTCATCCGGCGATCAATTTCGAACACTTATTCAATTTCTGGGCTACGCGGGATTCCCCTGGGGGTTCTGCCGGGTGTTCTGCTGGTTCGACGAGGTCTTCTGCGAGCGGGTCCGATGCCAGCGGGCCAGCACCCCTTCGGGGACCTCCTCCGCCGTGAGCGCGAAGACGAGATGGTCCCGCCAGGCTCCGTCGATGTGGAGATATCGGGGACGCAGCCCCTCGTCGCGGAATCCGAGTTTCTCCACGACCCGGCGGCTGGGCCTGTTCTCGGGGCGAATGCAGACCTCGATGCGGTGCAGGCCGACGCCGCGGAAACAGTGGTCCACGACCAGCGCCACGGCCGTCGGCATCACCCCGCGGCCCGCCACCGCCTCGTCCACCCAGTAGCCGACGTGCCCCGAGCACATCGAGCCCCAGGTGATCCCGGCGACCGTCAACTGCCCGACCAGCCGCCCCTGGTACTCGATGACGAACGGCAGCATCCGGCCCGAGTTCGCCTCGGACCGCAGGTGCCGGACCATCTGGCGGTAGGTCGGCCGGTGCGCGATGGGCCCGCTGGGCGTGGGCGGCGGAATCGTCGCCTCCCAGGGCCGCAGCCAGTCCCGGTTGCGCCGGTTGACCTCGCGCCAGGCCCCTTGGTCGCGCATCTTTATCGGCCTCAGGACGACATCGCCGTCCCTCAGCACGACGGGCCAGGATGGGCTGTTCAGCTCGCACCCCCACTGCTGGGTCTGGGGTGGTCGCCGCCGCGGATCTGGTCGACGGCGTGGGTCAGCAGGGGTTCCAGGACGGCCAGGCCGTCCTTCACCCCGCCGCTGGAACCGGGCAGATTGATGATCAGCGTGCGCGCGGCGACGCCGGCGAGCCCCCGGGACAGCGCCGCCGTGGGGACCTTCTCCCGTCCGAACGCCCTGATCGCCTCGGGAATGCCCGGCACCTCGAAGTCGAGTACGGCACGGGTCGCCTCCGGTGTGCGGTCGGTGGGCGAGATGCCGGTGCCGCCGGTGGTGACGATGACGTCGTACCCGGCGTCGACCCCGGCGCGCAGGGCGGCCAGGACCGGATCGCCGTCGGGCACGACCTGCGGCCCCTCGACGTCGAAGCCGAAGCCCTTCAGACCCTGGGCGACCATCGGACCGCCCTTGTCCTCGTAGACCCCGGCGGCAGCCCGGTTGGAGGCGGTGACCACGAGAGCGCGATACGTCATGCCCGGCTCCAGTCGCCCGACTTGCCGCCCGTCTTCTCCTCGACCCGTACGTCCGTGATGACCGCTCCCTTGTCGACCGCCTTCACCATGTCGATCACGGTGAGCGCGGCGACGGAGACCGCGGTGAGGGCCTCCATCTCGACGCCCGTGCGGTCCGTGGTCTTCACGGTGGCCAGGATCTCCACGGCGTCGTCCGCGACCGACAAGTCCAGTTTCACACCCGACACCGACAACGGGTGACAGAGCGGGATCAGGTCGGGGGTGCGTTTGGCGCCCATGATCCCGGCGATCCGCGCGGTCGCGAGGGCGTCGCCCTTGGGGACCCCCTCGCCGCGCAGCAGCTCGACCACGCGGGGCGAGACGAGGACGCGTCCGCTGGCACGGGCGGTGCGCGCGGTCACGTCCTTCTCGGAGACGTCGACCATGCGGGCCGCGCCCGCGTCGTCGATGTGTGTGAGGTGGTCCTGCGTGGATGGGTCCTGCGTGCTCATGCTCGTGTGGCGCTCCCGGTCCGGGCCCGTCGCGGTGCGGCGCACGGGCCTGCTGTGCGCGACACGGTACCGCCAACGAGGCCCTCTCAGCCGAGCAGGACCACCTCGACCTCGGTGCCGGGCTCCACGTTCTCCACGTCCTCGGGGACGACGATCAGCGCGTCCGCGTGCGCGAGGGCGGCGATCAGATGGGATCCGGCACCGCCGACCGGCCGCACCGCACCGTCGGCGTACGTCCCGCGCAGGAACTGGCGGCGCCCCTTGGGCGAGGTCAGCGCCTTGTCCGCGGTCAGAGTCGCGGTCGTCTTTTGCCGGTGGACGTCCTTGAGGCCCATCAGGGTGCGGATCGCGGGGCGCACGAACATCTCGAAGGAGACGTACGACGACACCGGGTTGCCCGGGAGCGCGAGCAGCGGGGTGTGGTCGGGGCCGATCGAGCCGAAGCCCTGGGGCTTGCCGGGCTGCATGGCGAGCTTGCGGAAGTCGATGCCGCTGCCGGCCTCGTCCTCGTCGCCGACGTGCGACAGGGCCTCCTTGACCACGTCGTACGCCCCGACGCTCACGCCGCCGGTGGTGACCACGAGGTCGGCGCGGACGAGCTGGTCCTCGATGGTGGAGCGGAGCGTCTCGGCGTCGTCGGCGACGGCGCCCACGCGGTAGGCGATGGCGCCGGCGTCCCGCGCGGCCGCGGTGAGGGCGAAGCTGTTGGAGTCGTAGATCTGGCCGCCGGACAGGGCCTCGTCGGGCTGGACGAGTTCGCTGCCGGTGGACATCACGACGACCCGCGGGCGCGGGCGCACCCGGACCGTGCCGCGGCCGATCGCGGCGAGCAGGGCGATCTGGGGCGGGCCGAGGACCGTACCGGCTTCGAGGGCGCGGTCGCCGGACCTCACGTCGCTGCCCTTCGCGCGGACATGCGCGCGCGCCTCGGCCGGCCGGTAGACGTGCACCTGGCCGTGGGCGCCCTCGGGGGCCAGGCTGCGGGCGCGCATACCGGTCACCGGGCCCTCGCCGAGGCCGCCGTCGGTCCACTCCACCGGAAGGACGGTCTCGGCGCCGGGCGGCAGCGGGGCGCCGGTCATGATGCGGGCGGCCTGGCCGGGCCCCACGTGGAGCAGTTCGGCCTGGCCCGCCGCGACGTCCCCGACGACTTCCAGGACGGCGGGGAACTCCTCGCTCGCGCCCGCGACATCCGCGACCCGCACCGCGTACCCGTCCATGGAGCTGTTGTCGAACGGTGGCAGGGAGACCGGCACCGTGACGTCGTCGACCAGGACACAGCCCTGGGCGTCGAGCAGTTGCAGCTCGATGGGTTCGAGGGGGCGGACGGTCGCGAGGATGTCCTCCAGGTGTTCGTCCACCGACCAGAGGTGGTCCTGGCCGGCGGGGCGGGGCGCGGCGGTGCTCAACTCGCTACATCTCCTCGGCTACGTAACTGCGAAGCCAGGTCCGGAAGTCCGGGCCCAGGTCTTCACGTTCGCATGCGAGTCTGACAATGGCACGCAGGTAGTCGCCACGGTCGCCGGTGTCATAGCGGCGGCCCTTGAAGACGACGCCGTGCACCGGGCCGCCGACCTTCTCGTCCTGCGAGAGCTGCTGGAGGGCGTCGGTGAGCTGGATCTCGCCGCCGCGGCCCGGCTCGGTCGTGCGCAGTATGTCGAAGATGTGCGGGTCGAGGACATAGCGGCCGATGATGGCGTAGTTGGACGGGGCGTCCGCCGCGGCCGGCTTCTCGACGAGGTCGTGCACCTTGACCACGTCGCTGTCGTCGGTGGGGTCCACGGCCGCACAACCGTAGAGGTGGATCTGCTCGGGCTCGACCTCCATCAGCGCGACGACGCTGCCGCCGTGCTGCTCCTGCACCTCGACCATCCGCTTGAGCAGCGGGTCGCGGGGGTCGATCAGGTCGTCGCCGAGGAGGACGGCGAAGGGCTCGTGGCCCACGTGGGGGGCCGCGCACAGGACGGCGTGACCGAGGCCCCTGGGGTCGCCCTGGCGGACGTAGTGCATGGTGGCCAGGTCGCTTGACTCCTGCACCTTCGCGAGCCGGCCGGCGTCGCCCTTCTTCTGCAGGGCCGATTCCAGCTCGTAGTTGCGGTCGAAGTGGTCCTCCAGGGGGCGCTTGTTGCGGCCCGTGATCATGAGGACGTCGTCGAGGCCGGCGGACACGGCCTCTTCGACCACGTACTGGATCGCCGGCTTGTCGACGACCGGCAGCATCTCCTTGGGAGTGGCCTTGGTGGCCGGCAGGAAGCGGGTGCCGAGACCCGCTGCGGGGATGACAGCCTTGCTGATCCGAGGGTGGGACTGAGTCATGCCCGCCACCTTATCCGGTGCCTTTGTAGGGAATCTGAGGCTCCGGTTATTTGGCTCTCTTATGAGCACATTGGGAAGGATACGGGAGCGCCCCATGAGTCACACCGGACGTCCGGCCGAGCCTGACAAGCGAGTGTTGCGACGGGAAATCCTCGCAGTGAGAGACAGGTTGACGGCGGATGACGTGCGAGTATCGGCCACCACGTTGGCCGGGCGGGCACTGGAGCTGCCCGAGCTGGCGCACGCGCGCGTGGTGGCGGCGTACGTCTCCGTGGGGAGTGAACCCGGCACCCTCGCGCTGCTGGACGCGCTGCGCGCGCGGGGGGTGCGGGTCCTGCTCCCCGCCCTCCTGCCCGACAACGACCTCGACTGGGGCGCCTACTTCGGGGAGGACTCGCTCGCCCGGGTCCAACACGGCGGAAAGATGGCCCTCTTCGAGCCCGCCGGCGAGCGCCTCGGCCCGGACGCGGTGACCGACGCCGACGCGGTGCTGCTGCCGGGTCTGGCGGTCGACGCGCGCGGGATGCGTCTGGGCCGCGGCGGCGGGTCGTACGACCGCGTCCTCGCCCGCCTGGAACGCGCGGGGGCCCGGCCCTCGCTCGTGGTGCTGCTGTACGACTCCGAGGTCGTCGAGCGCGTTCCCGAGGAGCCGCACGACCGTCCGGTGCACGCGGTGGTGACGCCGTCGGGGGTGCGCCGCTTCGGGGAACCCTGAGCCGCCCCCGTACGAAGGGGCCCTCCACGCGCGCGTGGAGGGCCCCTTCGGCTGTTCGACCGTCAGCGGCTCACGGCCTGAGCACCAGGGTGTCGCTGGTGTCGTCGTCCACCGCGTCGTCCGAGAAGGACCAGTCGAGCAGTTCGCCCTCGGCCCACTTGTCGGTCTGGTCGGTGTAGTGGGCGTTGTAGGCGTGCCCGGAGGCGCCGGTGAGGTTGATCCACTTCGACTTGTCGAGGTCGCTGAGGTTGACCACCATCCGCATCGACGGCACCCAGACGACTCCGTAGCCGCCGGCGGCGTTCCAGCCGGAGGCGTTGACCGTGGCCTCGCCGCCGCTGAGCTTCCAGGGGCCGCGGTTGAGGACGTACTGGAGGAAACCGGGGCCCTCGGTGCCGAGGGTCTGGTTCTTCAGGAACAGGCGGTGCAGCCGGCCCCAGCTCCAGGTGTCGATGTCCTTGCCGAGCTTGGCGGTCAGCTCCCAGCGGGCGTCGACCATGGCGCGCCTGAACAGGTCGTCGCGGTTGTGGTCCGCCCCCTTGCGGTTGCCCGACTTCGGCGTGGTCCACCAGTCGCTGTCCTGGTCGTCCATGAGGTTGCGTACGACCTCGAACCAGCGGTCGCCGCCGTCCGGCTGAGCCTGGTCGGCATCGCGCTCACCGCACTCGCGGACCTTCTCGGTCGCGTCCACGGGCCCCGTGGTGTTGACCGGGTCGACCAGCAGGCACTGGCCCTTGACCCGCAGCTCCTTGGGCAGCTTGTTGCCGAAGCTCAGCTTGAGGATGTTGCGCCAGACCGAGTTGAAGTAGGCGGCCGCCGCGGAGTCGGCGTCCTGGGTGTAGTCCCAGCCCTCCAGGAGCTCCTGCGCGTCCCGGACGTCCGACGCGTCCCGGACGTCCTTGTCGGAGATGTCGATCTTCAGCAGCTTGGGCACCAGCAGCTTGGCGATCTCGCTGCTGTTGTCGAGCTGCATCTGGCGCATGTCGTCGGTGGAGATCTTGCCGCCGCCGTCGATCTTCGACTGGATCAGGTCGGTGATGCGCTGGCTGCGGGCGCCGTAGCCCCAGTCCGTGGTGAGCGTGTAGGGGTACTTGGTCCTGTCGACCACGGCCTGGTTGGCGGTGACGATGTAGCCGCGCGCCGGGTCGTACTCGTACGGCAGCTCGTCCTGGTCGATGTAGCCGGTCCAGCGGGACCTGGCGTCCCAGCCCGGCGCCGGGACGGAGCCGTCGAAGCCCTTCGCGCGCGTGGGGATCCTGCCGGGCAGCGTGTAGCCGATGTTGTCCTTGGTGTCGGCGTAGATCAGGTTCTGCGAGGGCACGTCGAACAGGGCGGCCGCGCCGCGGAAGTCGCTCCAGTTCGCCGCCCTGTCCATGGCGAAGACGGCGTCCATGGAGGTGCCCGGCTCCAGCGCGGTCCAGCGCAGCGCGATGCCGTAGCCGTCGCCGCGGTCGGGGGCGGCGGTGTCGACGGCGGCCTTCTTGCCGACCTTCACGAGTTCGGAGCTGCGGTCGGACAGCAGCGGCATGCCGTCCTTGGTCTCCCGGACGACGATCTCCTTGGATGCGCCGCCGGCGACCTTGATGGTCTCCTCGCGCGAGACGAAGGGAACCGTCCTGCCGTCGTACAGGTAGCCGTCGCCGGAGAGCTTCTCCAGGTAGAGGTCGGTGACGTCGACCCCGGAGTTGGTCATGCCCCAGGCGATGTTCTGGTTGTGGCCGATGATCACGCCGGGCATGCCCGCGAAGGTGTAGCCGCTGACGTCGTACTGGCACTTGCTGGAGACCGCGCGGCAGTGCAGGCCCATCTGGTACCAGACGGAGGGCAGCGAGGCCGACAGGTGCGGGTCGTTGGCCAGCAGCGGCTTGCCGGTGATGGTGTACTTCCCGGCGACCACCCAGGAGTTGGAACCGATGCCGTTGCCGTTCACGCCGACGGCCGTGGGGAGGTCGTCCAGGACGTCCTGGAGGCCGGAGAGCTGGCTCTGGAGGCCACTGGTGCCCGAGGCGGAGGCCGTGCCGGTGCCGGTGCCCGTGCCGGTGCCGGTGCCGGACGAACCCGCCGAGCCGCTCCCCTGGAAGGTCTTGGTGACCTCGTCGTACTGGCCCGTCTGGACGATCGCCTTGTTCCGGCCGTACGGATAGTCCGGGTACAGGTCCTGGATCTGCTTGGGGCCCAGGCGGCTGGTCATCAGGGCGCGGTCGATCTCGTCCTGCATGTTGCCGCGCAGGTCCCAGGCCATCGCCTTCAGCCAGGCGAGCGAGTCGACCGGGGTCCACTTCTGCGGCTTGTAGTCGTTGGTGAACCCGAGCGCCGCGTACTCCAGGGAGATGTCCTTGTTGTCCTTGCCGTCCAGGTAGGCGTTGACACCCTTGGCGTACGCCTGGAGGTACTTCTTGGTGGAGGCGGACAGCGTCTTGTCGTACTCCTCCTTGGCGACGCGGTCCCAGCCCAGGGTGCGCAGGAACTCGTCGTTGTCGACCTGGCTCTCGCCGAACATCTCCGACAGGCGCCCGGAGGTCATGTGACGGCGCACGTCCATCTCGTAGAACCGGTCCTGCGCCTGGACGAAGCCCTGCGCCATGAACAGGTCCGCGTCGGAGGAGGCGTAGATCTGCGGGATGCCGTAGTCGTCGCGCTTCACGTCGACCGGCCCGGACAGGCCGGGGAGCGTGAGTGATCCCTTGGTCTGGGGGAAGGAGGCCCGGACGGTGCTGATGGACCAGTACGCCCCGCCGGTGACGCCGCCGACGAGGGCCAGCACCAGCACGAGGACGAGCAGGCGGGCTCTGCGCCCCTTCTTCCTGCCGGACTTGCCGGGCTGCTGACCCGTGGAGGCGGTGGTGTTGGGGGGCATCGCTGTCCTTGCTGTCCTAACGCGAGCGGCAGGCGGTCCTGGAGTGCTGGAGCAACCATAGGCGCAGGGCCCGGCTCAACTTGACGCGGAGTAGGGAACCAGCGCGGACGGACGTTCGATCCCGCCCGCCCGAGTGTCAAGAAATCGTCAAGAGTTAGGTAAGGTAACGAAGTAGTTGGGTGCGGAGAACCGCCACTTCGTGTCCTATGTACATGAGCCCACGCGCGCGTGCGCGCGGGCCAGGGAAGGGAACGGCCGCTGACTGTCCACGACCTCAACCAGCTCCTGCTCGTCTGCTCGCTCGTCCTGCTCGTCGCCGTCGCCGCGGTCCGGATCTCCTCGCGCAGCGGGCTCCCCAGCCTGCTCGTTTACCTGGGCATCGGCGTCCTCATGGGCCAGGACGGCATCGGCGGCATCCGCTTCGACGACGCCGAGCTGACCCAGGTCATCGGGTACGCGGCGCTGGTCGTGATCCTGGCCGAGGGCGGCCTGGGCACGAAGTGGAAGGAGATCAAGCCGGCCCTTCCGGCCGCCACCGCGCTGGCGCTGCTCGGGGTCACGGTGAGCGTCGGGGTCACGGCGGCGGCCGCGCACTACCTGGTCGGGCTGGAGTGGCGGCAGGCATTGATCATCGGGGCGGTCGTCTCCTCGACCGACGCCGCCGCGGTCTTCTCGGTGCTGCGGAGGATTCCCCTCCCCTCACGCGTGACCGGCACCCTGGAGGCCGAGTCCGGCTTCAACGACGCCCCCGTGGTCATCCTGGTGGTCGCCTTCTCCACGCACGGCCCGATCGAGCACTGGTACGTACTGCTGGGCGAGATATTGCTGGAGCTGGCCATCGGCGCCGCCATCGGCCTCGCGGTGGGCTGGCTGGGCTCCTGGGGACTGCGGCATGTGGCGCTGCCCGCCTCCGGTCTCTATCCGATCGCCGTCATGGCCATCGCCGTCACCGCGTACGCGGCCGGCGCGATGGCCCACGGCAGCGGCTTCCTGGCCGTCTATCTCGCCTCGATGGTCATGGGCAACGCCAAGCTGCCGCACTGGCCCGCCACCCGCGGGTTCGCCGACGGGGTCGGCTGGATCGCCCAGATCGGCATGTTCGTCCTGCTCGGCCTCCTGGTCACCCCGCACGAGCTGGGCGACGACATCCTGCCCGCACTCCTCATCGGGCTGGTGCTGACCATGGTGGCCCGCCCGCTGAGCGTCGTCCTGTGTCTGGTGCCGTTCGGCGTCCCCTGGCGGGAGCAGGCCCTGATGTCCTGGGCGGGACTGCGCGGCGCCGTGCCCATCATCCTGGCGACCATCCCCATGGTGGGCGGCGTCGAGGACAGCCGCCGCATCTTCAACATCGTCTTCGTCCTGGTCGTGGTCTACACCCTGGTCCAGGGGCCGACCCTGCCGTGGTTCGCACGCAAGCTGCGGCTCGGCGGGGAACCCGAGCCCGCCGACCTCGGCATCGAGTCGGCGCCCCTGGAACGGCTGCGCGGGCACCTGCTGTCCTTCGCCATCCCCGAGGGCTCGAAGATGCACGGCGTCGAGGTCAACGAACTGCGGCTGCCCGCGGGGTCCGCCGTCACCCTCGTCGTCCGCGACGGAAAATCGTTCGTTCCACTGCCGACGACGGTGCTGCGACGCAGGGACGAGCTGCTCGTGGTCGCCACTGATCCGGTACGGGACGCCGCCGAACGCCGGCTGCGCGCCGTGGGGGCCGGGGGCAAGCTGGCCGACTGGCTGGGGACGAACGGGGCGACCTGATCGCAGGTGGAGTGCCGCTCGGTGCTCATTTTCACAAGGTCGACCAGCCTTGTCCCCTGTACTATGCAGGCGTAACCCCAGATCGAACCAACTCTGCCTGACGCAGAGCTGGCGCGACCGTATGGCGGCCGGCACGTCCTTCCTCAGTGGGCTCCGGTATCTACCGCAGTTCCGCGCGACAGGACAGCTCTCGGCGCCGCCCCCCACCCGACGGGGTCGCGCTACCAGGCGGCAGAAAGGCACGGGCCGTGGCATCCACGGTCACCACCGAGCCGTCGAAGGACTCGCCGGCCTCCTCCCGCCCGGGATACGGACAGCTGCTGCGCACCCGCGGCGCCTGGACGTTCCTGCTGCCCGGCTTCGCCGCGCGCCAGCCGTTCGCGATGCTGACCATCTCCATCGTGCTGCTCGTGCAGCACACCACCGGCTCCTACGGTGCGGCGGGCGCCGCCGCGGCCGTCACCGGTGTCTCCATGGCGCTGTTCGCGCCCTACAGCGGCCGCCTCGCCGACCGCTACGGACAGCGCGCCGTCCTGCTGCCCGGTGTCCTGGTGCACACGCTGTCCGGCCTGACCCTGACGGCGCTCGCCCTGTCCCACGCACCCCTGTGGGCGCTCTTCGTGGCGGCCGTGCCGACCGGCGCCTCGGTGCCGCAGGTCGGGCCCATGGTGCGGGCCCGCTGGGGCGTGAAGCTCCAGGGCTCGCCCCTGATGACGACGGCCGCGGCCTTCGAGTCGGTCACCGACGAGCTGACCTTCGTCCTCGGCCCGCTGCTGGCCACCGCCCTGTGCACCGCCGTCGACCCGGCCGCCGGCCTGGTCACGGAGGCCGCGCTCACCCTGCTGGGCGGTCTGCTGTTCGCCGCCCGGAAGAGCACCCAGCCGTCGGTCGCCGTCGCCGGGCACGCGCGCGTGGAGCACGCCTCCGCGCTGCGGATCCCCGGTGTGCGCGTGCTGATCGTGACCTTCCTGGGCATCGGTTCCGTCTTCGGCGGCATGCAGGTCTCGCTGGCCGCGTTCACCGAGTCGATCGGCGAGCCCGGCCTGAACGGCGTCCTGTACGGCACCTTCGCCGCGGGCAACATGCTCTCCGGCATCGTCTGCGGCGCCATCGCCTGGAAGGTGGCACCGCAGCGCCGTCTGCTCGTCGGATACGCCGCCCTCGCGCTGGCCGCGTCCGGCCTGTGGGCCGCGCACTCGGTGCCGGTGCTGGCGGGCCTCGGCCTGCTGGTCGGCATGTGCATCGCGCCCGCGCTGATCACCGGCTACACGCTGGTCGAGAGCCTGGTCCCGGCCGGGGCCCGCACCGAGGCCTTCACCTGGCTCACGGGTGCGGTCGCGCTCGGGCAGGCCGCAGCGGTCACCGTCGCCGGACAGCTGGAGGACCGCTTCTGGGGCGGCGCCGGATTCCTGGTGCCGACGGGCGGGACACTGCTGGCCCTGGGGACCCTCGTGGCACTGCGCTCCCGCCTGGTCGCGCGGCCCCGCGCCCGCACCGTGGCACGTGGCGTCGGTCACCGCGTGCCGGTGGCAGTGGACTGAGCGGCTGGAATACGTCACACTTGACCGTCGTTAGCACTCATCGAGTGAGAGTGCCAGGAGGAAGACAGTGCCGACCTACCAGTACCAGTGCACCGCGTGCGGCGAGGGCCTCGAGGCGGTGCAGAAGTTCACCGACGACGCCCTGACCGAGTGCCCCAGCTGCCAGGGCCGCCTCAAGAAGGTGTTCTCCGCGGTCGGCATCGTCTTCAAGGGCTCCGGCTTCTACCGCAACGACAGCCGCGGCTCCTCGTCGAGCAGCTCGCCGGCGTCGTCGAAGCCGTCGACGTCCTCGTCGTCCGACTCGTCCGCTTCCCCCTCGACGTCGTCCGCTTCGTCGTCGTCTTCGTCGTCCTCGGACTCGAAGTCGTCGAGCGCCGGCTCGTCCTCCAGCAGCTCCGCCGCGTAAGCACTTCCCGCGGGCACGTAGCCTGCGGGCAGGTAGGACGCACTTCTTACGGGACCCTGTCGCCGTCCGGCGACGGGGTCCTCGGCGTTTCCGGGTGCGGTTAGGGTGCGGACATGGTGAACAAGGCGAACGTCGAACTCGGCGTGATCGGTGGCTCCGGCTTCTACTCGTTCCTCGACGACGTGACCGAGATACAGGTGGACACCCCTTACGGGCCGCCCAGCGACTCCCTCTTCCTCGGCGAGATCGCCGGCCGGCGGGTCGCCTTCCTGCCCCGGCACGGACGCGGCCACCATCTGCCGCCGCACCGCATCAACTACCGGGCCAACCTGTGGGCGCTGCGCTCGCTCGGTGCGCGCCAGGTCCTCGGCCCGTGCGCCGTCGGCGGCCTGCGCCCCGAGTACGGGCCGGGGACGCTGCTCGTGCCGGACCAGCTGGTCGACCGTACGAAGTCCCGGGTGGGGACGTACTTCGACGGGCTGCCGCTGCCCGACGGCACCGTGCCGAACGTGGTGCACGTCTCCCTGGCCGACCCCTACTGCCCCATCGGGCGCGCGGCCGCGCTCAAGGCGGCGCGAGGCCGGGACTGGGAGCCGGTGGACGGCGGCACGCTGGTCGTGATCGAGGGGCCCCGTTTCTCGACCCGTGCCGAATCGTATTGGCACCAGGCCCAGGGCTGGTCGGTCGTGGGCATGACCGGCCATCCCGAGGCGACGCTCGCCCGCGAACTCGAACTCTGCTACACGTCGTTGACGCTGGTCACCGACCTGGACGCGGGCGCGGAGACCGGCGAGGGGGTCTCGCACGACGAGGTGCTCCAGGTGTTCGCGGCGAACGTGGACCGGCTGCGGGGCGTCCTTTTCGACGCGGTGGCCGCACTGCCCGCGAACGAGGAGCGGGACTGCCTGTGCACCAAGGCGCTGGGCGGGATGGACCCGGGGTTCGAGCTGCCGTAGGGCTGGAGAGGGCGGCGGAACCTTTCGTTCGGGTGAGGGGGTTTTCCACAACCGGCGGGTAGTCCACGGGCTCCGACGGGCAGCGGCGCGATGCCTCATCGTGGCCTGCAAGCCGTTCCGTCGTCGCAGGTGGTGGTCCTCATGTCCGTTGCTCCGTGGTCGTCCCCGTCCTCCCTCTCCTCCTCTCCCCCGGCCCCCTCCCCCTCCCCCTCCCTCTTCGCTTCTCCTCCGGTCGCTCCGCTCCCTCTGGGCACGGACGCTCCGGCCACGTGCGAGGTGCCGCACTTCGCCCCCGTGCGGGTGCGTGGCGGGGGGCACCAGCTGCGCCGGCTCCTACGGCACCGCAGGCGGGCCGTGGCGGCGGGGCTCGCCGTCACCGCGGCCGCGCTCGTGGCGGCGGGTCCGCAGGAGACCGACCGGGCACGCGGGCATCCGGGGCATCCGGTGGCGGAGCCGGTACGCCAACACCGGGCCGTCCAGAGGGTGTCCGCGCCGGTGCGGATCGCCGACGGAGAGACCGTGCGGCTGCTGCGGCCCGGTGACCGGGTCGACGTGATCGCCGCGCGGGAGAGCGCCACGGGCGGGGACGCTCAGGTGGTCGCGCGCGGGGCGCGGGTGTCGAAGGTGCCCGAGGTGCCCGAGCCCGCGGACGCCGCGACCGGGAGCGGGGCGCTGGTCGTGCTGTCGGTGCCGCGTTCCACCGCGACGCGCCTCGCGGGCGCGAGCGCCACGGCACGGCTGGCGGTGACGCTGTGCTGAGGCGGGTGGCGCATGTCGTGCACATGGTACTTATCGCCCTGTCAAGTCCCTCATCAAGGTGGCGTGATTGGACAGGATGGCCCAGCCCTGACGTAGGTTGCGGAGCTGTTCGTTCCACAACCTGCGCATGCGAGGAGAGGCTCCGCGGTGAGCGAGAAGAAGGATCCGGGCATCTGGGACGGCTTCAAGGCCTTCCTGATGCGCGGGAACGTCGTCGATCTGGCGGTCGCGGTGGTCATCGGCGCCGCGTTCACCAACATCGTGAACGCGGTGGTGAAGGGGATCATCAATCCGCTGGTCGGAGCGATCGGCACGAAGAACCTCGATCACTACAGCTCGTGCCTGAGTTCGAGCTGCGAAGGCGAGCAGGGCATTCAGATCCTTTGGGGATCCGTCCTCGGCGCGGCCCTCAGCTTCGTGATCACCGCGGCCGTCGTCTACTTCCTGATGGTCCTGCCCATGGCGAAGTACCTGGCTCGTGTGGAGGCCCGCCGCAAGGCGAAGGAGGGGGCGCAGGAGGTCATCGAGGTGACCGAGCTGGAGGTCCTCAAGGAGATCCGCGACGCGCTGGTCGCCCAGCGCGGCTCGGGGCACAACCAGCAGTAACGGCTCAGATGTGGTGGGGCGGCTTCTCGTCGAGGAAGCGCTTCAGGTCGGCCGCGCTGTCGCCGTCGCTGCGCGGCCGATCGCCCCAGCCACGGTCGGTGTCGTCCGAGGACTGCTGGTCCAGCGGGTCGTCGAAGATCAGCGCGGCCTTCGGCTCGCGCGGTTCACGCGGCTCGGGGGCAGGGGCGGTGCTCATGCGTCCAGGGTACGGCCCGCACACCGAGGGCCTTCACCGCACGGACCTCACTGCGGCGGACCTCAGCGCGGCGGACCTCACCGCGGCGGACCTCACGGCACGGCATGACGGCGCGGGCCGCGAGGCGCGTGCCTCGCGACGGCAACGCGCCGGGCGGTGGTCGGGGCCCCTGCGCACTCGCGATCCCTTCGCAAGAAAATCCACGCTTCATCTGCTGTGCTTGTCCCCATGACGTCCAGTTCGACACCCGCGCCGGACTCCCCCCGCCCGCCCGGACACCGCCGCCCCCTGCGCCGACTCACGGCACGGGGCCGTGGTGAGGCGCACCGGGCCGCCACTCCGCTGGAACTCTTCTTCGACCTGTGTTTCGTGGTGGCCATCGCCCAGGCGGGCGCGCAACTGGTGCACGCCGTCGCGGAGGGGCACGCGGGCGAGGGGATCCTCAACTACGCGATGGTGTTCTTCGCCATCTGGTGGGCCTGGATGAACTTCACCTGGTTCGCCTCGGCCTACGACAACGACGACATCCTCTACCGGGTCGTCACCCTGATCCAGATCGCCGGGGTGCTGGTCCTGGCGGCCGGGGTGTCCCGGGCGTTCGAGGAGCACGAGTACCTGGCGGTGCTGCTCGGCTATGTGATCATGCGGCTCGCCCTCGTCACGCAGTGGCTGCGCGTGGCCAGGTCGAGTGAGGGGCCGGAACGCACGATGGCCCTGCGGTACGCCGGCGGTGTGCTGCTGTGTCAGATCGGCTGGGTGGGCCTGGTGGTGCTGCCCGAGGGCGCCCGGCCCTGGGTGTTCCTGGCGATGGCGATCCTGGAGATGTGTGTGCCGCCGTACGCGGAGAAGGACCACCCCACCTCCTGGCATCCGCGCCATATCGCGGAGCGGTACGGGCTGTTCACCATCATCGTGCTCGGCGAGACCATCGCCGCGGCCACGGTCGCGGTGAAGACCGGCATCGACGAGAACGACGCGTTGGGCGACCTGCTGCCGATCGCCGCGGGCGGACTGCTGATCATCTTCGCCGCCTGGTGGATCTACTTCGTGGTGCCGATCCACGGCCATCTGCGCTCCAACAAGCAGGCGTTCCTGTGGGGCTACGGCCACTATGTGGTCTTCGCCTCGGCGGCCGCGATCGGGGCGGGCCTGGAGGTGGCGGTCGAGCAGTCCGTCGGGAAGGCGCACATCTCGACACTGGCCGCGTCGGCGGCGGTGACCCTGCCGACGGCGCTCTATCTGCTCACCGTCTGGGCGCTGCACTCGCGTTACTTCAAGGTGGGCATCGCCCAGCAGCTGGTGCTGCCGACCACGGCCCTGCTGGTGATCTGCTGCACCTTCCTGGGCGACTGGGGGGTGCTCGCGGCCGGTCTCGTGTCGGCCGGGGCGGTGGCGACCGGGGAGACGCTGACGGCACGCAGGGCGGGCCGGGCGGGCAGGAAGCAGGCGGCACCGGTCGGCTGACGCGGGACACGCCGCCATCACTGTCGCGGTCTTGCGGGACAGCGTCGGCGCTGCCCGACACTGGGCTCATGACAGTTGACGCTCTGACAGATGTCGCCGGGCTGCGGGTGGGGCACGCGACGCGTACCGGCGACGGTTGGCTCACCGGCACCACGGTGGTCCTCGCGCCCGAGGGCGGGGCCGTCGCCGCCGTGGACGTACGCGGCGGCGGTCCCGGGACCAAGGAGACGGACGCCCTCGATCCGCGCAACGTCGTGCAGAGGGTCGAGGCGATCGTGCTCACCGGGGGCAGCGCGTACGGGCTCGACGCGGCGTCCGGGGTGATGGCCTGGCTGGAGGAACGGCGGCGCGGGGTGCGGGTCGGGGTGGATCCGGCGCATGTCGTGCCGGTGGTGCCCGCCGCCTGTGTCTTCGACCTCGGGCGGGGCGGCGCCTTCCGAGCCCGGCCGGACGCGGCCACCGGGCGGGCCGCGGTCGAGGCCGCCGCGGCGAGCGAGCCGGGAGCGGTCGTGCCGGAGGGCTGCGTGGGCGGGGGCACCGGGGCGACGGTGGGGCCGATGAAGGGCGGCATCGGCACGGCGAGCACCGTCCTGGACTCGGGGATCACCGTGGGCGCCCTGGTCGTGGCCAACGCGTCGGGGTCGGCGGTGGACCCGGAAACCGGTGTGCTGTACGGGGAGTTGTTCCAGGGACGGGTGGACTACCCGGAGGGTGAGGTGCACGAGGCGGCACGTCGGCGCCTCGCCGAGAGCGCGGCGAAGAACCCGCTGCCCCCGCTGAACACCACGCTCGCGGTGGTCGCCACCGACGCGGAGCTGTCGAAGGCGCAGGCACAGAAGCTGGCCGGTACGGCTCACGACGGCATCGCGCGTGCGGTGCGGCCGGTGCATCTGCTCAACGACGGGGACACCGTGTTCGCGCTGGCCACCGGAGAGCGCCCGCTCGACCCCGGGCAGCCCCTCGCGCTGAACGAGATTCTGGCGGCGGGCGCGGACGCGCTGACCCGCGCGATCGTGCGTGCCGTGCGCGCGGCCGAGTCGGTGGACGGGCCGGGGGGAGCCTGGCCCTCGTACGGGGAGTTGTACGGGAAACGCTGACCGGTTGTGGTGCGCCCCACCCGTCGCCCAAACCTTTTTGTCGCGGTTCTGTCACGTGATGGCGTTCACGGCGCACGTTGGGAACCCGGTTCGGGGACGGTGGCCTCTTCCACCGTGGAACGGAACGGATCCCGCAGATCGCATGAAGATGGAGTTGATCGTGACAACGCCGGACATAGCAGCGCGGCGCGCACTGGGGGCCTGTGCCGCCCTGATGATCGGCGCCCTGACGCTCACCGCCTGCGGTGGGAGCGCCAACGCCGACCACGAGGACGGCAAGGGCGGTCAGGGCTCGTCCAGTACCTCCGCCGCCAGGATCGCGATCTCGGCGAAGGACGGCTCGACCGGTGCGTCGATCAACACGACCGGCGTGCGGGTCAGTGACGGCAAGCTGACCGACGTCAAGATGACGGTGACCGAGAGCGGGCAGGCCGTGCCGGGTTCCCTGGCCGCCGACGGAGGCAGCTGGAAGCCCGACGAGCAGCTGGAGCGGGGGACGAAGTACCAGATAGCGGCCACCGCGAAGGACGGGGACGGGCGCACCGCCTCGGCCGACTCCAGCTTCACCACGGTCTCGTCCGCCAACAGCTTCATCGGGACGTACACGCCCGACGGTGGCACCACGGTCGGCGTCGGCATGCCGGTCTCGTTCAACTTCGACAAGGCGATCACCGACAAGAAGGCCGTGCAGTCGCACATCGAGGTCACCTCCAGCAGCGGCCAGAAGGTGGTCGGGCACTGGTTCGGGACGCAGCGGCTCGACTTCCGGCCCGAGGAGTACTGGAAGGCCGGTTCCAAGGTCACGATGAAGATCGACCTGGACGGCGTCGAGGGCGCGAACGGCGTCCACGGGGTGCAGAGGAAGACGGTCGCCTTCACCGTGGGCCGCTCCCAGGTGTCCACCGTCGACGTCAACACGCAGACGATGACGGTCGTACGCGACGGCAGGACGATCAAGTCCGTGCCGATCTCGGCGGGCAGCTCGGAGTTCTCCACCTACAACGGGCAGATGGTGATCTCCGAGAAGTACAAGAAGCTGCGCATGGACAGCCGCACGGTCAACCTCGCCGACGCGTACGACATCAAGGACGTGCCGAACGCGATGCGGCTGACGCAGTCGGGGACCTTCCTGCACGGCAACTACTGGTACAACAAGGGCAACCCGCCCTTCGGCCGCCAGGGCACCAGCCACGGCTGCGTCGGCCTTCAGGACGTGCGGGGCGGGCAGGGGGACACACCCTCCAAGTGGTTCTACGACAACTCGATCCTCGGCGACGTGGTGATCGTCAAGAACTCCCCCGACAAGAACGTGACGCCGGACAACGGGATCAACGGCTGGAACATGCCGTGGAGCGCGTGGATCGCGGGCAGCGCTGCCTGAGCCGCTGAAGTACCGCCCGAGCAGGGATTCTTGACAGTTCGTCGGGCCGCGCGGGAACTTCTCGCGCGGTCCGCGCGTTTTACGGGACGTACGTTTTCTCGGTTCCCGGACATGATGTCCGACCGAGGGGCTACGGTATGCACCCACAAGGTGACATGCAGCAACGCCGGGAGAAACCTTGAGCGTTCCGTACGAGACGGCAGCGTACGAACCACCCGAGTCGCCCGAGTCTCCGGAGGAGCACCTCGCGCGACTCCTCGGCCGCGCCCTGAACTCCTTCGAGCTGCCCGACGAGACGATACGGCGGCTCGACTGTGCGCTGGCTCATGACAGCTCGCTGCACTCCGCGCATCACAGCGCGGGGCTGCACCGAGAGACGTACCGGCACACCTGGCTGCTCGCCGACGGTTCGGCGCTCACCCTGTGGGAGCTCGTCCACAACACCGCGCGGGGCCGCGATCCGCAGCACGAGGTGTACGCCGACGAGGAGGAGCTGCGCGCCGCGACCGCACAGCTGCCGCTGCCGCCGGACGCACCCGACTTCGAACTGCCGGTGACGGTGCAGCTGTCGCCGATTCCCGCGCCCCGGCACGCGTATGTGCCGGACGACTCGGCGGACCACGCGCGCCGGCTGCTGCGCCGCGCGGAGAACGCCGACCGGCCGGACGCGGAGACGGCGGCGCTACTGGCCACGGCGTGCGCCCACCAGATCACGCAGGCCTTCGGGCGCCCGTGCCGCGCGGCGCGCGCCGGGTTGTGCTTCTCCCTCTACGAGCACGCCTTCCTGCTGCGCGACGGCGCGGAGATCTCCCTCTGGGAGGTCGAGCACACGGCGACACCTGACGGACGGCACATGTGCGAGGTGTACGTCAGCGAGGACGCGGCGCGCGAGGCGATGGAGCGGCGGGCGGCGCAGGTTTCGTAACGCCGAGGCGGGCGCCTGTCGGGGCGGCGCAGGTGCCGTGAGCAGGCGCGTGCCGAAAGCGGGCGGATGGCCGTGGGCGGGCGGATGCCGTAGGGGTCGCGCGGCTGTTCAGCGGCCGTTGTCGAGCTGTCGTACCAGGCCCGCGAAGGCGTCTCGTTCCGCCGGGGAGAGTTCGACGGCCTCCAGGTCGGGGGCGGTCTGCCGCTGGGGCGGGAGCCCAAAGAGCGCCTGGTCCGGGCGCTGGGGAACGGCACCGGGACGGGCGCGGCGCAGGAGGCGGACCAGCCCCGTCACCCACAGCACTGTCGCCAGGGCGAGGACGACCGGGCCCAGCAGCTGGAGGATCGAGACGTGCTCAGGCATGCGTTCCAGTAGACACCACGGTCCGGGCCCCAGGGCCCGGACCGTGACGTATCTCGCAGGTGCCGTGAACGACCCACAGCACCCCAAAGGGACAAGTGGGAGGCCTGCCCGGCGGCGGTCTTACGCCGCCACCGGCTGCTTCGCCTCCGCGGCCGTGGCCGCCGGGGTCCCGGCGCCCGACGTGCCCTCCGGGGCCGTCGCGCGCATGCCCTTCAGGAGGATGACCAGGCCGGCCGTCACCGCCGTACCGGCGCCGATGGCCAGCAGGTACAGCCACGGCTTGCCGATCAGGAAGGTGACCCAGATGCCGCCGTGCGGGGCGCGCAGGGTCGAGCCGAACGCCATGGTCAGTGCGCCGGTGACCGCGCCTCCCGCCATGGAGGCCGGGATGACGCGCAGCGGGTCGGCCGCGGCGAACGGGATCGCGCCCTCGGAGATGAAGGAGGCGCCCAGCACCCAGGCCGCCTTGCCGTTCTCGCGCTCGGCCGTGGTGAACAGCTTCTTGCGGATGGTGGTGGCCACGGCCATGCCCAGCGGCGGGACCATGCCCGCGGCCATCACGGCGGCCATGATCTTCATGGCGGAGTCGCTGGGCGCCGCGACCGAGATGCCGGCCGTCGCGAAGGTGTAGGCCACCTTGTTGACCGGGCCGCCGAGGTCGAAGCACATCATCAGGCCGAGCAGGACGCCGAGCAGGATGGCGTTGGTGCCGGAGAGGCTGTTCAGCCAGTCGGTCAGGGCCTTCTGCGCCTCGGAGATCGGCTTGCCGATCACCACGAACATCAGGAAGCCGACGACCGCCGAGGAGACCAGCGGGATCACCACCACCGGCATGATGCCGCGCAGCACCGGTGGGATGTCGATCCGCTGGATGCCGAGGACCACGCCACCGGCGATGAGACCGGCGACCAGACCGCCGAGGAACCCGGCGCCGATGGTCACGGAGATCGCGCCGCCGACGAAACCGGGCACGAGTCCGGGCCGGTCGGCCATGCCGTAGGCGATGTAACCGGCGAGGACCGGGACGAGGAAGCCGAAGGCCGCCGCGCCGATCTGGAAGAGCAGGGCGCCCCAGCTGTCGATCTGGCCCCAGTCGAAGTGCTCGGTGACCGAGGGGGCCTCGTTGATCTGGTAGCCGCCGATCGCGAAGCCGAGGGCGATCAGCAGACCGCCGGCCGCGACGAACGGGACCATGTAGCTCACGCCGGACATCAGCCACTTGCGCAGCTTGCTGCCGTAGCCCTCGCCGGGCTCGCCCGCCCGGTCCACCGGGGTGCCGGCGCCGGGCCGGGCGGCGGCGGTGGCCTCGCCGCGCTCGGCCTTGGCGCGGACCTCGGCGATGAGCTCGGCCGGGCGGTTGATGCCCGCCTTCACACCGACGTCGATGGTCGGCTTCCCGGCGAACCGGTCCTTCTCGCGTACGGCCACGTCGTGGGCGAAGATCACGCCGTCCGCCGCCGCGATGACGGCCGGGTCGAGCCGGGTGAAGCCGGACGAGCCCTGCGTCTCGACGACGAGCTCGACGCCCGCCTCGCGGCCCGCGTTCTCCAGCGACTCGGCCGCCATGTAGGTGTGGGCGATGCCGGTGGGGCAGGAGGTGACGGCGACGATACGGAACGGGCGCTCGTCGGGGGCCCCGGCGGGAACCTCGGAGGTGGTACCCGTGGCGGCGTCGGCGGAGGCCGCCACCGACGACGCCACGGAGTCTGGGGAAGCGGAGGCATCGGGTGCCTCGGTGGGCTCGGCCGCCGGAGGTTCGTCGCCCCGGATCAGCGCCGCCGCGGACACCGCGTCGCCCGCCGACCGCAGCGCGTCCGTGAACTCGGCGTTCATCAGCTGGCGGGCCAGCGACGACAGGATCGTCAGATGGGCGTCGTCCGCGCCCGCCGGAGCCGCGATGAGGAAGATCAGGTCGGCGGGACCGTCCGCCGCGCCGAAGTCGATGCCGGCGGCGCTGCGCCCGAAGGCGAGCGTCGGCTCGGTGACGTGCTCGCTGCGGCAGTGCGGGATGCCGATGCCGCCGTCGAGGCCGGTCGGCATCTGTGCTTCGCGCGCGGCCACGTCGGCGAGGAAGCCGTCCAGGTCGGTCACCCGGCCCAGGGCCACCATGCGCTCGGCGAGGGCACGCGCCGCCGCTTCCTTGGTGTCGGCGGACAGGTCGAGATCGACCAGGTCCGCGGTGATCATGTCGCTCATCGCGGGCTCCTTCGCTCGCGTATCGCCCGGTGAGTCTGGTGGGCGGTGAAGGGGACGGGGGTGCCGTGGGGGGAGGTTCGGGTGGGGGAGGCGGGGTCGGGGAGGGCCCGCCTCCCCCGGGCGGCAGAGCGGCTCAGGACGCTCTGCCGTCCGTCGGCGGGCGCGAGTAATGCCGAGCTTCGCCGTTTACGGGCCGGATCAGCAAGAACTGTGACAACCACGACATTCGTCATGCCACCGGCTCCTTCAGTACGCGATCCACCGGCACCTCGGCCGTGACCGTCACCGCCGCCATGTCCAGGTCACCCGGCGACGGCATCACGCTGCCGGGGAGCTGCACGGCCGCGGCACCGTGTGCGACCGCCGAGGCGAGGGCTTCCGGGCCCCTGCCGCCGGCGATGAGGAAGCCGGCCAGGGAGGAGTCACCGGCACCGACATTGCTGCGTACGACGTCCACGCGCGCACCGGCGAACCAGGCGCCGGCGTCGTCCACGAGCAGCTGCCCGTCGGCGCCCAGGCTCGCGAGCACGGCGCGTGCGCCCATCTCGCGCAGTTCCTCGGCGGCCTTCATGGCGTCGCCCACGGTGGACAGGGGGCGCCCGACCGCGGCCGCGAGTTCCTCGGCGTTCGGCTTCACCACGTCGGGTCGCGCGCGCAGGGCTTCGAGGAGGGCCCGCCCGGAGGTGTCGAGGGCGATCCGCGCACCTCCCGCGTGCGCCCGGGCGACCACGTCGGCGTACCAGGACGGCGCCAGTCCGCGCGGCAGGCTGCCGCAGCAGGCGATCCAGTCGGCGTCGCGCGACTGCTCGCGGACCGTCTCCAGGAGGAGTTCCTGCTCGGCCGCCGACAGCTCGGGGCCGGGCGCGTTGATCTTCGTGAGGACGCCGTCCGACTCCGCGAGCGCGATGTTCGAGCGGGTGGCGCCGGCGACCGGGACCGGCGCGACCTCGATGCCCTGGGCGTCGAGCAGATCGGCGACGAGCGCGCCGGGGGCGCCGCCCAGGGGCAGAACTGCGACCGTGCGCTGTCCGGCCGCCGCGACGGCACGGGAGACGTTCACGCCCTTGCCGCCCGGGTCCATCCGCTCGCCGGTGGCGCGGATGACCTCGCCGCGGTCGAGGGAGGGGACCTCGTAGGTGCGGTCCAGGGACGGGTTCGGGGTGACGGTGAGGATCATGCGCACTCGTTTCTAAACACACAGCACTTCCGTGCCGCCGCGCTCGATCGCGGTGGCGTCTTCGGGGCTCAGCCCGCTGTCGGTGATCAGCAGGTCCACGTCGCTCAGGTCACCGAAGCGGGCGAAGTGCTCCTGGCCGTGCTTGGAGGAGTCGGCGAGCAGCACCACGCGGCGGGCGGCGGCCACGGCCGCGCGCTTCACCGCCGCCTCGGCGAGGTCGGGGGTGGTCAGACCGTGCTCGGCGGAGAAGCCGTTGGCCGCGACGAACAGGACGTCGGCGCGGATCTCGCCGTACGCCCGCAGCGCCCAGGCGTCCACGGCGGCGCGCGTACGGTGCCGTACGCGCCCCCCGACCAGGTGGAGCTGGATGCCGGGGTGGTCCGCGAGGCGGGCCGCGATGGGCAGGCTGTGGGTGACGACGGTGAGCGACGCCTCCAGCGGCAGCGCGGCGGCGAAGCGGGCCACCGTCGTACCGGCGTCGAGGATCACCGTGCCCTCGGTGGGCAGCTCGGCGAGGGCCGCCTTCGCGACGCGGCCCTTCTCGTCGGCCGCGGTCGACTCGCGCTCGGCGAGGTCGGGCTCGAAGTCCAGACGCCCGGCCGGGATCGCACCGCCGTGCACCCGGCGCAGGAGCCCGGCACGGTCGAGGGCCTTCAGATCCCGGCGGATCGTCTCCGCCGTCACCTGGAACTCCTCGGCCAGCGACAGGACGTCCACTCGGCCGCCGTCACGAGCCAGCCGGAGGATCTCCTGCTGCCGCTCCGGTGCGTACATGTCCGTTCACCTCCGAACTGTGCCCGAGCTTGTGGTTTCGCTGGGAGGCTACGCCCGGATTTCCGGAAAGTAAACAGGTTCGGGCTCAATCGGGCATGAACGGGCTCTTGAACGGCCCCTGAGGTGGGACGGCGCGGAAACGACAAGGGCCCGGCACCGAAGTGCCGGGCCCCTCCCCCGTTCTCAGCCCACCAGCGCGGGCTCCTTCGCCGTCGCCGGTGCGCGGTCGTCGGCAGCCCCCTCGACGTGCTGCGCCGGTCGCTTGGGCAGCGCGGACATCAGCAGGAAGATGACGCCCATCACCCCGGCGACCCACCACAGCGCGTGCTGGAAGCCGTCCGCGAAGGCCGCGCCCGTCGCCGCGGCGCCCGCCGGACCCTGAGCGCCCTCGGCCAGCCGGTCGTCGATGACGCCGAAGAAGACCACCGAGACCAGGCCGAGGCCGAGCGCATTGCCCATCTGCTGCACGGTGTTGATCAGGCCCGACGCCGAACCCGCGTGCTCGTGCGGCACCTCCGACAGGATCGCGTCCGTCAGCGGGGCCACGATCAGGCCCATGCCGACGCCCATGACGACCAGCGGCAGGGCCATCTGCCAGGGGGCGATGGACAGGCCGAAGTGGACGGACTCCCAGATGTAGAGCAGGACGCCGATCGCCATCACCAGCGCGCCCGCCTGGAGCACCTTGCGCCCGAAGCGCGGAACCAGCTTCTGGACGGACATCCCGGCCGCCGTGGAGACGGCGATGGAGAACGGGATCCCGGTCAGACCGGCCTTCAGCGGGCTCCAGCCCAGACCGAACTGCATGTACAGCGTCCAGACCAGGAAGAAGATGCCGAGCGCCACGCCGAAGACGGTCTGCACCGCGATGCCCGCCGCGAAGCTCTTCACCTTGAACAGCGACAACTCCACGAGCGGGGACCCGTCGCGGCCGGCCTTCCGCCGCTCGTACGCCACCAGTACCGCCAGGACGACGACGGCGCCGGCCATCGACACGTACCCCCACAGCGGCCAGCCCAGCTCGCGGCCGCGGGTCAGCGGGTAGAGCAGCATCAGCAGGCCGAGCGTGACGAGCGCGACGCCGACCAGGTCCAGCTTCAGCGCCTTCGGTGCCTTGGACTCGGTGATGTAGCGGCTGCCGAGGATCAGGCCCGCGATGCCGACCGGGAGGTTGATCAGGAAGATCGGGCGCCATTCGAGGCCGAAGAGGTTCCACTCCGTCAGGAGAGCGCCGAGGAGGGGGCCGGTGACCGCGCCGAGACCGACGACCGCGCCGAACAGGCCGAATACCTTGCCGCGTTCGTGCGCCGGGAAGGTGGCGTGCACGATCGACAGGACCTGCGGGACCATCAGCGCCGCCATCGCGCCCTGGAGGATGCGGGAGGCGACCAGCATCTCGGGGTTCGCGGCGAACCCGCACAGGGCCGAGGCGAGCGTGAAGCCGCCGATACCGATCAGGAACAGCCGCTTGCGGCCGTGTATGTCGCCGAGACGCCCGCCCGTGATCAGGCCGGCGGCGAACGCGAGGGCGTATCCGGCGGTGATCCACTGGATCTGGCTGAAGGTCGCGCCCGCGTCACGCTGGATCGACGGGATGGCGATGTTGACGATCGTGACGTCGACCAGGTCCATGAAGGCCGCGGTCATCACGATCGCCAGGGCGAACCAGCGGCGGCGGTCGCCGGCGGTGGGCCCGGCGCCGGGGGCCGTGGTGGCGGGGGCCGTGGTGGCGGGGGCCGTGGTGGCGGGCCGGGTGGTGCTGGGGTGGGGCACAGGTGCTGGTTGCGTCTCGGCTGAGGTCATGGTGCGAAGCTATGCCGTCAGTAGGTCAGATCGCGTCCTATTTCTGGGGCATCCTCGGATTCATGACGACGGACACTCCGGCACGGCTTCTGACGCTCCTCTCCCTTCTCCAGACGCCCCGCGAATGGCCCGGCGGTGAGCTCTCCGAGCGGCTCGGGGTGTCCCGGCGTACGGTGCGGCGGGACATCGACCGGCTGCGGGAGCTGGGGTATCCCGTGCAGGCGACCATGGGGGCCGACGGCGGCTACCGGCTCGTCGCGGGCAAGGCGATGCCGCCGCTCGTCCTGGACGACGAGGAGGCGGTGGCGATCGCGGTCGGGCTGCGGGCCGGGGCCGGGCACGCGGTCGAGGGGGTGGAGGAGGCGTCCGTGCGGGCGCTGGCGAAACTGGAACAGGTGCTTCCCTCGCGGCTGCGGCACCGCGTGTCCACGTTGCAGGCCGCGACGACGCCGCTGACCAGTGGGGACGGGGCGAGCATCGCGCCCGAGACGCTGACGGTGATGGCGTCGGGGGTGGCGGGGCATGAGCGGTTGCGGTTCGCGTACCGGTCGGGGGACGGGACGGAGTCGCGGCGGCTGGTGGAGCCGTACCGGCTGGTGTCGACGGGGCGGCGCTGGTACCTCGTCGCGTACGACCTCGACCGGGACGACTGGCGGACGTTCCGGGTGGACCGGGTGAGCGAGCCGTTCGCCACGGGAGCGCGGTTCGCTCCGCGGGAGTTGCCGACGGGGAGCGCGGCGGAGTATCTGCGGCAGTCGATGCGGCGGCGGCAGGAGACGTACGAGTTCTCCGTGACGTTCGCGGCGCCCGCGGAGTTCGTGGCGGCTCGGTTGCCGGGGTGGCTGGGAGTGCCGGAGCCGGTGGGCGACGGGGGGCGGTGCCGGCTGCGGGGGGTGTCGGGGGACGCGGTGGAGTGGATGGCCGTGCGGTTGGCGATGGCGGGCTGCGAGTTCGTGGTGGAGTCGCCGGAGGAACTGGTGCGGTGTGTGGGGGAGTTGGGTGGGCGGTTGAGCCGGGCGAGTACGGGTGCCTCCGGCGGTTGAGCGGGGGTGCCTGTGCGGCTCGTTGCTGTTCGGTGGGTTCGCGGGGGTGCCTGCGGCGGCGGGCTGGCGCGGCTTGGGGGGTGGATGCCTGCGGCGCCTGTGCGGGTTCGGTGGGGGCTTGTGTAGCGCGGTGCGGTGGGGTTGTGGGTCGGGGCCGGGTCGGGGGGTGTCCGTCCTCGGTCCGGTGGGCTGGCCTTGCGCGAGAGGTGCCGTTCCTTGACACCGGACTCTGCGGGCGGACACCCCCCGAC
>NZ_JBHVGZ010000027.1:0-54793 GCF_042800355.1 Streptomyces sp. NPDC057623
TCGGGGGCGTGGTCCACGGCGGACAGGCTAGCTCACCCCATCGAAACTCCCGTTCGGTCCACACCCCTCAAGATCGGAACGACAACAGCCTCTAAGAAGCGCACAGCTCAGCGATACAGCGATGACGAGAGCGATTGGACATCGAGTCGAGTGGTTGGTGTGGAACAGATACTGAGGCTGAGTGACGCGGCTGAGGCGGCGTGAGCGTACGTCGCTGGGTGTGGAACGTAGGTCAGGTATAGACCCGGTTGGCCGTCTCGCGTGTGTGCGCGAGTGGGGCTGGGCCTATCCCCCCGAGAGGGCGATTGAGAAGGCCGCCATGCCAGGAGTGCGCTCTACGAGAGGCGCGTATCTCGCGGCCAGTTCAGAGCGGCCGTGCCGTCCATGCCGCTCTGCTGGGTGACTCGACTGGTGCCGCTCTCCCGCCTTGACCCAGAGCGTTTCCCCAGCTCAGACTAGGTGTAGTCACGGAGCGTAGGCGTACTGACTGCAAAGCGAGTTACGTGGGTTCGAATCCCGCCACGGCCTCTGCAATGCCTGACCAGGCAGAACGAAAGGGCGGCACCCCCGACAGGGTGCCGCCCTTCGTGTGTCCGGTCTCAGGGGCCGATCTCGAACGCGGGCGGCCGCAGACCTGCCAGGCACCTCGTGTTCGGTGCCGTCGGGGTGTTGAAGAACGAGGTCGTGATCTTTTGCGCGCACGGCGATTCGGCGAACGCCACATGCGCGACGTAGGGGACGGTGACGGCGGTCGAACGGCTCAGCGTCCGGGCGGCGTAGGCGCCGTTGCTCGCGCCGGTCTGGGCGTCGAAGCCGGCCGACATGACGAGGGTCGGGATGTCGCTCCGTGTCACCTCCCGGATCGAGCGCGGCGCCGCGGGGACGTTCCAGGCGCGGCAGTCGGCGTGGAGGAAGGGGAGCTGCGGGGCGTTGGCCAGTACCGAGCGGGGGAACGACGGGAAGGCGCGCCGCCCCGCCCGGATCACGTCGGCCTGGCTGTCGAAGGGCGTCCACTCGCTGCAGAAGACGCCGTACGCGAGTCCGTGGGCGAGCCTCCCGACGGCCTGGGGGCTGAGCTTGCCGCCCGCCCACTGCTCGGCGATGCGCTGCGGGTTGCCGTGGGCCAGCTCGTCGAGGGAGCGGGGCACTCCGGCCGCCAGGTGGGTGGCCGAGGTCAGCCAGTTCACCAGGACCCCGCCGTCGATCACGACCCGGGCCGGCGCGAGTTGGCCGGGGACCCTCACGGTGGTGGTGATCGGACGGGCTTCGAGCCGGCGGACGAGGCGTTCGAAGGTGGCCGACAGGTTCGGATAGCGGCGGTTGCAGGCGGGCTGCTCCGCGCAGGCCCTGAACAGGCCGTCGAAGCCTTCGCGCGCGCTGCTCCAGGTCAGGGACGGGCCTGCCAGGGACGGCGGCAGGATGCCGTCGATGCCGACCGAGCGGATGCCCTGCGGGTGCTCGCGCATGTAGAGGAGCGCCAGGTCGGTGCCGTAGGAGATGCCGAACACGTTCCACCGCCTGATACCCAGGGCGACGCGCAGGTCCGCGTAGTCGGCGGCGCTCTCGGTGCTGTTGTAGGCGCTGAGGTCGGCCCCGCGGGCCGCCGAGTGCGCGCGGCAGATCCGCGTCTCCGCGACGTGCAGGCGCCCGGTGAGCGGCGCACCGTAGACGAGGCCGAGGGCGCGCGCGTTGAACTCGTCGATGTTCGGGCAGGTGAGCACCGGGGTTGCCGAGTAGGTACCGCGCTGGGACATGAAGATCACGTCCCGGTCGCGGTTCAGGCCGCCGGCGAGCGCCATCGGGATCTCCGAGACCGCGTCGTCACCGGGACCGCCGGCGAACCACACGATCGGGTCGGACGCCGGTCTCCTCGTTGCCGCCGGCACGATGGCGACCGCGAGGGTGATCTTCCTCCCGTGGGGCCGGGCACGCTTCTCGGGCACGGTGAGCGTTCCGCAGCGGGCCGTCTCCAGCGCCGGGATCGGATCCGCCGTCCTCGGGCAGGGGCCCGGCACGAAGCGGGCGTTTCCCGAGGTGCGGGCGACCGTGCCGAGCGGCGCACCGGCACCGCTCCGGGCCGAAGCCGGCGTCGCGACCAGGCCCGCGACGAGGCCCGCGGTGACGGCACAGGCCGTCACCCCGGCCAGGGCGGCGGGAAGTCGTCGCACGGACCGCCTTGGGCGGGGCGGGCGAAGGGACATCATTCGGCCTCCGGGTCAGGCGTGATGGTGAACGGTTTCGGTGCCAGTCCGGCCACGCAGCCGGTGTCGGGTGCGGTCGGACGGGCCAGGAACGAGGCCAGGACGCTCTGCGCGCAGGGCGATTGAGGAACCACCCAGTGGCCGATTCCGGGAATCCGCACGGCGGTCGAACGGAGCAGCGTGCGACCCGCGTACGGCCCCCAGCTCGCCCCGGTCTTCGCGTCGAACGTCCCGGAGACGATGAGCGTCGGCACCTGACTGACCGTGGGCAGCCGCTGGACGGCGGTGCGGTCCGGAACGTTCCAGACGCGGCACACCTCGTGTTCGAAGGGGAGCTGCGGCGCCTGGGCCAGGACCGAATCCGGCCACCCGGGGAAAGCCATTCGCCCCGCGATCAGCAGTTCGAGCGGCGAATGGCCCGGCACCCACTCGCTGCACGCCACCGACTGGGTCAGGCCGTGGGCGAACTCACCGATGACGGGCGTCGCGCCGGCGGCCCGGGCCCGTGCGAAGCGCTCCGGATTCCCGCGGGCGAGTTCGTCGAGCGCCGCGGGGACGTCGACGGCCGGGACGGCGTTGGCGACCAGCAGGTTCACCAGCGCGCCCCCGTCCAGGACGACTTTCACCGGGGTTCCGCCGCCCGGCGGTCGGGCGTTCAGCGTCAGAGGGTGCGCCTCCAGCCGGCGCACCTGCCTGGTCAGCGTGCGGGGGAGGTCCGGGTAGCGGTTCTTGCAGGCGGGCTGGGCCGCACACGCCGCGAAGATCGCGCCGATCCCCTCCCGGGCACTGTCCCAGGTCCACGGCAGGCTCACGATCTGCGGAGGGACGACCGAGTCGATCGCCACCGAGCGAGTCCCCTGGGGGTGCCGGCGCAGGTAGGTGAGAGCCAGGTCGGTGCCGTAGGAGTACCCGTAGACGTTCCACCGGTCGATGCGCAGCGCCCTGCGCAGGTCCGCGAAGTCAGCGGCGTTCTCGGTCGTGTTGTAGGCACTCAGCTCGACCCCACCGGCCGTCAGACGGTCCCGGCACTCCTTCGTCGCACGCACCAGGAGCCGTCCGGTCGACGGCGCGTCGTAGGGCAGCCCCACGGCCCGCGCGTAGAACCGGTCGATCTCCGGGCAGGCGAGGTTCGGCTGCGCGTAGAGCCCGCCGCGCTGGGTCATGACGATCAGATCGCGGTCCCGGTTCACGCCGGCGGCGACCAGGAAGGGAATGTCCCCGAGCGCGTCACCGCCGGGACCCCCCGTCATGAACACCACGGGGTCCGCGGCCGGCCTCGCCGACGCCGCCGGAATGATCGCGACGGCCAGCCGGATGGTCCGCCCGCCGTGGCGGGCACGGTTCTCCGGCACCTCCAGGACGCCGCATCGGCCGGGGATCGGCTCGGGCGTCCGCGGACAGGGACCGGGCACGAACCGCGCCGGATCCGCCGGCAGGGACGCGCGGGCAGGTGGTGACACGGCCCCGCCCGGCATCGGGCCGGACGCGCCCACGAGGGCCAGACCGGCTACCGCGAGCGCCACCCCGGTGCGCCCACCCCGGGAGAGCCGCCGTGTGTACCGGCGCCGCACCCGCCCGCGTACGAACCTGCCGCTCCCCCGACCGGACGTCGGACCATCCGGATCAATGCCCTGTTCCGCCATGTGATCCCGTCTCTCTGGTGACCAAGGCCCGGGCGGGACCCGGGACAGCACGCGTGGCTCCGCCCGCCACCGCGTGGTTCGGACGGGCACCGCGTAGGCCAGCCTGTGCCCGGGGGGAGACGTCCACCACTCGTGGGCTCCACTCGGGGGCCGTATCGCCCCGGGTGGACGAATCTCGGGGGCAGGCAAACGAGTTACACCGGTCCGGCCCTCGCCACGACCCCCCTCTCACCTCCCCTGTCCCCCACGCCTCCCCTCCATCTCCGCGCCGCTGCCCCCACTCCTCCCCTCCATCTCCTCGAACGGCAGCACAACCCTCCGCACCCTCCGGGTGTCCAGGACATGACTGGTCGGCGAACCGCCGGTCGCCCTGCTTCCTGTCCCGACGAGGAGACCCACCCGTGCGCCAGCGCATCCGCCCCTCGCACCTCCGTCACTCGGCGGCCCTCGTGGCCGCCGCCGCGCTCGCCGCGGCCGTTCCCGCGGTCGTCGCTCCGACGGCGTACGCAGAGGAGGGCGAGCCCTCCCTGGTGATCTCGAATCTGCCGCGCACCTCTCCCCAGCCCGGCGAGGTGTACGACGAGTCCGTCGTCATCACCAACAAGGGCACCGCGGCAGCGGACAAGGTCACCTTCCGGGTCCGGCTCACCCGGGGACTCGACTTCCCCGAGACCGTCCAGGGCTGCACCTACTCGACCGTCGAGGACCAGGTCAGGCAGGCGCTCTGCGAGCTCGACACCGTGATCGAACCCGGCGCCTCCGTCGAGACGCCCGTACGGTTCAAGGCCCGGCCCAACGCGCTGATGGAGGCCGTCGAGTACGGCACCTCGGCGACCGGCGCCGCCCCGGGCGAGGGGTTCACCGACAGCCACCGGCGGCTGACCCTGACCGCGGACAGCACGGCCGATCTCGCGGCCGTCGGCGAGGACACCGAGGCGCTCGCGGGCGACAGCCAGTCCATCACGGTGCAGCTCCGCAACGACGGCCCCGGCTGGATCCAGAACCAGGAGAGCGACGACCAGACGGCGCTCATGGTGCGGATCCCGCCGGGCACGGTGGCCGCCGAAGTGCCGAAGGACTGCGCGCCCTTCGGGATCGACGGCCCGTCCGGGCCCGCGGGGACCCCGGGCAAGGCCAAGTACGTCTGCTCGCCCGCCGACCACACCCTCGACGTCGGCGAGTCGCTCTCCTTCACCTTCATGCTGGACATCAAGGAGGACACGAAGACGACCACGGGTGAGGTGAAGGCGACCTCCGTGTACGACATCCACCCGGCCTTCGACAAGAACCCCGCCAACGACACGGACCGGATCCGCGTCGCCATCCCGACCGACAACGAGCCCGGCCCGTCCACCTCCGGCGGCTCCTCCACCGGCGGCTCGACGGACGGCGGCTCCACCGCGGGCGGCGACGGCAACGACCCCGGCGGCCAGTCCACCGGCGGCACCGGCAGCACCGGCAGCACGGGCGCCACCTCGTCCGGCACCTCCACGGGCACCTCGACCGGCGGTTCCGGCACCGGATCCGTCGACGGCAACCTCGCGAGCACCGGCTCCGACGGCACCCCGCTCATCGCCGGCGCCGCGGCCACCGCGGCAGCCCTCGGCGGCGTCCTGGTCCTGGCCGTCCGCCGCCGCCGCGCCACCGTCAAGTCCGTCTGACGGCACCCGGCCTCAGGGATACGTCCTCAGGGATACGGCGTCATCCGCGCGACGTGGGCCTGGAGGAGACGGGGCGAGTTCTCGAACCCCTGGCGGACGTAGGCCGCGACCGCCCGGGGTGAGGAGTGGACGGTGACCCGCTCCAGCCCCAGGTCCTTGGCTCTGGCCAGGGTCTCGGTGATCAGCCGTCCGCCCAGCCCCGCGTCACGCGCCTCCGGCACCACGTACACGCACTGGAGGTCACCGGACGCCCGGTGCGGCGCGTGTGGCGTCGGCACGCGCTGCACCACTGCCAGCCACGCCATGCCGATGATCCCGGCGTCAGCACCGAGAACACCGCTGCCGTCCGTGTCGACGAGGACCATGCAGCGGTGCGACGCCGCGTTCTGCTCGGCCCACGTCACGAAGTGGCGCACGAAGGCGTCGCGTTCCACGCCCGCCGGTACCGCGCTGTCGTTCTCCACGATCCACTGCCAGCGCAGTTCCGCGACGGCCGCCAGCTCACCCGGTTCCGCCGGGCGGACGATGACGTGGTCCATGTCGATTCACCACGCCCCGCCCACCGACTCCAGGACCCCGCTCGCCTCGTCCTGGAACACCTCGGTCCAGTAGTGCCGGCCGTCCGCGCCGGCCCGGGTCCCGGTCGGGTCGACCGTCGACAGGACCTGGAGCATCGTCATGGCCAGTTGGTCGTAGGTGTCGGTCGTCAGCTCGTGGCCCGACTCCTCGTCGATCGCCTGCTCGCGGTGCAGCAGCCAGAGGGTGAAGGCGAGGGTCGAGACGTCCGTGTTCAGGGGGAACAGCCTCGCCTCGGGCTCGCTCCAGTTCAGGACCGCGCCCGTCTCACCGTCGACGACCAGGCTGTTGTCCTCGACGAGATGGCCGAGGCGTATCAAGTACTCGGCCCGGGCGGGCAGTTCGGTGGACCACTCCTCGTCGGCGCGGCGCTCGGCCAGCGTCTGGAGCGGCACATCCGTGTCCAGCGAGAACAGGAAGCCGTCCTCCGGCAGGCCCACCTCGCGCAGGAAGCGGCGGGTCGGCTCGTGGGTGAGGGTGACGGGGAAGTCGACCTCCTCGAAGCGCACCACCTTGCCCTGCCCGAACTCCTGGTCCAGCAGGCGGGGCGGGAGGTCCAGGGCGAGGCCCGACCGCCCGGCCCGGCCCGCCACCAGCGCCAGGGGGCGGATCAGGGCGGCCATCTTCCAGAACGGCGCCGGCTCGCCGTCCGTGCCCTCCTCGAACACGGTCAGCAGGTGCTGCGAGGCCTCCGCCACCGCCTTCGGGCCGTAACGGCCGACATAGGACGCGAACTGGCCGCGCAGGCCCGCCAGTTCGTCCGTCGCCTCGGCGAACCGGACCAGTGTCCGCAGCGACGGCGCGAGCACGCGGCGGTCCATCAGGTCGGGACGGTCGTGCAGGAAGTACGTCGTGGAGATCTCACCCGTCGCGCCGTCCAGCAGGACCGACTCCGTCTCCAGGCCGCCGGGGCCCAGCAGTCCGCCTATCACCAGCTGGCCCCGCAGCTCCGCCGCCAGCCGGTGGTCCGGATCGCCGGTCGATTCCGCCACCGTCCGCAGAACCTCCCGGCCTTCGAGGCCCTCCCGGTCCTGCCGGCACAGCTCGGCGAAGCTCAACACGCCGCTGTCGCCGGGCAGTCCGGGCCCCGTCAGCCAGCGCCGCGTCGCCGCGTGCGTGACATACGGATCCAGCTCGGCCTCGGCCAGGATGATCGCCGTATCACCGGCGTGAGTCGTGATCGTCGTGTTCATGGCTCCCCCGCATGCGCTTGCTCATCGCCCCCGGGCAGGACACGGCCGACCGACCGGCCCGCTGAACGCGGCCGCCGTCCCCACTGCCCAGAACACTACGCGCCACCACTGACAACGCCCCCGGACCGGCACAACCGCCGACAACGCGTCCGGCTCGGCACGCCCACTGACAGCGCTTCACCTCAGTAGACGCTCAGCCCACCCTCGTACGTTCCCTTTGCGCCGAAACCGCCTCGCCGGTCTCCGTACGTCACCCGGACGGACGCCGGCCTCGCAAGCCGCTCCGCCGGAGCCGGCTCAGTGGCCGGTCACCACCGCTGCCTGCGGACGGATCGGGAGACGGTTCACCGGGCGGCCCGTCGCGGCCCGCACGGCCGACGCGATGGCGGCCGGCGAGGTGACCACCGGTACCGCGCTCACCGCCTTCGCGCCGAAGGGCGCGACCACGTCGCGTTCCTCGACCAGCTTCACGATGCGGATGTCCGGGGCGTCCAGGGCCGTCGGCAGGGAGTAGCCCGTCAGGTCCGGGTGGCGGATCAGGCCGCGCGCCGAGCGCAGGTTCTCCGTGAGCGCGATGCCCACGCCCTGCGTCACGCCCGCCTCGATCCGCGCCTCCAGCTGGGCCGGGTTGAGCACCCGGCCGACGTCCTGGGCGAGCGCCAGCTCGACCACCCGTACCGAGCCCAGCTCGATGTCCACGTCCACGACCGCGCGGATCGCGCAGAAGGCCATGCCGACGAAGGCGTCGCCCTGGCCGACCTCGTTCAGCGGTTCCGTCGGATGCGGGCGGCACTGGGCCGTCGCCCACAGCTCCTTGCCGTCCAACGCCTCGGTGACGGTGGTCGACAGGACGCCGTCGTACGAGGTGATCTTGCCGTCCGTGATCTGGAGCAGCTCCGTGGACATGCCGAACTTGTGCGCCAGGGGCTGGAGCAGCTGCGTACGGACCATCTTCGCCGCCCGCTCCACCGCGCCGCCCGACACCCAGGTGTGACGGCCGCGGCAGCCCGCGCCTGCCGGGGGCTGGTCGGTGTCGACGGGCGCCACATGCACCTCGTCGATGCCGAGCGTGTCCTGGACGATCTGCCGGGCCAGCGTCGCGAAGCCCTGGCCCGTCTCCACGGCCGCGCACAGCACCGTCGCGACACCGTCGTGGACCTTCACGGTCGCCGTGGAGACCTCGTCCGCGCCCTCCGCGCCGAGCATGTGCACCATGCCCAGGCCGTAGCCCACGCCGCGCCGCACGGCACCCGGTTCGCCCGCGCCCTCGGGGCCGCCGGGCAGCAGCCACTCGTCCTCGGGCGTGTCCTTGGGGAGCGGCGGCAGGGGGTAGTCCCGTACGGCCTGGAGCAGTTCGGCCACCGGGGCCGGGCAGGTCACCGTCTGGCCCGTCGGGAGCACGTCACCCGTCGCCATGGCGTTGCGCAGGCGCAGCTCCGCCGGGTCCACGCCGAGCTTCTTGGCCAGCTTGTCCATCTGCGCCTCGTAGGCGGCGCACACCTGCATGGCGCCCTCGCCGCGTACGTGGCCGGAGGGCGGGTTGTTGGTGCGGACGGCCCAGCCCTCGATGAAGGCGTTCGGGACGACGTACGGCCCGCACGCGAAGCCGACGGCGGCGGCCAGGGCCTCGGCGGACGTGTCCGCGTACGCGCCCGCGTCCAGCAGGATCTGCGCCTCGACCTTCACGAGCCTGCCCTCGGCGTCCGCGTGGTGGCGGTACCGCAGCAGGGTCGGGTGCCGGTGCACATGACCCAGGAAGGACTCCTCGCGCGTGGCCGTCAGCTTCACCGGGCAGCCGGTCTTCAGCGCCAGCAGGCCCAGCGGAAGCTGGAAGCCCTGGTCCTCGCGGTCGGCGGTGGCGCCGGGGACGCCGGTGACGACGACCTTGACGCGCTCGGGTTCCAGGCCGTAGCAGGCGGCGGCCCGGTCGCGGTCGGTGTGCGGGTCGGTCGAGGCCAGGTAGAGCTCCACGCCGCCGTCGGGACGCGGTACCGCGAGGCCCGCCTCGGCGCCGATGGGGGCCGGGTCCTGGCGGCCGATGCGGTACAGGCCCTCGACCACGATGTCGCCGGCCGCGTCGGGGTCGCCGTGGCGCAGCGGGATGTGGCGGATCAGGTTGCCGTCGGGGTGCAGCGGCTCGGCCTCGAAGGCCTGCTCGGGGTCGGTCACCGGGTCGAGTACCTCGTACTCGACGATGACGGCCGCGGCGGCCAGGCGGGCGGTGTCCGGGTGATCGGCGGCGACCGCGGCGATGGGTTCGCCGTGGTGGCGTACGACCTCGGCGGCGAAGACCGGGCGGTCCGCCGTGCCGCGGCCGTGCAGCGGGCTGCCCGGCACGTCCTCGTGCGTGACGACGGCCCGGACGCCGGGCATCTCACGCGCGTGGGAGGTGTCGATGGACGTGATGCGCGCGTGCGGGTGCGGCGAGCGCAGTACGGCCGCCCACAGCAGGCCCTCGGCCCACAGGTCGGCCGCGTACGGGAACGTGCCCTCGGTCTTGGCGCGGGCGTCGGCGGCCGGCAGGGAGGCGCCGAGGCCGTGCGGGATCGGCTCGGGGGCGGGGGCTGCCTCCGCGGCTGTGGTCGCGGTGGCGGCTTCGTTGCTCACGCCTGGCCTCCGTCCTGTCCGTACGCCTGGTCATGCGGTGCCCTGGCGCGTGGCTCGAACGCCGACGGGTTGACCCCGCCGGCCCCGGGGCCCGCCTGGTGAGGGATACGCGGTTCGTCGCCGTCCTGTTCGGCGTCGCCGGCCGCGTGTGCCTCGCGTTCGGCGACGACCTCCTTGACGGCCTCCACCACGCCCCGGTAGCCGGAACAACGGCAGAGGTTGCCGCAGAGTGCCTGGCGGGTCTCCATCTCGGAGGGCGCCGGGTTGCCCTCCAGCAGGTCGTGCACGGTCATCGCCATGCCCGGCACGCAGAATCCGCACTGCACGGCGCCGCACCGCGCGAGCGCCCGCTGCACGTCGGAGGGCTGTCCTTCCTCGGCCAGGCCCTCGACGGTACGGACCTCGCTGCCGGCGGCGGTCACGGCCGGCACCAGGCAGGACGCCACGAGCCGACCGTCGACCTGCACGTTGCAGGCTCCGCACTCGCCCTGCGAGCAGCCGTCCTTGGCGCCCGCGAGCCCGAGCCGCTCGCGCAGCACGTAGAGCAGCGACTCGCCGATCCAGGCGTCCGAGACGGGCCGGTCGACGCCGTTGACGCGCAGGACGTAGGAGGCGAGGGGGTGTTCCTCGCCGGTGGGCACCGGTACGTCGGCCACGTCGTCGGAGGCGGCCTGGGCGGTTTCCTCGGCGGTCTCCGCGGCGGAGTCGTCGCCCTCGGGCCGCGCGGGGTCGGCGGAAGCCTCTGCCGGGCCCTGTGCAGCCTCTGGGGCGCCCTGGGCGTCCGCGGCGTGCTCATCGGCCACGGGAGCGGCCTGGGAGGCTTCTGGAGCGGTTTCAGCGGAGCCGTCGGCGGGCGGCGCGGGGGCGAAGTCGGGCGCTCCCCCGGGCGGCTGCTCGTGCACGTGCCCGGCCACGGGCCCGGCTCCCACGGCTTCCTCGGCCGTCGCCGCGGCCTCCGCCTGCTGTCCCCACGGCTGCCCGGTCGGCTGCGTCGCCCACGGCGCGGGCGCGCCGCCCGGCAGTGTGGCCGGAGGGGTTCCGCCCCACTGCTCGACGAGCGACGACGTGGTGAACTCGCCCGATTCATCCGGAAGGTCCCCGTCGGCCACGGGAATCGACCACTGCCCGGTGACGTCGTGACCGGGCGCGGCGGCCTCGTGACCCGCCTGGCCGACGCGGCCCTGCCCGGTCTCGGAGAAGTCCCACTGCTGGGTCGCCCCGGGGTTGTAGGTGAACTGGCCGGTACCCGTGTCCTGCGGCACCGCGTTCGGGTCGGGCCACTGGGCACCGTCGGCGGGCACTCCCGCGACGGGCCAGCCGCCCGGGGCCGCGGGGTCGGCGCCCCCGGTCGATCCCGGCGCGACCGTTATCTGCGGGGGCACATAGCCGTGGCCACGCGCGGCGAGCGGGGTGTCCGAGGAGGCCAGGAGGGCGTCGATGCCCCCTTCGGGGAGTTTGACGAAGGCGGTGGCGCCGTCGTCGTAGTCGCCCTGGGGCAGCGGGTCCCAGCGACCGCCGCCCTGGGGCGCGCCCTCTCCGTGCCGGTCGTCGTCGGTCACGACAGCGCCCTCCCGAGTGCTCGTCGGGCCAGTGCGGCGACAGTGCGCCGCAGGTGCAGTACGGCGGGCGGATGCTGCGGTACGGAGCCGTCCTCGGCCGGGGCCGGGTCCGGGATGCAGGCCGCGGCGACGTACTCCCCGAAGGCGTTCAGCGCCTCGGGGACGATCGCGCGGTTGTTGTCCCAGTCGATCAGCTGGGCGACCCAGTGCTCGGCGTCCAGGGGCCTGAGCGGCATCGGCGCTATGGCGCCGACGGCGCACCTGATGCCGCGCCGGGCGGGGTCGAGCACGACCGCGACGGATGCCATCGCACGCCCCGGGCCGGTGCGGCCGGTGGCCTTGAGGAAGACCTGCGGGGCGTGCAGCAGCGGCACGCGCACGTAGCCGATGAGTTCGCCGGCCCGCAGCATCTCCATGCCGGCCAGCAGGTGCGACACCGGGATCTCCCGGCGGGCTCCGCCCGGGCCCGCGACGATCAGGGTCGCTTCGAGAGCGGCGAGGACGGGCAGCGCGTCACCGGTCGGGGACGCCGAGGCGATGTTGCCGCCGAGGGTGCCCGCGTTGCGGATCTGCGGCGGGCCCGCGGCGCGCGCGGCGGCCGCGAGCGCCGGGATCAGGGCGGCGAAGTCGGGGCGGCCCATACGCGCGTGCGTGAGGCCGGCCCCCAGCAGGGCGTGACCGTCCTGGTACTGCCAGCCGCGGATCTCGCTGATCTTGCCGAGGCCGACCAGCGCGGCGGGCCTGAGCTGCCCGGAGTTGACGGCGGCCATGAGGTCGGTGCCGCCCGCGACGGGTACGGCGGCGGGCATGGCGGCCAGTGCCGCCACGGCCTCGTCCAGCGTCGTGGGCAGCGTGACGGCCTGCGCCGCCTGCGGTGTGTGCGTGGTCAAACCGGCTACCCCTTCCCGCTGCCCCACCTGGTCCCACCTGTGCTGCCGTACGGTACGTGCTGACAGGGCGGACGTGGCAACTCTGGCACATCTTCGCAGGACCCGAGGACAGGGGTGCGCCAGGAGGCATTCGCCCACCTCACCGGGGAGATGGTCCGTTTTCGTACGGCATCACCAGTGTTTACCGATTGACACTCTTCGGTGACCCCTTGCCGGTTTTTTTCAATTATCTGTTCGGGGGCGGGCCGTCGATCGGGCGGCCGAGCACGCCGGGGCGCCGCTGCCAGGGCCGCGGACCCGTCGGCGGACGGTAGGCGACGCCCAGGGCGTCGAGCCGCGCGTAATGGGCCGCCATCCGGCGCTCGAAGCCGGCGAAGTCCCGTTCCGCCGGGGCGGGCAGGCTGCTCCAGGCGACCTCGGCGAAGGCGGCGAGGCGCGGGAACGCCTGGTAGTCCACGCGCGCGTGGTCCTCCATCACCTCGGTCCACACGTTGGCCTGCGTCCCGAGCACGTGCCGGGCCTCCTGAGGCGTCAACTCCGCGGGAACGGGCTCGAACCGATAGACGTCCTCCAGGGTGCGGACGTGACCGATCGGCACCGGCTCGTCGGCGCCCGCGTCCTGACGGTGGTCCAGATACACCTGCTGCTCGGGGCACATGACGACGTCGTGCCCGGCCCGCGCGGCGGCGACCCCGCCCGCGTACCCGCGCCAGGACGACACGGCCGCCCCTTCCGCGAGCCCGCCCTCCAGGATCTCGTCCCAGCCGATGAGCCTGCGCCCGCGCGCGGCCAGCCACTTGTCGAAGTGGCCGATGAACCACGCCTGGAGTTCGTCCTCGTCCTTCAGACCGAGTTCCCTGATGCGTTCCTGTGCGGTGGGCGACTGCCGCCACTGGTCCTTGAGGCATTCGTCACCCCCGACATGGATGAACTCCGAGGGGAACAGCTCCAGGACTTCCTCGAAGACCCCCTCGTAGAAGCGCAGGGTGTTGTCAGTGGGGGCGAGTACGTTCGGATTGATCCCCCAGGTGTCCCAGACGGAGAGGGCGTTGGTGTCGATGACGTCGGTGTTGCCGAGTTCCGGGTACGCGGCGATGGCCGCCTGCGAGTGGCCGGGTACGTCGATTTCGGGGACGACGGTGATATGCCGCTCGGCGGCGTAGGCGACGATCTCGCGGATGTCGTCCTGGGTGTAGTAGCCACCGTGCGGCTTCTCCTCCCAGAGCGGGGAGGCCCGATGACCGAATTTCGTCCGCTCGCGCCAGGCGCCGACCTCCGTCAGCCGGGGGTACTTCCTGATCTCTGCACGCCAGCCCTGGTCGTCCGTCAGATGGAAGTGGAAGACGTTGAGTTTGTGGGCGGCCATCAGGTCCAGGTAGCGCAGGACGCCGTCCTTGGGCATGAAGTGCCGGGCCACGTCGAGCATCAGGCCGCGCCAGCGGAAGCGGGGAAAGTCCCGGATCTCCGTCAGGGGCAGCCGCCAGGTACGGCCGGGAAGGGGTGCGCGCCGGAAGGCGTCGGGGCCGAGAAGCTGGCGCAGCGTCTGGGCGCCCCAGAAGACACCGGCGGGCGAGCCGCCGTGCAGGTGGATGCCGTGGGGGGCGATGCCGAGGCGGTATGCCTCGGCATCGAGTCCGGGCCGGACGGACAGGTGGAGGACGTCGTACTCGTCCCCCTTCTTGGGCGGCAGCGCGAGCCCGGACGCCGCGCCGAGCGTCGCGCGCAGCCATCGCGCGGTGCCCTCGGTGCCCGGTCCTGCCTCGATCCCGAAGCCGTCGCCGACTTCGAGGAAGCCCGTGGGCCGCTCCATCTGGTGAGGTACCGGAATGAGCTCCATGAATGACCAGACCTTTCAGTCCTTGACCGCGCCGCCGAGCCCGGACACCAGACGCCGCTGCACCAGTACGAAGAAGATCAGCACCGGAATCGTCATCACCGTGGAGGCCGCCATCACGCCGCCCCAGTCCGGCTCGTCCGGCTTGTAGAAGACAAGCAGGGCCATCGGCAGGGTTGACTGCGAAGTGTCGCTGATGATGAAGGACTTGGCGAACAGGAAGTCGTTCCAGGCCGAGATGAAGGAAAACACGCTCGTCGCCACCAGCCCCGGGAAGACCAGCGGGAAAAGGATCTGCCACAGGAATCGGGACCGGCTCGCCCCGTCCATGTACGCGGCCTCCTCCAGGGCCTCCGGAACCGCCTTCACAAACCCCCGCAGCATCCAGATCGCGAAGGGCAGCGAGAAGGCGATGTGCGGCAGGATCAGCGAGCCGAGCGTGTTCAGTTGCCCGAAGTCCCGCATGAGGAAGAAGAGGGGGATCGTCAGGGCCTCCACCGGCACCATCTGGGCCACCAGAAACATGATCAGCAAGGTCGTCCGGAAGCGGAAGCGGAATCGTGTCACCGCGGTCGCGGCGAGAAACGCGATCAGCGCCGAGACGATCACGACCGTGCACGCGACGACCAGGCTGTTGAGGAAGTAGCGGCCGAAATCGTTCTGCTCGAAGACCCGCCGGAAGGAATCCAGCGAGGGAGCGAGCGTCCAGGGCCGTGGCTCGCTCGACTCGATCTCCCCAGCCGGTTTGAAGGCGCTGAGCACCATCCAGTAGAGCGGAAAGGCCACCACGACGGCGATCAGCAGCGCGGACACCTCCGCGAGCAGCCGCCAGGGACGCCGTACGAGCCTCATCGGATGCACGGAACTCACAGTTCCTCCCCCTGCCTGCGCAGCAGCCGCAGATACACGAGCGTCACGGCCAGCAGGATCAGCAGCATCACGACGCCGATCGCCGAGCCCAGGCTGTACTGCGAGGACGCGAACGCCTTCTGGTAGGCGTACACGTTCAGGACGAGGTTCTGCCCCGCGATGCCGCCGCCGTTGGTCATCACATAGATCTGCGTGAAGACCTTGAAGTCCCAGATGACCGACTGGATGGTGACGACCACCAGGATGGGCCGCAGCATCGGCGCCAGCACCGACCGCCAGATCCGCCACTGCGAGGCACCGTCCAGCGCGGCGGCCTCCAGCACCTCGGCGGGAACGGCCCTGATCCCGGCGTACACCGTCACCATCACGAACGGGAAGGAGCACCACACGACTTCGAGCAGCACCAGGAAGAAGGCGCTGAGGCGTCCATACGTCCAGGAGTGGTCACCGAGCCCGAGGACACGGTTCACCGGCCCGAAGTCCGGGTCGAACAGGAACAGCCAGACGGTCGACCCGGTGATCGCGGGCGTCGCCCAGGCCCCCAACGCGGCCAGCATCAAGGCGAGCCGAGGCACAGCACGTATGCGCGTGAGCAGCACGGCGAGCGCACACCCGACGGCGAGCGTCGACACCACACAGGCCGCCGCGAAGACGACGGTGGTCAGCAGCACCTGCCAGAACTGCGGATCGCCGAAGAGCTCGGCATAGTTCCCGAACCCCTGGAAGGTCGTCGGCTCTCCGCCACTGACCTGAGCCTGCGTGTACTCGAAGAACGAGATCAGCCCGAGCTGGTAGACGGGATAGACGAGCAGCCCACCGAGGACGACAAGGGCGGGAGCGAGATAGAGCCAGGGGACTTGCCGACTCCGCCCACGCGGACGCCCGTAGGGGCGCGGGGGACCCTCGACCCGCACCCCGGTAGGCGCCGTCATCCGGCGGAGCCAAACGCCTCGTCCATCTTCCTGGCCGCGTCCCCCGACGCCCCGGCGACATCCTTCTTACCGCTGATGACCTCCTGGAACATCGTCGGCAGCACAAGAGACGAGTCGATTGCGGACCAGGCGGGCGAGGCGGGAACGAACTTCGTCCCCGCCGCCAGCGTCTCGACGAACGGCTTCACGTACGGCTTCTCCGCCGCGGCCCGCTGACGCACATCCCCGAACGTCGGCAAGAACCCCATCGCCTCGAACATCGACGCCTGCGTCTCCTTGGACGCCAACTGCTCCATCAGCTGAACCGCCAGCGTCCGATGCGACGTGCTCTTCAGGACACCGATGTTGTTGCCCCCGGCGAACGCCGGCGCGACGGACCCTGCCCCGACCCCCGGCAGCGGCACGACCGCGTACTTGCCCTTGACCTTCCCGGCCTCCACCGCCGCATGGCTGAAGTCACCGCCGATCGCCATGCCCGCCTTGCCGGCCGCGAACGCGGTGACCGTGTCGTTGCCGCCCATGCCCGCGCACTTGGCCGCGGGACAGTTGTCGTCGCTGAACAGGGACGTGTACGCCTTGATGCCCTTCCGGGCGGCGGCGCTGTCGATCGCCGAGGCGTACGTGCCGCCCTTGCCGGTGGCGAGTTCGCCGCCGTTGGCCCACACGAACGGCATCGCGCCGTAGGTGTACGCCCCGCCGACGACGAGCCCGTACAGCTCGGGCTTCTCGGCACGGATCCTGCGGGCCGTGGTCGCCAACTCGGCCATGGTCTTCGGCACTTCGAGGCCGAGTTCCGCGAAGACGTCGGTGCGGTAGTACAGGGCGCGGACACCGACGTAGAAGGGCGCGCCGTAGACCTTGCCGTCCACGGTGACGGACTGCCTGGCCGTGGGGTCGGTGTCCTTCGCCTCGTTCCAGTCGCCGAACTCCTTCGACACGTCGAGGAGTCCGCCGTCCTTCACATAGCCGGCGGTGTCGGTGTTCCCGTACTCGATGACGTCGGGGGCGGACTTCGGGTCGTTGAAGGCGGCCTTGACGCGCTGGGCGCGGGTCTCGACCGGGATGTACTCGACGTCGACCTTCGTGCCGTCATGGGCCTTCTCGAAGGCGGTGACGACGGAGTCGACGACCTTCTCCTTCGGCTTGTTGCCGACTTCCTGGAAGAGCCAGACCCGCAGGGTGCCGGTCTTCTCGTCCTTGTCGGAGGAGGAGTTGGTGGAGGTCTGCGGGGCGCAGGCGCAGGCGCTGACGGCCAGGGCGGTGAGCAGTACGGCGAGTCTGGGGGCGAGCTTCATGGAGCGGTCCTCCGAGCGTGCGTTGCAACATATGCAATGACGGTTTCGCTCTGCACAACGCATCGGAGCCTAGGGACTACGCGAACATGTCCACAAGAGGTCTCAACCACTTCGTGACACGCGAAGGCCCCCGGGGCGCGCCGAAACGCGCCCCGGGGGCCTCGATGACCTCAGACCGAGGGAGGGGTTACTTCTTGTCGCCGCCCTTGCCCTTGTCGTCGCCGCCGGCGCCCATGGACTCGTAGATCTCCTTGCACATGGGACACACCGGGTACTTCTTGGGGTCGCGGCCGGGCACCCAGACCTTGCCGCAGAGCGCCACGACGGGGGTGCCGTCGAGGGCGCTCGCCATGATCTTGTCCTTCTGGACGTAGTGGGCGAAGCGCTCGTGGTCGCCGTCGCCGTGGGAAGTCTGCGGCGTGGGCTCGACGAGGGTCCCCGTACCAGTCCCGCGCTCGGGCTCGAGAGTGCTCATACCGCCAAGAGTACTGAAGCTCACACGCATCAGTTGAGCGAAGGGTCGTCGGGGTACGTGGCCACCATCGCGAGCTCGTTGCGCTGCCGGCGCAGGACCTCGCGCCAGAGTCTTTCCGGCGACGGCGAGGACACGTCTCCGGGCTCCGACTCGACGACGTACCAGGCGCCCTCCACCAGCTCGTCCTCCAGCTGGCCGGGTCCCCAGCCGGCGTATCCGGCGAAGATCCGCAGGCTGCCGACGGCCGAGGCGAGCAGTTCCGGCGGTGCCTCCAGGTCCACGAGCCCGATCGCGCCGTGCACCCGGCGCCAGCCCAGCGGGGCGCTCTCGCCGTTCGCGTCACCGGGGATGACGGCGACACCGAGCGCCGAGTCCAGCGACACCGGGCCGCCCTGGAAGACGACACCGGGTTCGCCCGCCAGGTCCGCCCAGCCCTCCAGGATGTCACCGACGTCCACGGGGGTGGGACGGTTGAGGACGACACCAAGGGAGCCCTCCTCGTCGTGGTCGAGAAGGAGCACCACCGCGCGGTCGAAGTTCGGGTCCGCCAGGGCGGGCGTGGCCACGAGCAACCGCCCTGTGAGCGAGGACACCTCGGTCATGCCAGACATGATCCCGCATCTTCCCTTCATGTGGGGAGGCAATGCCGGTTCGGGAGTGAATGCAGCCATGAATTGGAGGAGCGGCCTGGTAAGGCCTCGTTTGGGGGTGGTGGTGGGAGACGGGAGGGCGGAAAGGAGCGTCGGCGGGCGCACGGCCGGGACGGTGACCGCTTGTGCCCGGCGGGGAACGTTTCGTGTTGTGACAGAGCTATGACGATCCTGAGCCGTCCTCGGGCTTACGGAAGGGGGGCCGACGGCGATTACCCTTTCCCTCCTGGCCCCTGCCCAACTCATCGGAACGCGAGATACATGACCGTCAACGACGATGTCCTGCTTGTCCACGGCGGAACCCCGCTGGAGGGCGAGATCCGTGTCCGCGGTGCGAAGAACCTCGTACCGAAGGCCATGGTGGCTGCCCTGCTGGGCAGCGCGCCGAGTCGAATGCGCAACGTGCCGGACATCCGTGACGTGCGGGTCGTACGCGGTCTGCTCCAGTTGCACGGGGTGACGGTCCGTCCGGGTGAGGAACCGGGCGAGTTGGTGATGGACCCCTCCCACGTGGAGAGCGCGAACGTCGCTGACATCGATGCCCACGCGGGTTCCAGCCGTATCCCGATCCTCCTGTGCGGTCCGCTGCTGCACCGCCTCGGGCACGCCTTCATCCCGGGCCTGGGCGGCTGCGACATCGGCGGCCGTCCCATCGACTTCCACTTCGAGGTACTGCGGCAGTTCGGCGCGACGATCGAGAAGCGGGCCGACGGGCAGTACCTGGAGGCTCCGCAGCGGCTGCGCGGTACGAAGATCCGGCTGCCGTACCCGTCCGTGGGCGCGACCGAGCAGGTCCTGCTGACGGCCGTCCTCGCCGAAGGCGTCACCGAGCTCTCGAACGCGGCCGTGGAGCCGGAGATCGAGGACCTCATCTGCGTGCTGCAGAAGATGGGCGCCATCATCGCGATGGACACCGACCGCACCATCCGCATCACCGGTGTGGACAGCCTCGGCGGTTACACCCACCGCGCCCTCTCGGACCGCCTGGAGGCCGCCTCCTGGGCGTCCGCGGCGCTGGCGACCGAGGGCAACATCTACGTCCGTGGCGCCCAGCAGCGCTCGATGATGACGTTCCTCAACACCTACCGGAAGGTGGGCGGTGCCTTCGAGATCGACGACGAGGGCATCCGTTTCTGGCACCCGGGCGGCCAGTTGAAGTCCATCGCCCTCGAAACGGACGTGCACCCCGGCTTCCAGACGGACTGGCAGCAGCCGCTGGTGGTGGCCCTCACGCAGGCGACGGGCCTGTCCATCGTCCACGAGACGGTCTACGAGTCCCGTCTCGGCTTCACCTCGGCCCTGAACCAGATGGGCGCTCACATCCAGCTCTACCGCGAGTGCCTCGGCAACTCCGACTGCCGCTTCGGCCAGCGCAACTTCCTGCACTCCGCCGTCGTCTCGGGCCCCACCAAGCTCCAGGGCGCCGACCTGGTCATCCCCGACCTCCGCGGCGGCTTCTCGTACCTCATCGCGGCCCTGGCGGCCCAGGGCACCTCCCGGGTCCACGGCATCGACCTCATCAACCGCGGCTACGAGAACTTCATGGAGAAGCTCGTGGAGCTGGGCGCGAAGGTCGAGCTGCCCGGCAAGGCGCTGGGCTGACGGCGATCTCCTGACCCCCGGCCGCGGACACGCCGGTCCTCGGCTGGGGGTCCGGGGGTCGGCCCCCGGGCAGGCACAGCATGGAGAAGCTCGTCGAGCTGGGCGCGAAGGTCGAACTGCCCGGCAAGGCGCTGGGGTAATTCCAGCCCGGCCGGCGTTTGAGGCCATCGGTGAGAGCAACCACGATGGGGCGGCACCCGAGAACCGGGCGCCGCCCCATCGGCGTTCTACAAGCCGCACGCCGTCCCGTGGCGTACAGACGGCAAGGTCACTTGCCCTTGGCGGCTTCCTTGAGCTTCGAGCCCGCGGAGACCTTCACGCTGTAGCCGGCCGGGATCTGGATCGGGTCGCCGGTCTGCGGGTTGCGGGCGGTGCGAGCGGCACGGTGGGTGCGCTCAAAGGTCAGGAAGCCAGGGATGGTGACCTTCTCGTCGCCCTTGGCGACAACCTCGCCGACGGTCTCGGCGAACGCGGCCAGCACGGCGTCGGCGTCCTTGCGGGTCACCTCGGCACGGTCGGCCAGCGCGGCCACCAGCTCACTGCGGTTCATGTTGTTACTCCCGTGTTCATTTGCCTTGAGGCGTGCCACGCGGCGTAGCCGCATGTCGGGCACAGCGATGTCGATGCTGCCAGGGTCCTCGGTGAGACCCGGGACCCGGGTCCGTCGTCAGACCCTCGCGCCCAGAGACGCATCCTGCCCCTACCTGCGGCGGGAAAGCCAATCCGGCGCCCGGAGGAGTCGTGAGACAACCCTTGGGAGTCACACGAAGAGAGGGTCTGAACGTGGCCGTCACGATAAACGGCGTCCAGAGGCCCTTGGTTCCACGACGCGCCGTTACAAGGGCTTGCCGTGGCGATCCTCACAGCCCGTGCACACTTCGCGGGGCTGTGAGGCACTCGTACCGGGTGGTTACTCGCCCGAACCCGCGGCAGAGACGGCCTTCGCGGCCTCCCGCACCGCGCCGGCGACCGCGCCCGCGACCTTGTCGTTGAACACGCTCGGGATGATGTAGTTCGGGTTCAGCTCGTCCTCGGTCACGACATCCGCCAGCGCCTTCGCGGCCGCGAGCATCATCTCGGTGTTGACCGTGCGGGACTGCGCGTCCAGCAGACCGCGGAAGACGCCCGGGAAGACCAGCACGTTGTTGATCTGGTTCGGGAAGTCGGAGCGGCCCGTGGCCACAACTGCGGCCGTCTGACGGGCGATTGCCGGGTCGACCTCGGGGTCCGGGTTCGCGAGCGCGAACACGATCGCGTCGTCGGCCATGGCGGCCACGTCGTCGCCGTCGAGAACGTTCGGGGCCGAGACGCCGATGAAGACGTCCGCGCCGCGCACGGCCTCCTTCAGCGTGCCGGTCAGGCCCTCGGGGTTGGTGTTGTCGGCGATCCAGCGCAGCGGCGAGTCCGCGGGGGCGTCCCGCAGGTCCTCGCGGCCGGCGTGCACGACGCCGTGGATGTCGGCGACGACGGCGTTCTTCACGCCCGCCGCGAGCAGCAGCTTGAGGATGGCCGTACCGGCCGCGCCGGCGCCGGACATGACGACGCGGATGTTCTCGATCGCCTTGCTCGCCACGCGAAGTGCGTTGGTGAGGGCGGCGAGGACCACGATGGCCGTGCCGTGCTGGTCGTCGTGGAAGACGGGGATGTCGAGGGCCTCGCGCAGCCGCGCCTCGATCTCGAAGCAGCGGGGCGCGGAGATGTCCTCGAGGTTGATGCCGGCGAACCCGGGGGCGATCGCCTTGACGATCTCGACGATCGCGTCGGTGTCCTGGGTGTCCAGGCAGATCGGCCAGGCGTCGATGCCGGCGAAGCGCTTGAAGAGGGCGGCCTTGCCCTCCATGACGGGCAGCGCGGCCTTCGGGCCGATGTTGCCGAGGCCCAGCACCGCCGAACCGTCCGTCACAACCGCAACGGAATTGCGCTTGATGGTCAGACGCCGGGCGTCCTCGGGGTTCTCGGCGATCGCCATGCAGACCCGGGCCACGCCGGGCGTGTAGATCATCGAGAGGTCGTCACGGTTGCGGATGGGGTGCTTGGACGCCATCTCGATCTTGCCGCCGAGGTGCATCAGGAACGTACGGTCGGAGACCTTGCCGAGCGTGACGCCCTCGATGGTGCGCAGCTGCTCGACGATCTCGTCCGCGTGCGCGGTGGACGTGGCCGCGATGGTGACGTCGATGCGGAGCTTCTCGTGCCCGGAGGCGGTGACGTCGAGGCCGGTGACCGAGCCTCCGTGGGACTCGACGGCTCCGGTGAGCTGAGAGACCGCGGTTCCGCTCGCGGGCACCTCCAGCCGGACCGTCATCGAGTAGGAGACGCTGGGCGCCGTTGCCATGGCCGACTTCCTCTGCTTTCACCTGTGCGCTGGATGCCGTCCGATCGTCGCACCTACCGCCGAGTAGGAGTTAGCCGGGCTTGAATTGCGAACGTATTGTTCGCCACGCCTTCTCATGAAAAGAGACCCACGTCACTTGATGACGTGGGTCCCTTCTCTCCGTTCATGACACCGACCCGCCATGCTCGCCTCGCGGCAAGTGGTCGCTCGTAGCGACGAAGGTTGGGCCCGGGGGCTTGGATCGAGCCGGTGCCACACCCAGGCTAACAAACAGATCCCGTAGGGCCATTCCCGTACCGGCGGTTCTTCCGGATCAATCTCGGAGCAGGTCCGGCACCCCGGACGCGTCCGGCTCGTCCCGCTCCCCCGACACCACCGTGAGCTGCTGGGTGGCCCGGGTCAGCGCGACGTACAGCACGCGCAGTCCGGCGGGTGACTCGTCCGCGATCTCCGCCGGGGAGACGACGACCGTCGCGTCGTACTCCAGCCCCTTCGCCTCCAGGCTGCCGAGCGCCACGACGCGGTCGCCGAGTCCGGCGAGCCACTTGGCCGCCTCGTCGCGCCGCTGCATGGCGACGACGACTCCGACCGTGCCGTCGACGCGGTCGAGCAGCCGGGCGGCCTCCTCGCGGACGGTGTGCGCGAGGGAGTCCCGTACGACAGTGCCGCGTGCGTTGTTCGTCGTCACAAAACGTGGCTCGACGCCGGTGGAGCGGACGGCCGACGGCGAGGTCGAGCCCGGCATGGCCAGCGCCAGCACCTTCGCCGCCAGCTGGGCGATCTCGGCCGGGTTGCGGTAGTTCACGGTGAGCTGGAAGCGACGGCGCGGGCGGGTGCCCAGTGCCTCGTCGCGTGCCTCGGCCGCCTCGTCGACGTCGGACCAGGACGACTGGGCCGGGTCGCCGACGACCGTCCAGGTCGCGTGGCGGCCCCTGCGTCCGAGCATCCGCCACTGCATCGGCGTGACGTCCTGGGCCTCGTCGATGATCACGTGGGCGTACTCGGTGCGCTCGGCCGCCAGCCGCTCGGCGCGCTCGCGCTGCGACTCCTCGCGCACCGGCATCAGCTCCTCCAGGCCGGTGAGCTGGTCGAGCGGGTCCAGCTCGCGCTTCTTCCTGGGGCGGGCCGGGGTGCCGAGGGTCGCCTGGAGTTCGTCGAGCATGGCGATGTCGTGCACGGAGTACCCGTCCCGCTTGAGCGAGCGGGCGACCTTGCGCACCTCGCCGGGGTTGAGGATCCGGCGGGCCCAGCGGCCGAGGCGGCGTTCGTCGGCCATGGCCGTCATGACGCTCTTCGGGGTCAGCTCCGGCCACCAGGCGTCGAGGAAGGCGATGAAGCTGTCCTCGGTGCTGACGTCCTCGTCGAAGGAGGAGCGCAGCTCGGCGGCCAGCTCGGGGTCGGAGTGGCGGGAAGCGCCGCCCGACTGCGTCCACAGGGCGTCGAGCAGCAGTTTGCGGGCGCGCGGGCGCAGCAGGTTCACGGGGGCCGTACCGCCGAGGGCGTTGCGGCGGATCCGCTCCAGCTCCCCGGCCTCCAGTTCGAGCCGGCGGCCGAAGGCGACGACTCTGAGCCGGGTCGGCGAATCGTTCAGTTCCAGGGCTCCGCGGGCGGCCTTCCGCAGCACCTTGAGCATGCGGTACGAGCCCTTGGCGCGGGCCGTGGACGGGGAGTCGTACAGCGTGGCCTCGGCGCCGTCGACGAGCGAGCCGATCGCGCGGATGGCGACCTGGCCCTCCTCACCGAGGGATGGGAGCACGCCCTCGGTGTACGCCACGAGGAGCGGGGTCGGGGAGACGATCAGGATGCCGCCCGCGTACCGGCGCCGGTCCTGGTAGAGGAGGTAGGCGGCGCGGTGCAGGGCCACGGCCGTCTTGCCCGTGCCGGGGCCGCCCTCGACGTAGGTCACGGAGGCGGCGGGGGCGCGGATGACCAGGTCCTGCTCGGCCTGGATGGAGGCCACGATGTCCCGCATGGTGTGGCTGCGGGCCTGGCCGAGGGCGGCCATGAGGGCGCCGTCACCGATGACGGCCAGCTCGTCCCCGCGCAGGAACGCCTTGAGCTCGGGGCGCATCAGGTCGTCCTCGACGCCCAGCACCCGGCGGCCCTTGGAGCGGATGACCCGGCGCCGTACGACCCGCCCCGGGTCCACCGGGGTGGAGCGGTAGAACGGCGCCGCGGCCGGGGCCCGCCAGTCGATGACCAGCGGGGCGTAGTCCTGGTCGAGCACACCGATGCGGCCGATGTGCAGCGTCTCGGCGATGTCGGCGGTGTTGTCCTCGCGGATCGCGCCCTCGGCGGGCTCGACGGCGGTGTACGCGCCGTCGGGTCCCTTCTTGCCGTCCCTGCCGGGCAGCAGGTCGATCCGGCCGAAGAGGAAGTCCTCGAACTCGTTGTTGAGCCGGTTGAGGTGGACGCCCGCCCGGAAGACCTGCGCGTCCCGCTCGGCGAGTGCGCCGGGCGTACCGACCTGGCCGCGCTTGGCCGCGTCGTTCATGAGGAACTCCGCCTCGTGGATCTTCTCCTCGAGCCGTCGGTACACCCGGTCCAGGTGTTCCTGTTCGACGCCGATCTCCCGATCTCTCAAGGAGTCTTCGAGCGCGGTTTCCTGCGAAGCCTGAGCGGCCACCGGGCCCCCTTCTGACGTGCTGGGCAGCCGTCAACCGTACGCGAAGGAGACCCGGAATCGCTACGGCGACTACACGTCGACCTCGACGATCTTCTTTCCGTCGAAGTCCATGACCTCGACGTGATCGACGTCGTCGGGGGCCATCGAGACGCCGCCGCTGACGTAGAGAGGGTTCCTGGCCTGCTCGGTCTTGGCGTCCGGGATGCCGTAGCCCCACTTCGGGACGGACCAGGAGGCGGCCGTCTCGCGCTCGCCGTCCTTGCTGACGAAGATCAGGGAACACTTGAGCGGACCCTTGACGCCCTTGAGTTCGAGGGCCGTCTCGGTGCCCCACAACTTCTCGGACAGGGCGACGGTCGCGCTGACGCCGGTCGTCGAGTCGGTCCCCGAGACCTTGTTCTCGATGCCCGTGAACAGGTCCTTGGCGGGGTTGGCCGCCTGCACGGTCCGGTTCTCCTCGCCGCCACCGGCGCCGTCCCCGCCGTTCGTCGCCACGGCCACGAACGGGCCGCCGACGATCAGCGCGGCCGCCGCGGCGACCATGTAGAAGCTGCGCCGGCGCTTCTGGGCGCGGCGCTCGGCGACCTCGTCGACGAGCTTGTTCACCAGGCGCGGGCTGGGCTTGGCGGAGAGGGAGTCACCGATCGCGGGCGTACCGGCACCGGGCAGGTCCGCGAGCGCGGCCAGCATCGGTTCCATTCCGGCGAGCTCGTCCAGCTGCTGGGCGCACCATTCGCAGGTCGCGAGGTGCGCCTCGAAAGCGGTTGCCTCGGCGTCGTCGAGGATCCCGAGGGCATAGGCGCCGACGGTCTCGTGCTCGCTCGGGGCCGGATGTCCCTGCATGGGACCAGACATACCCGAACCGCCCATCCCGAATCCCTGGTTTCCCCCGTAAACACTCATCACGCCGTCACCCCCCGCTCCTCCAGAGCCAGCTTCATCGACCGCAGGGCATAGAAAACCCTTGAGCGAACGGTGCCGCTGGGTATGCCCAGAGTCTCGGCCGCCTCGTTGACCGTACGCCCCTTGAAGTACGTCTCGACCAGGACCTCCCGGTGGGCGGGGGTCAGGTCGTCGAGTGCGTCCGACAGCGTCATCAGCCACAGCGCCTTGTCGATCTCGTCCTCCGCGGGGATGACCTCCAGCGGCGACGGGTCGACCTCCTGCGGCCGGGCCTGCCGGCTGCGGTGGCCGTCGATGACGATGCGCCGTGCGACCGTCACCAGCCAGGGGCGTACCGATCCGGTCGCTCGATTGAGCTGTCCGGCGTTCTTCCAGGCACGGATGAGCGTCTCCTGCACGACGTCCTCTGCTCGTTGCCGGTCACCGGCGACCAGTCGAAGGACATACGCAAGGAGGGGTCCGGCGTGCTCTCTGTACAGCGCACGCATCAGCTCCTCATCAGGTTCCGAGGGCTGGGACATGCGATGTCGGGCCCTCGATCCACGTTCATTGGCCACGACGGAATCCTTGCGCACGCCCACCTCCGATGTCCGGGGGTTCCCCCAGTCGGTCGCTCGACCACCCGTACGGAAGCGGCCCGTTGAGCGTTCAAAGTGAGGCGACAGTTTTCTTCGGAGTGACGTGACGAGCGGGACATGGCAGCACATTCCCACCGTGCGATCTTTACATTTCCGTCACATCGGCAAGATCAAAAAAGAGCTTCCCTACGGGTGCGTAGGTAAACGGCATGTAATCGAAATCACTTCGACAGCCGTTCCACAGAAGCCGCATAACGGACTGTCAGGCACGGGCGAGGGCCGCGCGGCGACGGTGCCGGGCCACCCTTTCCCGGTTCCCGCAGACCTCACTGGAGCACCAGCGCCTCCTGCGCCCCCGGGACGAATCGACATAAACGATCGGGCAGTTGTCTCCCTCGCACTCCCTGAGCCCAGCCCGCGCGACCGGATCGGTGAGCAGTTCCAGGGCGTCCCGCGCGAGGGCGCCGAGCAGCGCGGCGCACTCGGGCGGATGATCCAACTGCCGGACGAGGGTCCCGTCTTCACCGCGTACGGCACGGGGGGCGGGCGGCGCCGCGCGGGCGATGTCGTTGACCCGGGCGAGCGCGATGTCGTACGACGGCCAGGGCTCGGGGGCGAGTCCGCCGCGCACCAACTGTCCGATACGTCCGCGCAGTTCACGGAACCCGACCAGCCAGGCGGCGTCGGCGTGGGCCAGCGGCGTACCCGGTGGCGCCAGACCGGCCCCGACGATCCAGGCGCGCAGCACCTCGACGGAGTCGAACCGCTCGTCGGGGTGGGTGGTCGCGAGGAGATCCAGAGAGATCCGCCCGGCGCCGAATCGCAGTTCGTACGGGCCCGTGGCCGTACCCAGTGCCATGTGCCTGTCACCGCCTAGGGTCACCCGGTCAGCAGGGGTCGGTGAGATGCCGTGAGGAGAGCTGGGAAACCGTTCCCTCTAACAGTGCCTGCCCAGAAGCGGAGCCGGAACCCCTCGTACCGGCGGCAGGCGCTGGACGACCGCTTATGGGGCTGCGCGTGACGGCCATGTCCGGGCGGGCCTCGGGTCCGTTGACTGGAGGGCATGACACGGAACAGCGCAATGGCCGGAGCGGTACTGGGCGCGGCCACGGTCGCGATGGGCCTGATCGCCGGGGCCTTCTACATCTTCGCCTGCGGGGTGATGCCGGGGCTGGCGCGCAGCGACGACCGGGTGTACGTCGACGTCATGCGCGACATCAACGGCGCCTTCGAGAACCCGGTGTTCTTCCTGAGCTTCCTCGGGGCGCTGGTGCTGACGGGGGTGTCGGCGTGGCAGCTGCGCGGGGCGTCGTACCGGGGGTGGGTATGGGCGGCGGCGGTCGCGTACGGGCTGGCCTTCGTGGTCACCGTCGCCTTCAGCATCCCGCTGAACGACAGTCTGAAGGGGGGCGGTGATCCGGCCGCCCTGCGGGAGGCGTTCGAGGACCCGTGGTTGGCGTGGAATGCCGTACGGGCAGTGCTGGCGACGGTGGCGGTGGGGTGTCTGGGGCGGGCGCTGGTGCTGTACGGCAGGGCGCGGCTCCGGTCAGCTCGACCCAGCCCGTCCGGCGTGTGAGGACGAGGCCGTTCAGGCCGAAGCGGGGGTCTGGGGGCGGCAGCCCCCAGCGAGGGCGACACGACGCCGGGTGCCCCCTCACCGGTCCGCGTACTTGGCGTCGGCAGCCGGGTCCAGCGCCAGCCGGTACCCCCGCTTCACCACCGTCTGGATCAGCTTCGGCGCCCCCAGAGCCGTACGCAGCCTCGCCATCGCCGTTTCCACGGCATGCTCGTCCCGCCCCGCACCCGGCAACGCCCGCAGCAGCTCCGCACGCGGCACCACCCAGCCCGGCCGTCGGGACAGGGCCCGCAGCAGGGACATCCCCGCCGGCGGCACCGGCCGCAGCGCCCCGTCGACCAGCACCGCGTGCCCACGGATCTCCACCCGGTGCCCGGCGATCGGCAGGGACCGGGCCCGGTTCGGGAGCTCCTGGCAGAGGAGCTGGACCAGCGGACCGAGGCGGAAGCGTTCGGGCTGCACGGTGTCGATACCGAGGGCCTGCAGAGGCAGCGCGGTGACCGGGCCGACGCAGGCCGGGAGGACGTCGTGGCTGAGGGCGGCGAGCAGCTCCGCGAGCAGCCCGCGTTCCTCGGCCCGCGAGAGCAGGGACGCCGCGGCGGGCGCGCTGGTGAAGGTGACGGCGTCCAGGCCGCGGGAGACCGCCGCGTCCAGCAGCCGGTCGACCGGTCCGATGTCCTCCGGCGGCAGCCACCGGTAGACCGGCACCCCGAGCACCTCCGCTCCCCCGGCCCGCAACGCCTCCACGAACCCGGGGAGCGGCTCCCCGTGCAGCTGGATGGCGATACGGCGCCCGTCGACGCCCTCCTCCAGCAGCCGGTCCAGCACCTCGGCCATGGACTCGCTGGACGGTGACCACTCCTCGGTCAGCCCGGCGGCCCGGACCGCGCCCTTGACCTTGGGGCCGCGCGCGAGCAGCTCGACGCCGCGCAGCCGTGCCAGCAGGTCCTCGCCCAGTCCCCACCCGTCGGCGGCCTCGATCCAGCCCCGGAAGCCGATCGCTGTCGTGGCGACCACGACGTCCGGCGTCCGCTGGATGATCTCCTTGGTGGCGGCGAGCAGTTCGCTGTCGTCGGCGAGCGGCACGATGCGCAGGGCAGGGGCGTGCAGCACGGCGGCGCCGCGTCGCTGGAGCAGTGCCCCGAGCTCGTCGGCCCGGCGCGCGGCGGTGACGCCCACGGTGAACCCCGCGAGGGGTCCATGGTCGGGTTGCTGCTGTTCGTCGTACATAGAACTCTCGTCCCGCACTCGAGGGGTGGTGCCTGCGCCAGGTCGGCCGCACCGGGTGGCCAAGGTTCGATGGTGCCTTCCTGATCGCACCCGATGGTGGTTACACCTGCATGCCGAACGAGCCTGTCAACGGTGCGTGACAGGCTCGGTTCAGCTTGATGTCGGCGGTGTTACGTCACACCTCTGCGTAGCTGAGCTGCGGTTTTGCCTCCGTCGCCGTTGTGGCGTTCGTCTCGGAGACAGCCGGGCGGCGAAGGTATACGGCCCAGGTGACCACGAAGCAGACGCCGTAGAAGGCGAGGAAGGTGACGAAGGCGCCGGTGCCGGAGCCGACGGAGAGGAAGGACTGGCGGAAGGCGAGGTTGATGCCGAGTCCGCCGACCGCGCCCACCGCGCCGATGAGCCCCATGGAGGCACCGGAGAGCCGGCGCCCGTAGGCGGCGGCCTCGTCACCGGTGAGCCCCTTGGCGAGGGCCTTCGCGTGGAAGATGCCGGGGATCATCTTGAACGTCGAGCCGTTGCCGAGCCCGCTGAGCACGAACAGGGCGATGAACGCGGTGGTGAACAGCGGCAGCGACTTCTGCATCGAGGCCACGATGATGACCGAGGTCGCGGCGGCCATGGCGACGTAGTTCCACAGCGTGATCTTCGCGCCGCCGAACCGGTCGGCGAGCGAGCCGCCGATGGGGCGGATGAGGGAGCCGAGCAGCGGGCCGATGAAGGTGACGTAGGCGGCCTGGAGCGGCGTACGGCCGAACTGGGTCTGCAGGACGAGGCCGAAGGCGAAGCTGTAGCCGATGAAGGAGCCGAACGTCCCGATGTAGAGGAAGGACATGATCCAGGTGTGGGCGTCCTTCGCGGCGTCCTTGGCGGCGCCGGTGTCGTTCTTGACGGACGAGATGCTGTCCATCTTCAGCCACGCGAGGGTGGCGGCGATCACGATGAACGGGATGTAGATCCCGAGCAGCAGGCGGGGGCCGCCGCCGGCGCCGATGACCGCGAGACCGATGAGCTGCACGACGGGGACGCCGATGTTGCCGCCGCCGGCGTTCAGGCCGAGGGCCCACCCCTTCTTGCGGAGGGGGAAGAAGGCGTTGATGTTGGTCATGCTGGAGGCGAAGTTCCCGCCACCGACACCGGCCAGCATCGCGCACAGCAGGAACGTGGAGAACGAGGTCCCCGGCTCCATCACGGTGAACGCGGCGACCGTCGGCACCAGCAGCAGGGTCGCCGAGATGACCGTCCAGTTCCGGCCACCGAAGACGGCGACGGCGAAGGTGTACGGCACGCGGACGACGGCGCCGACCAGCGTGGCCATCGAGACGATGGTGAACTTGTCGGCGGGGGTGAGCCCGTACTCCGGCCCCATGAAGAGCACCATCACCGACCACAGGGTCCAGATCGAGAACCCGATGTGCTCGGAGAGGACCGAGAAGAAGAGGTTGCGCTTGGCGATCTTCTCTCCGGTCTCGTTCCAGAAGGCCTCGTCCTCGGGGTCCCAGTGATCGATCCAGCGGCCTCCCCTGCTCGCAGCGGGGGCTGTGCTCGGGGCTGTCATGACGCCTCCACGGTCTTCGGGCTCGGTCGCACTACGAGTGCTGATCCCGAAGGTAGAGAGGCCGCGTTTCCAAGCTGTGGCGACGAGTGACCGGAAAGGAACTTTGCTCTCACCCGGCGGAGAGGGTGGATGAGAGGTTCTGTTGGTCGCTCCCTTAAGGAGAGGGCGTCCGCGCGGGGTGCGTCAGTGCTGCGGCGGCTGCGGGGGCTGCCAGTGGGGGTTCTGCTGGGGGTAGGGCTGCGGCTGGCCGTACGGCTGCTGCTGCGGCGGCGCGTACGGCTGCTGTGGCTGCGGCTGGCCGTACGGCTGCTGTGGCTGCGGCTGGCCGTACGGCTGCTGTTGCTGTGGGGCGCCGTACGGGCCCGGGGCCTGGGGAGCGCCGTAGGGGCCCGGGGCCGGGGCGGCGTACGGGGCGGGGGCGGCCTGCTGCCCGTAACCGGCGGGGGCGGGCGGGGGCTGGTTGCCGTAGGGGCCGGCGGCGAAGGGGTTCTGCTGCGCCGGGAACTGTCCCGGGACCTGCGCGCCCGGCGGCAGGTAGCGCACCCGCCCCGTCTGGTCGGTGACCGGCATGAACCCGGCGGCCTGGAGCCTGGCCGCGAACCTGGCATTGCGCTTGCGGGTCACGGCGAAGCCGATGCCGACGATCGCCATGAAGAACGCCCAGGTGAGGAACGCGGCGACCCAGGCGGCGGCGTCCGCGCCGAGCCGCAGCCCGAGGATCACCGCGCCGACGGTGAGCCCGATGGCCGCGTAGCCCATCCGCTTCTCGGCGTTCTTGCCGGTCAGGTCGAAGTTGATGCGGGCCTTGAGCAGTTCGAAGGCGTCGGGGATCAGGGGCGGTACGGAGACGCCGTCGCCGACGTTCGGATACTGCGCCCAGTTCTGCGCGGCGCGGGCGCGGGCCTGGGGGCTCGGGTCGGGCGCGATCAGCATGACGAGCGCGTTGTTGCGACTGCCGCTCTGCCGGACGTCCATGTACTCGTACCCGAACTGCTGGGCGAGGAAGGCGAGCGTGGCGAGCTTCTTCACCGAGGCCATGGGGCTGGTCAGCTCGACCGGCTCCCCGCTCGCCATCAGCCGCAGCATCTTCTGCACCTGCCGCTTGCTCATCCCTACCCGCTCCCCACCGGCCGCACAGGCCCGCCCGGCCACTTGGGCCGCCCCGTTCACTTCCGCAACGCGATCAGTGTTCCACGGGGGTCTGACAGCCGGAACCTCGGCCGGTGGGGTTCACCGGATCTTGGTGGAACTCTTCACCGGGCCCGGTGCCGCGTCGCTTTCCCGGCCCCGTTCGGCCACATTCTCGGGCTTCGCTTCGCGGCGATGTCCTCGACCCAGCCCACGGCGATGATCGCCAGGCCGATCAACGGCCACACCAGGAAGAACATCCAGATCATGTAGGTCGAGTCGAGCGCCGCCGTGGCTCGTTCGTCCTGCATGAAGGGGAGTTGGTAGAGCTGGTCGAGGAGCGGGACGGTGGCCATGATCAGGAGGTTGTGCCAGAGGTAGATCGTGACCGCGCGGTTGTTGGACAGCGTCACCAGCTTGTCCCACCTGGCGAGCCGTCCGGGCAGTTCCTGCCACGACGGGGAGTACTGGAGCAGGATCACGACGAACCCGAAGGACCAGGTGGCCTGGGCCAGCGGGATGTCGTTGAGGTCCCAGCCGTCCGGGCCCAGGTGGCCCGAGGCCCACCACAGTCCGAAGGCCATCACGAGCGAGGCGCCGGAGACGGCCACATAGCGCGGGATCTTCGCCAGGAAGCCCTCGTGGTGGGCGAAGCCCAGGACCCAGCAGCTGCCGTAGACGGCGAAGTCGGTGACCGCGTTGCCCGTCTCGCCGGGGATGGAGACAAGTCCGGTGCCGACCACCGCCGTCAGTCCGAGCGGGGCGAGCAGGGTCGGCCACGGTGCCCTGCGGAACGCCCACAGCAGCAGGGGGGACGCCACCACGAACCACAGGTAGGCCCGCAGGTACCACAGCACGCCCGCCGCCTGGACCGCCCAGGTGTCCTCCAGCAGGCCCGACTGGGAGCCGATGTGCCAGGGGAAGGGCGGTGCGCCGATCGGGACGACGTAGTTGACGAGTTCGACCAGGGCCCACGTTCCGCTGTGGTCCGGGTCCTTCGCCGGGTTCCAGCCGCCGCCGAACATCAGCGCCAGCACCACCGCGCTGAACACCCACAGGGGAGGGAGGAGACGGCGGACGCGCCCCTTGATCACGCCCCATGCCGGGCGGTTCAGGGAGCGGGCCATCAGCGAGCCGGCCAGCGCGAACATCACGCCCATGGACGGGAACAGCACCGTCAGCCAGGCCCAGCCGAAGAGGTGGTAGACGACCACGCGGACCAGGGCCAGCGAGCGGAGCAGGTCCAGGTACCGGTCCCGGCCCGGCTTCCTGGGCGCGGCCGCGGCGGGTTCGACGGCGGGTGCGGGGGGCGCGGGAGCCGGCTCCGGCTCCGTCGTGCGCTGCTGCGGGACGGCGTGAGGCGCCGTCATCTGAGCCCGCCACGCGGTCTCCGCGGGTCCGGCCTCCGTGCCCCCGCCCGTGCCCGTCGGCTGGTATCCGTGGGTCATCCGACCGGCCTCCGGTCACCGTCGCGCGTGCCCGCCGCCCGCTGGCGCGGTACGGGCCCGCCGGGCGCCTCGACGACGCCCGTGCGGCGCAGCTTCTGCCAGCGCAGGCGGCCGCCGGTGAGGGCGGTGATCCAGGACTGGAGCAGGACGACGTACATGAGCTGGCGGTAGAGGACCTGCTGGAGCGGGAGGGAGATCAGATGGGTCATGCGTTCCTTGTCCAGGCGGAAGGCGTAGGCGGCGCAGACCACCTGGATGGCCAGGACGCCCAGCCAGGCGCCGATCGTCTTCTGCGTCGGGCCGAAGACCAGTCCGTAGAGCAGGAACACGTCGATCAGCGGGGCCAGCAGCGGGGCCAGGACCATGAACAGCGACACCAGCGGCAGGCCGACCCGGCCGAAGCGGCCCGACGGGCCCCGCTCCACCAGTGCCCTGCGGTGCTTCCAGATCGCCTGCATCGTGCCGTACGACCAGCGGTAGCGCTGGGACCACAGCTGCTGGACCGACTCCGGGGCCTCGGTCCACGCCCGGGCGTTCTCGGCGTAGACGACCCGCCAGCCGTCCCGGTGCATCGCCATGGTGATGTCCGTGTCCTCGGCGAGCGTGTCGTCGCTCATGCCGCCGACCCGTTCCAGAGCGGACCTGCGGAACGCTCCGACCGCGCCCGGGATGGTCGGCATGCAGCGCAGCATGTCGTACATCCGGCGGTCGAGGTTGAAGCCCATCACGTACTCGATGTGCTGCCAGGCCCCGATGAGGGAGTCCCGGTTGCCGACCTTCGCATTGCCCGCGACGGCGCCGACGCGCCGGTCGCCGAAGGGCTGGACCAGCTCGCGGACCGTGGCCGGTTCGAAGACGGTGTCGCCGTCCATCATCACGATCAGGTCGTAACGGGCGTTCGCCAGGCCCCGGTTGAGGGCCGCCGGCTTGCCCGCGTTGAGCTGGCGGACGACGCGGACGTTCGGCAGGCCCATCGCCTCGACGATCCGTGCCGTGCCGTCGCTGGAGCCGTCGTCGATGACGATCACCTCGATCGGGTGCTCGCTCGCCATCAGGGAACGGACGGTGTTCTCGATGCACTTGGCCTCGTTGTACGCCGGGACCAGCACCGACACCGGTTCGGTGACCGGCGGGCCCCAGGAAAAGCCCCGGCGCCGCACCCGGCGCGCGTGGATGCCCGACAGCAGCAGCATCAGCACGAAGCGGCTGATGACCAGGAAGCCGATCACCGCGAGACCGACCACCATGACGCCGGTGATGTCGTCCGACGCCTGGACCAGGAAGACCCAGGCCTTGCCCTTCCACCGGTCCAGGCCGGTGACCTGGGTGTGCGCGCTGGGGGCGTCGAGCGCCTCGGTGAGGTTGTCGAACTCGTAGCCCTTGGCCTGCATGTCCGGGAGGAACCGGTCCAGCGCCTCGACGGTCTGGTGCCGGTCGCCGCCGGAGTCGTGCATCAGCACGATCGCGCCCTTGCCGCCCTTGGGGGTGGCCCGGCGGATGATCTCGTCGACGCCGGGCTTGCGCCAGTCCTCGCTGTCGGTGTTGTTGACGACGGTGATGTAACCGCGCTTGCCGATGTACTCGGTCACCGGCCAGGACTGGTTGTCCATGGCGTCGGCGAAGGAGGAGTACGGCGGCCGGAACAGGGAGGTACGGATGCCGGCCGCGCCGCTGATCGCCAGCTGGTTCTGGGACAGCTCCCAGTCGATGCGCTTCTTCGACTGGTAGGAGAGGTCGGGGTGGTTGAAAGTGTGCAGGCCGACCTCGTGGCCCTCCTCGACCATGCGCCGGACCAGGTCCGGATAGCGCGAGCTCATGGTGCCGGTGACGAAGAAGACCGCGTGCGCGTCGTGCTTCTTGAGCACGTCCAGGACCTTGGGGGTCCAGGTCGGGTCCGGGCCGTCGTCGAAGGTAAGGACGAGTCGGTGGTCCTGGAGGCCCAGGCTCTCGGTGCGGCCGCTGCGGGTGTCGATGACGGGGCCGCCGCTCAGGATCTCCTGAGGCACCTTCTCGGTGGCGGCGGCGGGACGGACACGGTGATCGGCCAGGATCTCGCTGTGGACGTACCCGCGCAGCATCAGCATCGCCATCAGCGCGACGAGGACGAGGCAGGGCAGCAGCAGGCGCATGGGCACGCGGCGGCGCCGGGAGCCGTCTGGGGCTCCCTTCGCGGGCCCGTGACGGCGGGTGCGGGAGGCCATCAGAGGGTGTACTCCGGGGACGGGGCGGGGGCGGAGGCGAGGTCGCCCGGCTCCTGCGCGATGGGCGACGGGTCGCTCGGACCGTCGGCGACCGTGCCGGTGCCGGGTTCGTCGATGGTCGGGGTGTCGGTCGGCTCCTCGGTGGGGCCGCCGCCGTCCGTCGGGGTCGGGTCGGGGTCGGGCGCGGTGGGCTCGACGGTCGGATCGGGGTCCTGGGTGGGATCCGTGTCCGGCTTCGTGGTGGGGTTCGTGGCGCTCGGCTCGGGATCGGCGGACGCCCCCGGGTCCTCGGCGCCGGCCGACGCGCCGGGCGCGGTCGTGTCGGCGCCCGGGGACGCGGTCGTACCGGGGTCGGCCGTCGGCGAGGCTCCCGGCGAGACATCGCCGGTGCCGGAGGGCACCGGTGCCGACTCCGCGGGCAGCGGCGAGGTGTCGACCTGCCCGGTCGGCTGCTCCTTGGGGCCTTCCACCGGCAGCCAGGGCGCGTCGGAGTTGCCGGACAGCACGGTGGCGACGATGACCACGGCGTAGACGGCGCAGGCGAGGGCCACGGCCATGCCGATACGGCGGTAGCGGCGGCTGCGGCGGCCCGACTCGTCGACGAACACCGGTCCGTCGGAGCTCTCGCCGCCGCCCGGGGCGTCCTTGGCGGCGCGCAGCATGTTGTCGAGCTGGACGCCCACGCCGTCGAGCTGGACGGTGACCTCGTGCGGATCGTGGGTCGCGCCGGGCCGCACGGACCCCTCCGGCTCCTCGGGCTCGCTCCACGGGTCGCGGACAGCGCGAGCGGTGCCCGCGGAAGCAGTGTGGGTCTCGCCGCCGGCGGGGAACCCGCCCTCGTTCCGCCGGGCCGACGGCCGCTCGAAGGCCGACCAGCCGTCAACTCTCCCGACCGACGGAAGCACCGCGGTCTCGTCGGCCCCGGAAGCGGACGCGGAGGCCCGGGGACCGCCTCTCAGGATCTCTGTCTCGTCGGCGTCCGAGGACGCGCGCCGGCCGCCGTGGTGTATCTCCGTCTCCCTTGCTTCGGATCGGGAGCGATGGCCCTGACCGGGCACACCAGGCACGCCGACCGCCCCGGTCGCCGGGAAGGCCTGGGTGTCACCCCGGAAACCCCCCGCGGAAGAACCGCCTCCGGGGCCCGCTGCGATCTCGGGCCACTCCGGTTGGGCGTCTTCTCGCCACTTCTTCACGTGCACGCACATCCCCCCACGGGACCGTTCTGGGTGCGCGCACGACACTGAGCACCCGTCGCCGTACCGAGCCCCCACCCGGCCGAGCGCCCCCCATTACCACATCGTGCTCAGGCCAAGAATGTAGCGCACGCGGAGGTTTCGTGGTTGCCGTGTGTCAATTGTGCGCACTCATGATGGCCGAATCCATGGCCGAAATCCACGCGTCGGCGGGCCTGCGGAGCCAGTCCTCCTCGGCCGTGACCTGGGCCGCAGCCCGTCGAAGGGCGTCGAACGCGGGGTGCACCAGGCCCTTTCGCCACACCAGGGAAACAGGTGACAGGGGCACCGGATCGATCAAGGGACGCAGCACGGTCCGGGGCATGGCCGGAAAGTCCACGACGACGAGGACGGGAGTCCCCGTCTTGGCCATGATCCGCTCGAACTCCTCGTCCCCCACGGCGAGCGGGGCGGGCGCCGCGACCTCGATGCCCCGGCCGTCGAACAGCCGGTGCGCCAGGTCGGTCCACTCCGGGGTACGGGGGTTTCCGGCCCCGGCGTAGACGGTCTGCCCCGCGAGCGCGGCGAGCGGCACCGCGTCCAGCGCCGCCAGCGGATGCTCCTCGGGGAGCAGGATCGCCATGGGCTCGTAGCGGACCGGCTGATGGTCGAGGTCGGCCCGCAGCGCCGGGTCCAGCCCCGCGAACCGGCCGAAGGACGCGTCCAGCCGCCCCGCGGCCATCTCGCCGGCCGCCCCCGTCAGGCCGCTCTCGTAGCGGGCCATCAGCTCGTGCTCGGGGGCGAGTTCGCGGGCCCGGTACAGGACGCGGCGCGGGGTGCCCAGGCCCGGGGAGTTGATGTCCACCAGCAGGGCGCGCGCCTGGCCGAAGGCGGCGAGCAGATCGTCCTGGGCCTGGAGGACCCGGCGCGCGTACGGCACCAGCCGCTCGCCGTCGGCCGTCAGCGCGACCTGCCGGGTCGTCCGCACGAACAGCTCGGCGCCCAGTTCCCGCTCCAGCCGCCGTATGTCCCGGCTGAGCGCCTGCTGGGCGACGTACAGCCGTGCCGCGGCGCGCGTGAAGTGGAGTTCCTCCGCCACGGCGAGGAAGGCACGCAGAAGGCGGGGGTCGAGGTGAGCGGGAGCGGACATGCGGGGAACCTACAGCGCGCGCCCGTCTCACAACACAGGTGCGTGAATCCGCGCCGAGCAGGTGTTGGACCACGTGATCCACTCCGGGTGACGGTGGATCCATGCCGCAACCGCCGTCCGGAGAAGACCGGACCGTCCCTCACGCCCCTTTGCTCACCGTCACCGCCGACACCCTCGTCGCCGTCGACTTCGGCGCCCGCACGAGGAGCCGGCCGCCCGGCCCGTACCGCCGGCTCTTCGAGCACCCCGGCACACGTGCCTTCACCCTCGCGAACCTGGTCGCCCGCCTGCCCATGGGCATGTTCAGCGTGAGCGCGGTCGTGATGATCGCCGGCACCCGGGGCTCGTACGCCCTCGCCGGCGCGGTCACCGCGACCGGCCTCGCGGCGACCGCGCTGGTCGCCCCCTGGACCGCACGGCTCGTCGACCGGTACGGACAGGCCCGGGTGGCCGTGCCCGCCACGCTCGTCGCCGCGCTGGGCAGCCTCGCGCTGCTGCTGTGCGTGCGCTACGAGGCCCCGGTGTGGACCCTCTTCGCCTCATACGCCGCCACCGCGACCACCCCGAACACCGGCGGCATGTCCCGGGCCCGCTGGTCCCATCTGCTGAAGGGCGACGCCGGGTCCCTGCACACCGCGAACTCCTTCGAGCAGGCCGCCGACGAGCTGTGCTTCATGCTGGGGCCGGTGCTCGCGGCCTTCCTGTGCGGGACGTTGTTCCCGGAGGCCGGGACGCTGGTCGGGGTCGTACTCCTGGTGACGGGCGTGCTGGCCTTCGCGGCGCAGCGGTCGACCGAGCCGCCGACGCCACCTCGGGACCGGCCGGGTGCGACGACGCATACGGCCGTGAAGTCGCCGTTCCGCGCCCCCGGCATGCCCCCGTTGCTGGCCGTCTGCCTCGCCATGGGCGCGGTGTTCGGATCGACGGAGGTCGTCACCCTCGCGTTCGCGGACGCGGCGGGTCACCGTACGGCGGCGGGTGCGGTGCTCGCGCTCCAGGCGGCCGGGTCCTGCGCGGCGGGCCTGCTGTACGGCCGGCTCAGGCTCTCCGGTCCCGCCGAGCACCGCTACCCCTGGTGCATAGCGGCGATGACCACGCTGCTGACGCTGCCGCTGCTCGCCGCGTCCCTGACCGGCTCGCTCGCGCCGCTGGCCCTCGCCCTGCTGATCGCCGGCATGGCCACCGCCCCGACCATGATCACCAACATGGCCCTGGTGCAGCAGCGCACCCCGGACGGCCGCCTCAACGAGGGCATGACCCTCGCGGTGACGGCCTTGCTCGGCGGGATCGCGTGCGGCAGCGCGGCAGGAGGCTGGATGGCGGAGCACGTGACCCCGACAGCCGCCTACGGAGTACCGCTCGCAGCAGCGGCGACAGCACTGCTGATCGCCCTGGCGACAACCCCCTGAAGGGGCGCGGGCCTGCGTCAATGTGCGGCTCCGCCGCAGGGCGCGACCAGCCACAACGGCGCCGCGGACAAAAGGCCGCCCACCACACGGCGCCCCCACCGCTCAACCCCGCGGAGCGACCCGCGCTCGCACGGGCCCCTTCGCCATCAACGTGATCCCCGCCCCGAGCGGCACCTCCCCCTCCCCCGCGTCCTCGAACGCGAACTCCCGCAGCAGCACCGCCAGCCCCAGCACCGACTCCAGCATCGACAGGTGCTGGCCTATACAGGCGCGCGGTCCGCCACCGAACGGGAACCAGGCGTACCGCGGGCGCCCCGCCTCCGCCTCGGGGGTGAAGCGGGAGGGGTCGAACCGCTCGGCGTCCGGCCAGTGGTCGGGGTGGCGCTGGGTGACCCACGGGCTGACCAGGAGGTCGGCGCCCGCCGGTATCCGTACGCCGTCGACCTCCGCCTCGACGACCGAGCGGCGGCCGATCACGGGCGCGGAGGGGTACAGCCGCATCGCCTCCTTCACCACCATCGTCAGATACGGCAGCGCCTCCATGTCGTCCGCGGTGGGCGCCCGTCCGCCGGGGCCGCCGAGCACCCGGTCCACCTCCTCCCGCACACGGCGCTGTTCCTCGGGGTGCCGGGCGAGCAGGTGCAGGGCGAAGGCGAGTGCGGTGGCGGTCGTCTCGTGGCCTGCCAGCAGGAAGATCAGGACCTGCTCGCGGAGTTCGTCGGCGTCGAGGCTGCCGTCCTCGGCGTTCTCGGCGTGCACGAGGAGGGTGACCAGGTCGTCCCGGTCCTCCCGGCCGCGGCGGCCGGCGATGATCCTGTCGCACAGCGCGTGCAGCTCCGCCTGGAGGCGTCCGGCGCGGCGGTTGGCGGGGGTGGGCCAGGAGCGCGGCACCCTGAGCGGGGAGAAGCCGCGCTTGAGGGAGTACTCCTGGAGCGCGGGCAGGGTGCGCTCGATGATCCCGAACGCCTGCTGTACGTCCGTTCCGAACAGGATCCGGCCGACGACGTGCAGCGCGAACCGGTGCATCTCCCCGACCAGTTCGACGGTCCCGTCACCGGGCACGGCACGCCAGCCGGCGGTCAGCGCGGCCGCCTCCTCGGCCACCTGGATCGCGTAGCCGTTCACCCGGCGGCGCGTGAACAGCGGCTGCACCAGGCGCCGTTGGCGGAGGTAGGTGGCGTCCTGGCTGGTGAGCAGTCCGTTGCCGACCGACTGGCGCAGCTCCTCGTAGAAGACGTTGTCCTTGCGGAAGTCGGCCGCCCGGGTCGCCAGCACCTGCTGTGCTCCCTCGGGGGAGAACACCGCGTAGATGTCGGACCGCAGCCCCGGTGGTCCGGCCCGGAAGCGCACCACGTCACCGTGGTCGCGGCGGGCCCGCAGATATGCGGCGAGGGGGTCGTTCAGCAGGTCGCTCATCGAGCCGAGCAAGGCGCTCCCCGTCACGATCGGCGCCTGCGCGGCCGTCGTCGTCATCGTCATGGTGCCCCCCATTCCCATGCCGCCCCATTGACTCACTCCCAGGTCGCACATACCTTCGCCAATCGAAGCGCTTCGACACCAGTGATCGAAACGATTCGACAGGACCAGACGCGCTAAGGGACCCCCACATGAAGTTCACCGACGGCTACTGGCTGCTGCGCGAAGGCGTCACCGCGGCCCACCCCGCCACAGTCCTCGACGTGACCGAGTCGGACGGCGCCCTGGAGATCCACGCGCCGACCCGGCCCATCCGCACGCGCGGCGACCTGATGACGGGACCGGTCATGACGATCAACGCCCACACGCCGATGCCCGACGTCATCGGCCTGACCCTGACGCACTTCAGCGGCGAGCAGCCCCGCGGCCCCGAGTTCGAGCTCACCGAGTCGGCGGAGACCGCCGCGCAGATCTCGTACGACGACGAGCACGCGACCCTCACCTCCGGCGGGCTCTCGGTCCGGGTCGCCCGCACCGGCTCCTGGCAGGTCGAGTTCCTGGCCGGCGGCCGCACCCTCACCTCCAGCGGCCCCAAGAGCATGGGCATCATGCGGGACGCGACAGGCGCGCACTACCTTCGCGAACAGTTGAACCTCGGCGTCGGCACCTCCGTCTACGGTCTCGGCGAGCGCTTCGGCCCCCTCGTCAAGAACGGGCAGGTCGTCGACATCTGGCAGTCCGACGGCGGCACGTGCAGCGAGCAGGCGTACAAGAACGTGCCGTTCTTCCTGACCGACGCGGGCTACGGCGTCTTCGTCGACACCCCGGGCAAGGTCTCCTTCGAGGTGGCCTCGGAGGTGGTGTCCCGGGTGCAGTTCAGCGCGGAGACCCAGGAGCTGACGTACTACGTCATCCACGGCCCGACCCCGAAGGACATCCTCCGCAAGTACACGGCCCTGACCGGCCGCCCCGCCCTCCCGCCCGCGTGGTCCTTCGGCCTGTGGCTGTCGACGTCCTTCACGACGTCGTACGACGAGGAGACGGTGACGTCGTTCGTGGACGGCATGCGGGAGCGCGAACTGCCGCTCTCCGTCTTCCACTTCGACTGCTTCTGGATGCGTGAGTTCAACTGGTGCGACTTCCAGTGGGACCCGCGCGTCTTCCCGGACCCGGAGGGGATGCTGGCCCGGCTGAAGGCCAAGGACCTGCGGATCTGTGTCTGGATCAACCCGTACATCGCCCAGCGCTCCCCGCTGTTCGCGGAGGGCAAGGCGCTGGGGTACCTGCTGAAGCGGCCGGACGGGAGCGTCTGGCAGTGGGACCTGTGGCAGCCCGGCATGGCGCTGGTCGACTTCACCCTGCCCGCCGCCCGCGACTGGTACGCCGCGAAGCTGGAGGCGCTGCTCGCGCAGGGCGTCGACTGCTTCAAGACCGACTTCGGCGAGCGGGTGCCGCTCGACGTGGCGTGGTCCGACGGCTCCGACCCGGAGCGGATGCACAACTACTACACGTACCTCTACAACCGCACCGTCTTCGACGTGCTGCGCAAGCACCGGGGCGAGGAGGAGGCGGTGCTCTTCGCGCGCTCGGCTACGGCGGGCAGCCAGAAGTTCCCGGTGCACTGGGGCGGCGACTGCGAGGCGACGTACGAGTCGATGGCGGAGTCGCTGCGCGGCGGTCTCTCGCTCGGCCTGTCGGGCTTCGGCTACTGGAGCCATGACATCGGCGGTTTCGAGGGCACGCCGACGCCCGCGCTGTTCAAGCGGTGGCTGGCGTTCGGCCTGCTGTCCTCGCACAGCAGGCTGCACGGCTCGTCGTCGTACCGCGTCCCCTGGCTGTTCGACGAGGAGTCGGTGGACGTGGCCCGCCACTTCACCCACCTCAAGCTGCGCCTGATGCCCTACCTCTACGAGGCCGCCCGCATCGCCCACACCGAGGGGGTGCCGATGATGCGGGCGATGGTGCTGGAGTTCCCGGACGACCCGGGGTGCGCGCATCTGGAGCGGCAGTACATGCTCGGGCCGGACCTCCTGGTGGCCCCCGTCTTCAACGACGAGGGGGACGTGACGTACTACGTCCCCGAGGGCATCTGGACGCATTTCCTCAGCGGGCGGACGGTGACCGGTCCGCGCTGGGTGCGCGAGCAGCACGACTTCACCAGCGTGCCGCTGCTGGTCCGGCCGGGTGCGGTGATCCCGGTGGGCGCGGTGGACGACCGGCCCGACTACGACCATGCCGACGGGGTGACGCTGCGGGCGTACGGCCTGGAGCGGGGCGACCGGCGGACGGTGCGGATCGGAGACGTGGTCTTCACGGTCGTACGGGAAGGGGACACGCTGCGGGCGTCCTGCGACGACCCGGCCGCGCCCTGGGGGCTGGCGTCGGGCGAGCGGGAGGTCCGGGCGCGGGCGGGGACCGGGTTCCTCTCGCTGGAGCTGGGCTGATGGTGAAGATCACGGATGTGGCCCGGCATGCCGGGGTCTCCCCCAGCACCGTGTCGTACGCGCTGAGCGGCAAGCGCCCGATCTCCGACGAGACCCGGCGCCGCGTCGAGGAGTCCATCCGCCGGCTCGGCTACCGCCCGCACGCCGGCGCCCGTGCCCTGGCCGGCGGCGGGTCGAACGTGCTCGCTCTGGTGATGCCGCTGCGGACGGGCATCGACGTTCCGGTGGTGATGCAGTTCGCGGCGTCGGTGGTGACGACGGCCCGACGCCACGACCACGACGTGCTGCTGCTGACCCAGGAGGAGGGCACGCAGGGACTGCGGCGGGTCGTGGACACGGCGTTGGTCGACGGGCTGGTCGTGATGGACGTGCAGCTGAACGATCCTCGCCCTGCGCTGTTACGCGACCTGGACCGGCCGTCGGTGATGATCGGCTTCCCGGCCGATTCGGAGGGTCTGACCTGCATCGACCTGGACTTCAGGGCGGCGGGTGAGGCGTGTGTGGAACATCTGGCGCGGCTCGGCCACCGGGTGGTGGCGCTGGTGGGGTCGCCCCCGGAGGTGTACGTACGGGGGACGGCGTTCGCCCAGCGGGTGGTACAGGGCTTCACGGCCGCCGCCGACCGGGGACGGCTCATCTCCGCCGTCCATCCGTGCGAGGCCTCGCCCGCGGCGGCCCGCGCGCTCGCCGAGCGACTGCTGCGGGAGCAGCCCGCGCTGACCGGAGTCGTCGTCCACAACGAGGCCGTCCTGGGGCCACTGATCGACGCGTTCGAGGAGCTGGGCCTGCGGGTGCCGTCCGACCTCTCGGTCACCGCGATCTGCCCGGACGAACTCGCGGCATCACTCCGGGTGCCGGTCACATCGATCGCGCTGCCTGCCGCCGAGGTGGGGGAGCGGGCGGTGGAGCTGCTGGTGGCGAAGCTGGGCGGGAAGAGGGTTCCGGAGGCCACGGTGCTGGCGCCGAGGATGACGGAGAGAGGGAGCACCCGGCGGCGGGCGGTGGCGTGAACTGTCGGTGATCCTGGTGCCCGGCGGAGAGGTCCTGTGCTGTACTGGAACTGCCTCGCCGCCCGCTCCAGCAGGAGCAGGTGGGCCCCACCCGGAGCGGGATTCTCCGGGCAGGGCCCGGCTCATCAGGAGCCTGTCGGATGTCCCCAGGCTGTGTGGGGATATCCGGCTACCTGCTGAGCCACCAGAGCAGGTGGGCCCCACCCGGAGCGGGAACTCCGAGCAGGGCCCGGCTCATCAGGAGCCTGTCGGATGTCCCCATCCCGTGTGGGGATATCCGGCTACCTGCTGAGCCACCAGAGCAGCCACCTCCTCGCGTGCCGCGCCGCTCGTTCCGGCAAGAGCCGGATCAGCCGCATGACGAGAGTCGGTTTCTGCTCCTCGTGACCGCCCATGCTGGGGCGTCCTCCCTTCGACGTGAGGCGGTCAGTCACGGTCCCGGGACCGCTCTCGTCGGGCCGGGCCCCGAGGGGACGGGGCCCGGAGTGAAGGGAGGACGCACCCGTCGCGGGTGCGTCACGGGCGCAACCCTACCGGCTACGGCGCGCTGTCGTGCGACAACGGACAGCTATGAGAGGCCGTCCGCCGCGTCGAACTCCCGCCTGGCCTCCTCGACCTTCGGCAGGTTCTCCGCGGACCAGTCGGCGAGGTGGGCGAAGATCGGGGCCAGACTGCGGCCGAGGGCGCTGATCTCGTACTCGACGCGGGGCGGCACCTCGGGGTGGTACGTCCGCACGACCAGGCCGTCGCGCTCCATCTGACGCAGCCGCTGGGTGAGGACCTTCGGCGTGATCGTGCCGATGTTGCGCTGGAGTTGGACGAAACGCTGTCGGCCGAACTCGTTCAGCGTCCACAGGATCGGCGTCGTCCAGCGACTGAAGACGAGGTCGACGACCGGGGAGACCGGGCACGCCCGCTCCGGGTCGACATGCCCGCCACGCGTGGCGCCGTTGCCCAAGACACCGGTACTGCCACCCATTTGACCCCTTCCAGGGAAGTCACTTTCCTCTAGGTACCTACTATACGAAGGATGCTAGCGTCACAGACATCGCCCAACTCCACCTCTTTTCAACGACTTTGGGAGTTTTCTGTGTTCGTGGTGACCGGTGCCTCCGGAAACATCGGCCGTCCGCTCGTCGAGGCGCTGGCCCTCGCGGGCGAGAAGGTGACGGCCGTGTCCCGTAACCCCCTCCCCTACGCCCTCCCGGAGGGAGCGCGGCATGTCCGCGCCGACCTCGCCGATCCCGTCACCCTGGCTCCCGCCCTGGAGGGTGCGCAGGCTCTCTTCCTCCTGCTGGCCGGGGAGTTGCTCGGCGGCGGCGCACCCGCAGCCCAGGTTCTGGCCGCCGCAAGGGGGGCGGGCGTGCGGCGCGTCGTACTGCTCTCCTCGCAGATCAACGGCACCCGCCCGGACGCCCTCTCGCACGGCCGGCTGCGGGAGTTCGAGGACGTTGTACGCTCCTCGGGCGTCGACTGGACGGTCCTGCGGCCGGGCGGTTTCGCCTCCAACGCCTACGCCTGGAGCGAGACCGTCCGCACCCGGCGCACCGTGATCGCCCCGTTCGCCGACGTGGCGCTCCCGGTCGTGGATCCGGCGGACATCGCCGAGGTCGCCGCCGTGGCCCTGCGCGACGAGGGCCACTTCGGGCAGACGTACGAGCTGACCGGGCCGGCCCCCGTCACCCCGCGCGAGCAGGCGGCGGCCCTCTCCGAGGCGCTCGGCGAGCAGGTGGGCTTCGTGGAGCTGACCCGTGAGCAGGCCCGCGAGCACATGGCGCGGTTCATGCCCGAGCCCGTGATCGAGGGCACGCTCGACATCCTCGGCGAGCCGCTCCCCGCCGAACAGCGGGTCAGCCCCGACATCGAGAAGGTCCTCGGCCGCCCGGCCGGCTCCTTCGCCGGGTGGGCGCGGCGCCACGTCCACGCTTTCGAGTAGCGCCGCGTCCGGGACGGCCTGTGCCTGTGCCTCGCGTCTCAGCAGGAGAGCGGCTTGCGCCACGCGCACTCGACGTCGGCGCTCGCGCCGCCCCTGAGTGTGGCGGCGGGCGCCGCGGCCTCGGCGGTCGACCTGGCCAGCGTCACCACGATGGCGTCCTCCAGCGCCTTCACGGACGAGGCCAGATAGTTGTTGAGGACGATGCCGTAGACGAGTTCCCGTCCGTCGGCGGCGGTGACGTACCCGGACAGAGCCGACGCGCCGGTCAACGACCCGGTCTTGGCACGGGCGTTGAGCGCGGCGGGCGTCCCGCACATCCGCGTGCGCAGGGTGCCCCCGACGAACCGGTCGGGGGCACAGGCGACGGGCAGAGAGCGGTACCAGTCGGCATACCAGGGCTCGGCGCGCACGGCGAGGAGCAGGTCGAGGAGCTGCCCGGCGGAGAAGTTGTTCATCCGCGAGAGCCCGGAACCGTCCACCTGCCGCACCTTCCCGGCGTCGACGCCCACGCCCTTGAGGTAGCCGCTGATCGCGGCCAGCCCGGCGCCCCAGCTCCCCTCCCGCGAGACCTTGTGTCCCATGGCCTTGGTGAGGATCTCGGCGTGCATGTTGTTGGAGAGCTTCATGAACGGGACGAGCAGGTCCTTGAGCGGCATGGACCGGTGGGACGCCAACTCCACGGCCGTGCCGGGTGTCTGCCGCCCGAGCCGGGTGGGGCCGCTCACCCCGACCCCGTGCGCCGCGAGCGCGTCCCGGAAGACGGCGGCGGCGTATCCGGTGGGCTCCCACACGGTGACCCACTCCTTGGCACCGGCGCCGCCGACCGGGGTCGTGCCGCTGACCACCACGGTGTTCGTGCCGTGCTCCCGCTCGACGGTGAGGGCGTTCGCCCCGCCGGCGGCGACGGTCGTGGCCCGTACGTCGATGTCGACGTAGTCGGTGTCGGGGGTGACGGACACGACCGGTTCGTCTCCGGCCTCCTCCCCCGCCGCGACCGTGACGATCACGGTCCCCGTGTCGTAGTCGGTGTCCGGCGCCACGCTCAACGCGCTGATCTGCGCGGAGTAGTAGGAGGACTCGTCGTCGGCGGCCCAGGAGCGCCCGAGCCGCACCCCGTCGAACCGGGTGTCGTCGGCGATCAGCCGCCCGTCCACGCGTCTGATGCCCTCGGCGGCGAGGCGCGCGGCCAGGTCGTCGTAGTCGTCGGCGAGCAGGGTCGGGTCCCCGGTGCCGCGCAGGTACAGGTCGCCGCGCAGCACGGAGCCGTGCCGTCGCCCGGTGGCCAGCACGTCGGTGGTGAACCGGTACTCCGGCCCGAGGATCTCCATGGCCGCGGCCGAGGTGGCGAGCTTGGTGTTGGAGGCGGGCATCAGCCGGGTGGCGGGCAGATGCTGATAGAGGAGCTCACCGGTTCCGGCGTCCGCGACCACGACGCTCGCCACCCCGCCTTCCATCCGCGCATCGCCGAGGACGGTGTCGATGGCCTCCGGCAGGCCGGTACGGTCGGCGTCCGCACCGGCCTGCGCGCCGGGCCCCAGGACGGCGGCGACGAGCGCCACGGCGACGGGCCAGATCCACGTTCTTCTACGGGAGTCGAAGCCTCTCCCGGAAACTCTCACGGGTCCGCTCATGCTTCAGCAGCATCCCGGACAACCGCCCACGACGACAGAGCACCTCCGGGCGCCTGCGGTCCCGCGGCCGGCTCAGCCCAGCCCCCAGGCCCGCCCCATCCGATACGCGGCACACAGGTTCACGTCGAGGACATACGCCCCGGCGCTCCCGCACTGCTCGCTCCCGCTCCCCGGATCCACGGGCTGCCCGTGCCCCATCCCGGTGACGCTGTACGTCTCCACGACGGCACGCCCCCCGGCGTCGCGGAAGACCTGGTGCGGATACCCGGCGACGCTGTCGCTGACGTCGGCGACCTGGTCGGCCCCGTGCACATCGGTCCACTGCTTCATCAGGTCGCTCATGTTGACGGGCTTCACGGTGTAGTCGGCCGTGCCCTGGAAGGCGACGAGCGTGGGCCTGGGCCCGCCATACCCGGGCCGGGCGGCGCGCACCCGGTCCCCCCACTGCTTCGGGGTCTGCGTCGCCCCGACGTACATGCACACCCACGGCGACCCCGCGGCCTGGGCGCACCCGTACGGCAGCCCGGCGACGATCCCGCCCGCCGCGAACCTCTCCGGGTACGCCGCCATCATCACGGCGGTCAGCCCGCCCCCGGCGGACAGCCCGGTGACGTACACCCGCGACGCGTCACCGGAGGTGTCGGCGAGCTGCCGGTCGGTCATCTGCGCTACGGACGCGGCTTCGCCCTGGTCGCGCGCGATGTCGCCGTTCTGGAACCAGTTGAAGCAGGACGAGGCGTTGTTGGCGGTCTGCTGCTGCGGCAGCACGATGGAGAAGCCCCAGCGGTCGGCGAGCTGGAGCCAGCCGCTGCCGGTGCCGTATCCGGAGGCGTTCTGGGTGCATCCGTGCAGCGCGACGACCACGGGCCGGCCGGCGGGCAGCCCGTCGGGGACATACCGGAACATGCGCAGCGCACCGGGGTTGGAGCCGAACCCGGTCACCTCCTGGAGGGAGGCGGCCGTGGCCCGGCCCGGCGTGAGGAAGGCGGCGATCAGGGCGACGAGAAGGGTCACGAGGACGACGGTGCGACGGCTTGCGGCTCTGGTCTGTGTCATGCGGAGGGACCGTAGAAGCCTGAACGACCCGTCGATATGGAGTGGGACACCACAACGGACACCTCCGCCATGGTGGTTCACCCGGAGGGCGAGGTGTCCCCACGGAACGGCCGCACGACCGTCCCCGGGTCCCGCCCGACCTCCCACAGGCCGACCCCGAGCAGCAGCAGACCGCTCACCAGGGAACCAGACCAAACCGGCCACCGGGGGCCGTGGTTCACAAGGAGGGAAGGGCCGAAGGGACGCGGGACGGGGCGGGCGGTGTCGGCCGTCCGGTGGCGGTGTCGGCACCCCGGGTCGTCTCGTCCCTTTTCCACGGCCCGACCCCGAGCTGCGCTGTCGTGCCGAGGTCCAGTTCCGGCTCCACCATCACGGGGCCGGCCCCGGCCTTCGCCCGCACGCGGACGTACGGCACGTTCACCGGCGCGCCGAACCCGGTGGTGTTCCGCCACGCCAGCGTCGACTGAGCGGCCTCACCCGGTCGCAGAACGACGGGCTGCGGGCTGCCGCCCCCGCCGGTGGCGGTGCTGATCCGATCGGTTCCCTGGAGGATCCGCACACCGTCCACGGTGGCGTGGTCCTCGTCGAGGAGTTCGAGCTCCGGGTAGCCGTTGAGCTCGTAGTTCTTGGCGCCGCAGTTGATCAGGTGCAGTCCGACGACGCGCAGCCCCATGGCGGCGTCCCCCTCGTCCGCGTAGACCCGCACCCCGGACTCGGGGCACGGTCCCGAGGCGGACGGCGCCTCGTCGGCGGGAACGACGCGCACCTTGACGACCTCGATGCCCGACACCTCGGGTGCGCTCACGGTGGTCTCCGCCATGGCGACTGCTCCCTTGACGGTCCGCCCGGGCCCGACCGCCGCGACGGTCTGCTCGACGTTGTCGACCGCGCCGCCGGACGCCGAGAGAAACCCGAAGGTCACCGTGTAGGTGGCCGTCTTCCTCCCGTTGTTGGTGATCTCGAACTCGGCGGAGTAGTCGGCCGCGCAGCCGGTCTCCGCGCCCCAGGCGTACAGGCCGGTGACCTTCACACCCTTCTCGCCCGGACCGCCGGGAGCGGGCAGGGGCAGCGGCGTCGGCGAACCGGAGGGGGTGACGGACGCCTCGGCCCCGGCAGGCGGCGGCGTGCCGCCGTACCCGGAGTGGTCCGACGGGCACAGCGGGGCGGCGCTGACCGGAGCCCCCGCGTCGCGAGCCCGCGTCGCGTCATCGCCCTGTGAGGCGCTCTGGGAACCACACGCGGCAAGCAGCAGAACACCGGCCAGGGCGGTGGGAACGGTGCGCGAGGCGGTAGACATCCGCCCACCTCATCAGCGGTCGGACCGCCCGGCTGTGGTGGAAGCCACAGCTCCGGTCACAGCGCTGTCACAGATCGTTCAGGAGGGGAATTCGGCACGGCAGACGAGATCCCGGCATGACAAAGGCCCCGCTGCCCTAAGGCGGCGGGGCCTTTGCCCACATGGGTCAAAGGAGGTTCGGAAACCTCCCGATCGTGGAGATGGCGGGAATCGAACCCGCGTCCAACGGTGCAGAATCAGGGCTTCTCCGTGTGCAGTTCGCTGCGATTTTCTCGGCCCCGGCGATCACGCGAACAAGTCGCCGACGGGCCCAGCCACTGTTTGATTTCCCATCCGACCCCGTGACCGGGCCGGATGGTTTAGTTCCCTAGATTATGCCAGGGTCCGGGTCGGGAACATCCCCGGTCTGACACCCGTAAGGGCCTTCACTCACTGCTTATTAGGCAGCGAGGGCGAAGGCGCGGGAATCGCTCTTGGAATTGGCGATTATTGGTTGCGACATATGGTTAACGAGATCATTGCCGCTTCCTCGACACGCTTCCCCTGTTTCAACAGCCGCTGTCGAAACCGATCATCCCCATGTTGCTGTATTCAATTAAAAAACAGTTCAATCCTCCCCGGCGAACCGGAGGGGGGCGCGCACCCTCTGTGAGGTGCAGTGCCATCGTACGTGACCAACGCACGACGATGCCACCGTATTCCCGGCCTACCTGCCGGTCAGGCGCCCCGCTGCTTCCGCTTCGCCGCCGCGATCGCCCGGTCCGACTCCCGCCGGTCCTGCTTCTCCCGCAGGGTCTGGCGCTTGTCGTACTCCTTCTTGCCTCGCGCGAGGGCGATCTCGGCCTTCGCGCGGCCGTCCTTGAAGTACAGGGCGAGGGGCACGATCGTGTGGCCCGTCTCCTGGGACTTCGCCTCCAGCTTGTCGATCTCCTCGCGGTGCAGGAGCAGCTTGCGCTTGCGGCGCGCGGAGTGGTTGGTCCAGCTGCCCTGGTGGTACTCCGGGATGTGGGCGTTGTGCAGCCACGCCTCGCCCCGGTCGATCTGGACGAAGCCGTCGGTCAGCGACGTCCGCCCCTCACGCAGCGACTTGACCTCGGTGCCCATGAGGACCAGGCCGGCCTCAAAGGTGTCGATGATCGCGTAGTCGTGCCGGGCCTTCTTGTTCTGGGCGACGATCTTGCGCTTGCCGCCCTTCTCGCCGTCCCTGGCCTTCGCGGCCGCCGCCCCGCCCTGCTTGGGCTGGGACTCCTTCGGTACGTACATTCCCTTGCTCATAGTGCCGTCCATTTTCGCACTACGCGGGGGGTGGGCGGAAAGCCCTTTTACGAGTCGCCGAGTCCGCTCAGGACCGTCTCGGCCCGCTCCAGGACACCTCGGTCGGCCTCCAGGTCGGGCGTGATCCCCCGGCCGTCGACGGCACGGCCCGAGGGGGTGCGGTAGTGGCCGACGGTCAGCTCGGCCACGGAGCCGTCGGGGAGGCGGCTCGGCATCTGGACCGAGCCTTTGCCGAAGGTGCGGGTGCCCACGACGACCGCGCGGCCGCGGTCCTGGAGGGCCCCGGTGAGCAGCTCGGCCGCGCTCATCGTGCCGCCGTCGACGAGCGCGACCAGGGGTCTGCCGGTGTCGCCGCCGGGCTCGGCGTGCAGGGCGCGCTGGTCGCCGTCCACGTCGTAGGTGGCGACGAGGCCGCCGTCGAGGAAGGCGGAGGCCGCGGTGACGGCCTCGGTGACCAGGCCGCCGGAGTTGCCGCGCAGGTCGAGGACGACGCCGGTGGCGGCCGGGGCCTGCCGCACGGCCTGGCGGACCGCGTCGCCGGAACCCTTGGTGAAGGAGGCGATCCTGATGACGGTGACTCCGCCGGCGAGTTCCGAGACGGTGACCGAGTCGGTGGACAGCCGGGCGCGGCGCAGCGTGAGGTCCCACGCGCGCGGGCCGCGCTCCAGACCCACCTTGACCGGCGTACCGGCGGGCGCGTCGTTCGCGTCGCCGCGCAGTAAGGAGACGACCTCGGTGACGGGGCGCCCGTCGACCTTCCGTCCGTCGACGCTGCGCAGCAGGTCGCCGGCCCGGATCCCGGCGGAGGCCGCGGGCGACCCGGTCCCCACCTTCGTCACCTCGATACGGCCGTCCCGCTCGCGCCGGGCCCACAGCCCGACGCCGGTGTACTCGCCGTCGAGGGCCTCCTCGAACTCCTCGTACTCGCCCTGGGAGTAGACGGCGCCCCAGCGGTCCCCGCTGCGGCTGACCGCGCGCTCGGCGGCCTCCACGGGGGACTCGCCCTCGGCCATGGCCTCGGCGGCGGCCGCGGCGACGTCCACGTGCCGGCCCGCGGGTGCTGCCGAACCGGCGGTGTCGGCCGAGGCCTTCCGGTCGGGGCCGGGCAGGGAGCCGGTCGCGGCACCGGCGACGAGCACGCTCGCGAACACCAATGTCAGGGCGGCCCCGCGGCCGAAGCGGCGGGGCTGACAGAACAGGTCACGACCTGACATGGCGGTGAGTCTAGGACAACGCGAAGGGGCCGTACGGCCCGTTGCCCGTACGGCCCCCTTGGCGTTGGTCACACCTTCAGATACTTGCGCAACGCGAAGAACGCCGCCAACGCGGGCATCAGCAGGCTGGTCGCGAGGATGAGCGGCAGCTTGGTCAACACGGCTTCCCAGCCGATGAAGTTGACCAGGGTCAGCTGGTCGGCGAGGGCGAGACCGTGGTCGATGAGGAAGTACCGCGCGATCACCAGGAACGCACAGGCGACCGTCCCGCCGATGAGCCCGGCGACCGCGGCCTCCATGATGAACGGCGCCTGGATGTAGAAGCCCGAGGCACCGACCAGGCGCATGATCCCGGTCTCCCGCCGGCGGCTGAACGCCGAGACGCGCACCGTGTTGACGATCAGCATCAGCGCGACGACCAGCATCAGCGCCATCACCGCGCGCGCCGCCCAGTTCATGCCGTTGAGCAGCTTGAAGAGGTTGTCCAGGATGCCCTTCTGGTCCTGCACGGACTGCACGCCGTCCCGCCCGTTGAAGGCGGTCGCGACGACCTGGTACTTCTCGGGGTCCTTCAGCTTGATCCGGTACGACTCCTGAAGCTGGTCCGGCGTGAGCGAGGCGGCCAGCGGGGAGTCGCCGAACTGCTCCTTGTAGTGCTTGTACGCCTGGTCCTGCGACTCGTACGTCACCTTCTCGACGACCGTCATCTTGTCCAGGTCGGAGAGGATCTGCTTCTTCTGGTCCTCGGTGACGGCGCCCTTGGCGCAGTTGGGGTCGGACTCGGCGTCGGCCTTGTTGCACAGGAAGACCGAGACGTTGACCTTGTCGTACCAGTAGCCCTTCATGGTGTTGACCTGGTCGCTCATCAGGAGCGACCCGCCGAACAGGGCGAGCGACAGGGCGACGGAGACAACGACGGCGAACGTCATCGTCAGATTGCGGCGGAGACCGACACCGATCTCGGAGAGTACGAACTGGGCGCGCATGGCGGCTTCTTCAGGCCTTTCCGGACTTCTACGGGGGTCAGTGCTGGTAGCCGTAGACGCCGCGCGCCTGGTCGCGGACGAGGCGGCCCTTCTCCAGCTCGATGACGCGCTTGCGCATCTGGTCCACGATGTTCTGATCGTGCGTGGCCATCACGACCGTCGTACCGGTCCGGTTGATCCGGTCGAGCAGCTTCATGATGCCGACGGAGGTCTGCGGGTCGAGGTTGCCGGTGGGCTCGTCCGCGATCAGCAGCTTCGGCCGGTTGACGAACGCGCGCGCGATCGCCACCCGCTGCTGCTCACCACCGGACAGCTCACCGGGCATCCGGTCCTCCTTCCCGCCCAGCCCGACGAGGTCGAGCACCTGCGGAACGGACTTGCGGATCTCGCCGCGGGACTTGCCGATGACCTCCTGCGCGAAGGCCACGTTCTCGGCGACGGTCTTGTTCGGCAGCAGACGGAAGTCCTGGAACACCGTCCCCAGCTGGCGGCGCATCTGCGGCACCTTCCAGTTGGAAAGGCGCGCGAGGTCCTTGCCCAGGACGTGCACCTGCCCGTGACTGCACCGCTCCTCGCGGAGGATCAGCCGCAGGAAGGTGGACTTCCCGGAGCCCGAGGACCCCACGAGGAACACGAACTCACCCTTCTCCACTTCCAGGGACACATCCCTGAGTGCGGGGTGGTTCTGCTTGGGGTAGGCCTTGGAGACGTTGTCGAATCGGATCACGGATGCACCACGGGTCGCCGGGGGTAGATGAGGGGGACCATACGCGAACCGGGGGCGGGGGCGCAGTCACCAGGAGGGTTGCGCGACCCTTGTGCACTTTTGTACGGGGTTGGCTCTTTGACGAGCGCCCGAGCCGTTCCCGGCGGAACCTGGCATGGTGGAGAGGGGAACATTCGCGGGGCCAGGCCCGTTGAACCCCCGGAGGGACCCGCAAGGAGGGTGGCGCATGACGTACGACCGGCTGGTGTGCGCGAGCTGTGCCGCGCCCGTGAGTGAGGGCCGCTGCCCCGTCTGCCGGGCGAACCGAGAGCGGCTGCAGCAGCAGAACCCGTTCGCGGGTCTGAACCCGATGACACTGATCGCCCTGCTCGCGGTGCTGATCGCGGCGGTGGCACTACTGGCGCACCAGACCGCCTAGGACATGGCGAGGGGGACGGGGGGGGGGGGGATCCTTGGGCCCCTGACTACCGCGGAGAGGCGAACCCCAGTGGAGGAACAC
>NZ_JBHVGZ010000027.1:54803-120161 GCF_042800355.1 Streptomyces sp. NPDC057623
AAAGAGGCTCCCGCCCCCCCAACACCCCCCCCCCCCCCCGCCCCCCTCGGCCGTACGGCGTGCATCACACGGCGTGAACGACCGGCTACCGTCAGGCAGCCGCTCCGCCACGGCCGCCCGCGAGGCGCGGCAGGATACGGAAGCCGATACCGCCGGCGATCATCGTGGCGGCGCCGACCAGCAGGAACGTGGTCTGAGCGGCACCGGTCTCGGCGAGCTCGTCACCGCCGCCCTGGGCCGAGGTGCTGGCACCCGTGCCGGTACCGGTCGTCTCGGTGCCGGTGTCCGTCAGGGAGGAGGAACCCTCCTCCTGCGGGGACGTGCCGCCGTCGGGGTTGGTGTTGTCGTTCCCGCCGCCGTTGTTGCCGTTCCCGTTGCCGTTCCCGTTGCCGTTGCCGTTACCGTTGCCGTTCCCGTTACCCGGGTCGGTCGGGTCCGTGGTCGGGTCCTGGGTGGGCTCCTGCGGCTCGGTCGGGTCCACGGTCGGGTCCGTCGGGACCGTGGGGTCCTCGGTCGGGATGTCCGTGGGGATGTCGGTGGGGACATCCGTCGGAACCGGGTCGGTCGGCGGGACGGTCGGGTCCTCGTCAACGCAGAGGATGCCGAGCAGGCAGTCGTCCGCCTCCGCGGCAGATGCGGCGCCCGCAAGGGTCAGCGAGGCGCCGGCCGCGATCACGGCACCGGCCGCGACGCGCGCGATGCGGATCCGCGTCTTCTTCGTCATGTGGTTGCTACCCCCAGTAGCTGAATCGTCGGTGAGGCGGCGCTCGGGGGCCGTGATCGACGGGGGTAGTACTGAACTCAAGTCCCCCGGTTCACATGCGCCCCAGAGATACGCATGCCACGCTTTACCCTTCCCATTTTTCAAAGACTCGTCAAGGCCGTTTGCTGGCGCCATGTCCAAATGCGGGGGCTATGCCAGGGATTGGAGCCTGTGAGTGTGATGTAAAACCCAGACATGCAGGCACAGAAAAGGCAACTGCCGCCAAGAGGGCGGCAGTTGCCTTGTCGACAAAGTTACTTCTCTTGCTGCTTGCGCCAGCGAATTCCGGCTTCGAGGAACCCGTCGATCTCGCCGTTGAACACGGCCTCGGGGTTGCCGACCTCGAACTCGGTACGCAGGTCCTTGACCATCTGGTAGGGGTGCAGGACGTACGAACGCATCTGGTTGCCCCAGGAGCTGCCGCCGTCCTTGAGGGCGTCCATCTTGGCCCGCTCCTCCTGGCGCTGGCGCTCCAGCAGCTTCGCCTGGAGAACGTTCATCGCGGTCGCCTTGTTCTGGATCTGAGACCGCTCGTTCTGGCAGGAGACGACGATGCCGGTGGGGAGGTGGGTGAGGCGCACCGCGGAGTCGGTGGTGTTCACGCCCTGTCCGCCGGGGCCGGACGACCGGTACACGTCCACCCGCAGCTCGGACTCGTCGATCTCGATGTGGTCGGTCTGCTCGACCACCGGAAGGATCTCGACGCCCGCGAACGAGGTCTGGCGGCGCCCCTGGTTGTCGAAGGGCGAGATCCGGACGAGCCGGTGGGTGCCCTGCTCCACGGACAGGGTCCCGTAGGCGTACGGCGACTGCACGGCGAAGGTGGTCGACTTGATGCCGGCCTCTTCGGCGTACGACGTCTCGTAGATCTCGGTCTTGAAGCCGCGCTGCTCGGCCCAGCGCAGGTACATGCGCTGGAGCTTCTCGGCGAAGTCGGCGGCGTCGACGCCACCGGCCTCGGCGCGGATGTTGACGAGCGCCTCACGGGCGTCGTACTCACCGCTGAGGAGCGTCCGCACCTCCATCTCGTCCAGCGCCTTGCGGACGGCGGCGAGCTCGGACTCGGCCTCGGCGCGGGTGTCCGGGTCGTCCTCCTCCTCGGCCATCTCGAAGAGAACGCCGAGGTCGTCGATACGACCGCGGAGGGCCTCGGCCTTCCTCACCTCCGCCTGGAGGTGGGAGAGCTTGCTGGTGATCTTCTGCGCCTCGTCCGGGTTGTCCCACAGGGACGGCGCGGCCGCCTGCTCCTCGAGCACGGCGATGTCTGCCCTCAGCTTGTCGAGGTCCAGAACGGCCTCGATCGACTCCATGGTCGAGGAGAGGGACTTGAGCTCTTCGGATACATCGACGACTGCCACGCCTCCAGCGTAACGGCTCCGCCAGGCGCCGAGGCCCGGGCGTCCCTGGCCGACGCCGCCCCGGCCGGGTGCGCAAAGGTCAGGGCGTCGCCGGTGCCGAGTTGTTCGTGTCCTGCGGGGTCGCGTCCGCGTCGTCACCCGAGGTCGCCAGCCACGTGCCCACGCCCGCCGCCGCGACCAGCGCCACCGCGGCCGCCCCGAGCGCCACCCGCCGCCGCCTCGTCGCCGCCCGGTGCCGGGCCGACCCCGGCCGGGGCGCACCGGCCGCGCGCGGCACCCGGGCCGTACCCCGCGCACCCCCGGCCAGCTCATCGGGCCCCGGCACTCTCATCGACGTATGCGTGTCCCGATTGGAGTCGGCCGGCTTCGCCCCCGGCACCAGGGGCACCGCGCCCCGTCGCCGCACCCGCTCCCCCGTCGGCGCCGCCTCCTCTGCGGCCGGAGCCTCGTCCTCCGCGGACTCCGCGTCCGGCTCGTCCACGTCCAGCGGCGGCATCCCGGCCACCAGCGGCAGCAGCTCCCGCAGCCGCGCCCCGAGCTCCGAGGCCCGCAGCCGCGAGGCCGGCGCCTTCGCCAGACACTGGATGATCAGCTGCCACAGCTCGTCGGGGATGCCGGGCAGGGGCGCCACCGTCTCGGTGACATGGCGGCGCAGCACCGCTCCGGGGTGGCCGCCGCCGAACGGGGTGAAGCCCGCCAGCAGCTCGTACAGGACCGTGGCGAGGGCGTAGATGTCGACCGCCGCTCTCGGAGGCAGCCCTTCCACGATCTCCGGCGCCAGATAGTCCGGCGTACCGATGATCTTCGTCGCGCGGGTGCGGCGCGGGGAGTCGATGAGCTTCGCCACACCGAAGTCCGTCAGCAGGGCCGGGTGGGCGCCGCCCGGACCCAGCGGGCCCTGCATGTCCAGCAGGACGTTCTCCGGTTTCACGTCCCGGTGCACGACCCCGGCGGCGTGCGCCGCCGCCAGCCCGTCCGCGACGTCCGCGACGATCGCCACCGCCGCCTCGGGGGCGAGCCGCCGGTCCCGGTCGAGCCGGGTGCGCACGTCCGTGCCCCGGACCAGGTCCATCACCAGCGCGAGGTCGTTGCCGTCGACCACCAGGTCGCGGACGGAGACGACGTTCGGGTGCTCCAGGCCGAGCAGCGCGGTGCGCTCCTGTACGAAGCGTCCGACGAGTTCCTGGTCCGACGCGAGATCCTCGCGCAGCAGCTTGATGGCGACGGGCCCCTCGGGTCCCTCGCCCAGCCACACCGTGCCGGCGCTGCCCCGCCCCAGGATCTGGTTGGCGGTGTACCGGCTGCCGATCTTCCGTGCCAAGACTGCTCCTACCGACGCGTGTGTCGCGCTGCCTCGCTCCGGGGACCGCCCCCGGACCACCACGACAGAACCGGGACCCCCGGTCGACAAAACTACGCGCCCGGCAACCCAACCTTCACCACGGAGGCGGAAATCACCCGCCAGATGTCGACAAAGAACCAAACCAGCCTGCGCCGCGCGTCGGCCGCGGCCGGTCGGTGCCCGAGGGTCAGTTGGTGCCCGAGCCGCCGCCCGAGCCCCCGCCCAGGTCCCCGATCCACCCGGTCACGGTGCTGAACCAGTCGCTGAGCTGGTCCCAGTAGCCCTTGCCCGTGCCGATCCAGTCCTGCAACGGGCTCAGTTCCCAGATCAGCCAGCCCGCGACGAAGAGGATGATGATCGTGAACAGGCAGCCCTTGAGGCAGCCGAGCCCGGGGATCCGCATCGGGTTGGCGCCGCGCTGCCGCGGCTGACGCGGCTCGCGCTGCGGCCGCTGCGGCTCAGGGGTGGGCGGCGGGGCGTACCGCTGGGGCTGCTGCTGCGGCTGGCGCTGGGGGGCGTACTGCTGCGGCTGCTGCTGCGGGTGGCCGTAGCCCTGCGGCGGCCGGCCCTGCGGAGGCCGCTGCTGCTGGGGGTGCGGCTGCTGCTGCGGGCGGGCGACCTGGCGCTGCGGGCGTCGGCGCAGCGGGTCCTGGTTGGGGTCGAGGTACTGGACCTGTGTCTGCTCGTTGCGGTCCCGGGCGGCACGCAGCTGGTTCTGCCAGGGGTGCGGCTCCTCGGGGCCGGGCTGACCGGGCTGCCCGCCGGGAGGCCCCGGTGGCATCGACGGCATGACGGCCGTCGGGTCGGCGGCGCCGGCCGGGCCGGAGGCGCCGGTGTGCGGCAGGACGCTGGTCGCGCCGTTCGGGTCGTACGCCCCCGGGGCCGCGCCGTGCGGCAGCACCTGGGTGGGGTCGGCCGAGCCCGGCACGGTGGCCGGTGCGGGGTCGGGGGCGAGCAGGGCGGCGACGCCCTCGGCCGCGGCGATCTGCCCGGAGTTCGCGTGCACGCCGATGCCCTCGGCGACGACGCGCAGGCCGCGGGCGAGGTTCTCGGCGCTGGGCCTTTCGTCGGGGTTCTTGCGCAGGCAGCGTTCTATGACCGTCCAGAGCGGGTCGGGGACCGTGGACGGGCGGCGCGGCTCGGCGCTCAGGTGCTGGTGCAGGACTTCCAGGGCGGAACCGCCGCCGAACGGCGGACGGCCGGTGACCAGCTCGTAGAGGAGGATGCCGGCGCCGTAGATGTCGACCGCGGAGGTCTGCGGGCGGCCCTCGGCGGACTCGGGCGCGATGTACGCGGGCGTGCCGACGAACTCGTGGGTGCGGGTCAGGCCCGGGGAGTCGGCGAGGCGGGCGATGCCGAAGTCGGTCAGCAGCGGGTGCATCTGGCCGCCGTTCTGCTGGAGCAGGACGTTGGCGGGCTTCAGGTCGCGGTGGACGACGCCGTCGGCGTGGCTGGCGGCGAGGGCGTCGGCGATCTGCGCGGTGAGCAGGGCGGCCGCGACCGGGGTGAAGGGGCCGTTCTCGCGCAGGTAGCGGTGCAGGTCGGGGCCCTCGACGAGGTCCATGACCAGGGCCAGCAGCTCACCCTCGACGACCAGGTCACGGACCCGGACGATGTTCGGGTGGGTCAGGCGGAGCAGGACGGAGCGCTCCCGCAGGAACCGCATGACGATGTCCGCGTCGCTGGCGAGCTCCTCCTTGAGGACCTTGATCGCGACGGTCTCGCCGGGCTGCCCCTGCACGGCTGCCTCGGCGCCCGCGGTCTCCCGCTGGCGGGCTCGCCAGACGGTCCCCGTGGCGCCGCGACCGAGCGGCTCCTCGAGGAAGTACTTGCTGCCTACCGGCCGCACGTCGCGCTCCCTGCTGCTTGCCTACGTTCCGAACCACTGTAGTGCCGTACCCCGGGGCACTGGCTTGTCGTCATTCTGTGCGTCTTACGTACGGCTTCCCGTACATGTTCGAAGGAAAGACGCTCGGCTCCGTCTCGTGGTTGCCGCAAGCGGAAGTGAGCGATCTCAACTGATCGCCGGCAGTGCACTTGTCATGCACTTTTGCGGGCAGAGCCGACCAATCAAGATCACTTGCCTTCGGCCGGGGGGCGCTTTGTCAGTGGCAGGTGCGAGGATGCGTGCAGTACTGGCCGAAGTGCTCGTGTGGGGTGGGGAGATCCATCGGACGGCCCCTGGTCCGCGCCCGCGCAGAAGGGACCGCTGACGCCGATGCAGATCCGGCTGACCGTCGTAGACCCGCTGGCCCCGCCTGCCCCGGTGCGAGGCCGCGCCGCCAGCTGCGACGTGCTGGTCACGGCGCCGGCGGGCACGGCCCTGGCCGCGGTGGCGTCGGCGCTCGCCTCGGCGGTGTCCGGAGGCGACGGGCCGGTCGTGCTGTACGCGGACGCGGAGCGGCTCGACGACCGGCGCAGCACACTCGGAGAACCGCCGCTGATAGACGGCGCGGTGCTGTCCCTGGGCGCCCCGGCGGCACCCGAACCCCACCCCGAGCTGGACGACGCCCCGACCCAGCTCCAGGTCGTGGCCGGCCCGGACGCGGGCGGGGTCCATCTCCTGCACGGCGGCGAGATCCGCATCGGCCGCTCCGCCGAGGCCGACGTGCCGCTCGACGACCCGGACGTCTCGCGCCTGCACTGCGCGGTCACGGTCGCCGCCGACGGCCGCGTCTCGGTCGCCGACCTCGGCTCCACGAACGGCACGTCACTGGACGGCACCCGAGTGACCGCCCGCCCGGTGCGTTTCGCCCCGGGGGCGCTGCTGCGGATCGGCGAGTCGGCGCTGCGGCTGGCCCCGGCCGGCGGCCCGGGCGCCCGGGTGCGGACGGAGCCGGACGGAGAAGGGCACACACGCGTCCCCGCCGGGGACGACCGGGACCGGGGAGCGGCCGGCGCGGCCGGCTCTCGGGGGGACGGCCCCTCTGCGGCGCCCAGGGAAGCCGGAGCGGCTGCGGTGCCCCACGCACGCGTGGCGGACGGCGGCGACGCCACGGCGCCGGGAGGCCGTCCGGCCGCTCGGGACCACGGCCCCGTGGAGCCGCCCGGCGTGCCGGTGCAGGGCGGGGCACCGCGGATCGAGCGGGACCGCGGGCTCGGGAGGCCGCTTCCGGGACCGCGCGCGGGTGACACCCACGGCGCGGGTTTCGGGGTGGGCGCGCTCGACGGAGGTCACGAAGAAGAAGGCAGGGGCCACGAAGCTGGCGGCGGGGGCCACGAAGACGGCGGCGGGGGCCACGAAGACGGCGGCGGCAGCCGTAAAGGCACCCCGCTCCGGGGCACCGACGTGCCCCCGGGCGTGCGCAGACGCGGCGGGCTCTCGGCCTGGGCGCGGCGGCTGGCCGGCGGACGCGGCGAGCAGGGGCCGGACCGGCACGGGGCGTACGACGATGACCACGACGTGCTGCCGCCCGAGACGGCCGGGCGTCCCGCGGCGACCCACAGCTCCCGGCTGCCGGAGGCCTGGCCGGACCCGGCGTCACTGCTGCTGACGGCCCTGGGCCCCGGCCCCCGGCTGTGGGAGCGTGCCCCTGGTCACCCCGAATCCCTCACGGTGCGGCTCGGCACGGCCGACCGCGCGGCACCCGACGGCTCGGGACTGCTCCCCGCCGTCCCGGTGACCGCCGATCTGCGCGAGGTCGGGGCGCTGGGGCTGGCCGGTCCGCGCGAGCGGCTCGCCGGGCTGGCCCGCGCGGTGATCGCCCAGCTCGCCGCGCTGCACTCGCCCGACATTCTGGAGACGGTCCTGATCAGCGCGGACCGCTCCCGCTCTCTGGCGGAGCGCACCGCCGAGTGGGCGTGGCTGGGCTGGCTCCCGCATGTCCGCCCCGGGCACGGCCAGGACTGCCGCCTGCTGCTGGCCTACGACCGCGAACAGGCGACGGCCCGCACGGAGGAGTTGCTGCGGCGGCTGGAGGACCTCACGGCGGAGACCGGGGACGGGGTCGCCGCGGGGAACTCCGCGCAGCCGCCCGTCGCCGTCACCGACGGTCAGGGGCCGGGCCGGCCCGCCGTTCGCCGGCCTTCCTGGGCGCGGGACGACGCCCCGGCCGACGGGACAGCGGGCGGATTCGCGGGGCCGTACACCGTGGTCGTCGTGGATGGCGACCCCGGAGGCGCCGACCTGCGCGAGGCGGTGGCACGGCTGGCGCTGGAGGGTCCGCGGGCCGGCATTCACGTCGTATGCCTCGCCGAGACGGCCGCGGCCTCGCCCGCGTCGCCGGTGACGGAGACCTACGAGGCGGCCTGCATGGTGGCGCCGGCGTTCCGGGAGTGCGGGGCGGTCGGGCTGCTCAGCGGTGATGTGGCGACGGCGCTGCGGCTGGTGCGGGTGGCGCGGTCCGGGGCGGTCCCGACGGTCACCCAGGCCGGGAGCGGGGCGGAGGCCGGCCCGCGCTCGGTGGACGCGTCCCGGCCGGGTGCCGCCGTTCAGGGCCCTGACGGCCGCGCCTTCGCGGATCACGACACGGCAGGCCACGGCCCGGGGGCATACGGCCCGGTCGGACACAGCCCGGCCGGACCGGGCACCAGCGCTTCCGCCGCCCCGGCCCACGGCCCCGTCGGTCACGGCACCGTCGCCGCCGTGGACGCCGTTTCCCTCGCCTGGGCGGAGCGGTTCGCGCGGGCCCTGGCGCCGTTGCGCACGGAGGGGGCCGCCGGTGAGCGGCACGCTCGCGTGTCCGTGCCGTTGCCTCAGGCGGCGCGACTGCTGGACGAGCTGGGGCTGGCCCGGGCCACCCCGGCGTCGCTGATGGCGCGGTGGGCCGACGCGGCCGACGACCCGGAGGCCCTCGGCGGGCGGGCGTGTGCCGTGCTCGGGGCCGGGCCGCGCGGGCCGGTGGGCGCGGACCTCGGCGCCGACGGACCGCACCTGCTGATCGAGGGGCCGCCCGACAGCGGGCGTACGGAGCTGCTGCGGGCGGTCGTCGCCTCGCTCGCCGCGGCCGAGCGGCCGGACCGGCTGGGCATCGTGCTGATCGACGGCCGGGACGGCGTCGGCGCGGGCGGGGGGCAGGGCGACGGGCTGCGGGTCTGCACGGACGTCCCCCATGTCACCACCCACCTGACCGCCAACGACCCTGTCCGCATGCGGGAGTTCGCCCAGTCGCTCAGCGCCGAGCTGAAGCGGCGCGCCGAGCTGCTCGGGCGGTCCGACTTCGCCGAGTGGCACACCGGCCGGACGCTGTCGGGCCGCGTGGTCGCACAGCGCGCGGCGGGGGGCGGCGCCGGGTCCGGCATCGGGACCGGGGCCGGTGACGTCACGGGGGATCTGGACACGCCGCCCAGTTCCACCATCCGGCTGCGGCCGGGGGCGGCCCGTCGGCAGGCGGAGGCCGAGGCCGTGCCGCCGCTGCCCCGGCTGGTCGTGGTCGTGGACGACCTGGACGCGCTGGTCTCGCCCGCGCTGGGGTCGACCGGCAGGCCCGCCGCCGGCTCGGTGATACGCGCGTTGGAGGCCGTGGCCCGGGAGGGCGAGCGGCTCGGGGTGCATCTGGTGGCCGCCACGGGGCTCGGTGGCCGTACGGCGGAGTCGGAGCCGGCGCGACGGGCGACGCTGCGGGTGACGCTGGACGCGGTGGCGGCGGGCCCGGAAGAGCCTGCGCCGGGACGCGGGCGGCTGACCCGGGCGGACGGCAGAGCGGTGCCGTTCCAGGGCGGGCGGGTCACGGGGCGTATCCCGCGGACGGCGACGCTGCGGCCCACGGTCGTGCCGCTGGAGTGGCACCGCATGGGCGATCCGCCGGCCCGGCGCCCGGTCCGCGAGCTGGGCAACGGACCCACGGACCTGGCGTTGCTGGCCAGCGCGCTGGAGCGGGCGGCGCGGCAGGTCTCGGCAGCCGAGGTGCCGTCGCTCCTGTGACCCCGGTCGGCGGCATTCAGCCCGTCCGGCACTTGAGGACGAGGCCGTTCAGGCCGATAGCAGGGGTCTGGGGGCGCGGCCCCCAGGGACGCGAGCCACCGCGTACCCGCACGTCTTCGGTCCAGCCGTCGCAGACACACGGCCTGGTCACGAGGCGGTCACGATCCCCCGCTTGACAGCGGACGCGGTCTTGCCGCCCCCAAACCCAGGGCGTAGACCAGATCGCACGGGACAGCGCTCGAACGTTCGACGATGCACGAAGAACGGGGCAGTCATGCGCAGCACGAGCAGCAAGAACCGGACCAGCAGGGCCGCGAGGGCCGCGGCAGCCGTACTCGCAGGCGCTCTGGCAGTCTCGCTCACCGCATGCGGAGGCGATGACGACAGCGGCGGCGACGGCAACGAACAGGGCGGGACCGGCCAGGAGACGGGCAGTACCGTCACCCTTCCCAAGCTGAACGGCGAATCCCTGGAGGTCGCCGCCGTCTGGACCGGCGCCGAACAGGCCAACTTCAAGCAGGTCCTTACGGAGTTCGAGAAGCGTACGGGTGCCAAGGTGACCTTCGTGCCCGCACAGGACCCGATCATCAACTTCCTCGGCTCGAAGGTCGCGGGCGGCCAGCCGCCGGACATCGCGATGCTTCCGCAGCCCGGCGCCATCAAGCAGGCCGTCGACAAGAAGTGGGCCAAGCCCCTCGGCGCCGATGCGGTCAAGGAGCTCCAGGAGAACTACTCGCAGGGCTGGCAGAACATCGGCAAGGTCGACGACAAGCAGTACGGCGTCTACTACAAGGCCGCCAACAAGTCCCTGATCTGGTACAACAACCAGGTCTTCGAGAACGCCGGGGCCAGTGAGCCCAAGACGTGGGACGAGCTTCTCTCCACCGCCCAGACCGTCTACGACTCCGGCGTCACCCCGTTCTCGGTGGGCGGCGCCGAAGGCTGGACCCTCACCGACTGGTTCGAGAACGTCTACCTCTCCCAGGCGGGTCCCGAGAAGTACGACCAGCTGGCCAAGCACGAGATCAAGTGGACCGACCCGTCCGTGAAGGACGCGCTCACCACGCTCGCCCAGGTGTGGGGCAAGAAGGACTACGTGGCGGGCGGCGCGACCGGCGCGCTCCAGACGGACTTCCCGGCCTCCGTCACGCAGGTCTTCACCGGCGGCGACCAGCCGAAGGCCGCCATGGTCTACGAAGGGGACTTCGCGCAGGTCAACATCACGCAGGCCAAGGCGAAGGTCGGCACGGACGCGAAGGTGTTCCCGTTCCCGACCGTCGGTGACACGGCGCCCGTCGTCTCCGGCGGCGACGCGGCCGTCATCCTCCAGGACTCCAAGGCGGCGCAGGCCCTGGCCACCTGGCTCGCCTCCCCGGACGCGGCGACGATCCAGGCGAAGCTCGGCGGTTACCTGTCGCCCAACAAGAACGTGGACAACTCGGCGTATCCGAACGAGGTGCAGCAGAAGATCGCCAAGGCGCTCATCGACTCCGGTGACGACTTCCGCTTCGACATGTCCGACCAGGCCCCGCAGGCCTTCGGCGGCACGCCCGGCAAGGGCGAGTGGAAGGCCCTCCAGGACTTCCTGAAGAACCCGACGGACATCGCGGGCACGCAGGCGAAGCTGGAAGCCGACGCGGCCGCGGCGTACGGAAACTGACGCCATGGCGTCGACGGAAGCGGCAGGGGTCCCTCCGACCCCTGCCGCACCCAAGTCGCGCAAGAGCGTGACCGGCACCCGCAGAACGGTGGCAGTGCTCTTCCTGCTGCCCGCCCTGGTGCTGCTCGGCGCGCTCGTGGTCTACCCGATCGGGTACTCGGTCATCCGCAGCTTCTACGACCAGTCCGGCGACGGCTTCGCCGGGTTCGACAACTACGAGGCGCTCTTCACCGACGACGGCATCCGCACCGCCCTGAAGAACAACGTCATCTGGGTGGTGTTCGCCCCGACGGTCGCCACCGCGCTCGGTCTGGTCTTCGCGGTGCTGACCGAGCGGGTGCGCTGGGGCACGGCGTTCAAGCTGGTCATCTTCATGCCGATGGCGATCTCGATGCTGGCGGCGGGCATCATCTTCCGGCTGGTCTACGACCAGGACCCGGACAAGGGCGTCGCGAACGCGGTGTGGGTGGGCGTCCATGACACCTTCGCGCAGGCGTCGGCGTTCCCGAAGGCCCACCCGGGCCGCGAGTCGCCCCTCGAAGCGGCGCCGGGCGGCGGCTTCATCACCAAGGCCACCGTCAGCGCCGGCACCCCGGTCTCGCTGCCCCTCGTCGGCGTCGCCCCCGACCAGATGCCGGACGACGCCAGGAGGGCCGTACCGGCGAAGGCCGATCCGTCCGGGATCACCGGCACCACCTGGCAGGACTTCACGCGCGGCAAGGGCGTCGGCACGCTCGGCGGGGTCGACGCGTCGGAGCTCGGCTATGCCGGGATGGAGATCGAGGCCGTCAAGGACGGCGAGGTCGTGGCCAGCGCGAAGGCGGCCGACGACGGCACGTTCACGCTGCCGGCCGCCGCCGACGGGGCGCGGCTGCGGCTGCCGCCGGACAACTTCAAGGAGCCGTACAACGGCGTGGACTGGCTCGGCCCGTCCCTCGTCACGCCGTCCATCATCGCTTCGTACATCTGGATGTGGGCCGGTTTCGCGATGGTGCTGATCGCGGCCGGGCTCGCGGGCATCCCGCGCGATCTGCTGGAGGCGGCCCGCGTCGACGGCGCCAACGAGTGGCAGGTGTTCCGCAGGGTCACGGTGCCGCTGCTGGCGCCCGTCCTCGCGGTCGTCACCGTCACCCTGATGATCAACGTCCTGAAGGTCTTCGACCTGGTCTTCATCATCGCCCCGGGCTCTTCCCAGGACGACGCGAACGTGCTCGCCCTGGAGCTGTACCGCAAGGGCTTCTCCGAGGACCAGCCGGGCATCGCGAGCGCGATCGCGGTGTTCCTGCTGCTCCTGGTGATTCCCGTGATGTGGTTCAACATTCGCAGGCTCAGGCGGGAGGGGCGGCGATGAAGGGGCACCTGACCGGCTGCTGGGGGTCCGGGGGTCACCCCCCGGGAATGAGCAGTAACGTCCGTCGGCTCAGGCAGGAGGTGCGGCGATGAGTACGGACGCCGGCGGGCTCACCAAAGGGGCGCCCGAGCCGCTCACGACCGCCAGGGGCGAGCAGTCCCTCGGTGCCCGGCTCGCCGCCTTCGTCAGCGGCGGACTGGTGCGGGTGTTCCTCATCGTCGTGGGCCTGTTCTGGCTGGTTCCGACGATCGGTCTGCTGCTGTCGTCGCTGCGGCCGCCGGAGGAGATGACCGCCAGCGGCTGGTGGGAGGTCTTCAGCAAGCCCTCCCAACTCACCTTCGAGAGCTACGACAAGCTCCTGAGCAATCCCGACATCACCGACTCGGTCCTCAACACCGTGCTGATCACGGTCCCGGCGACGGTCCTGGTCGTCGTCATCGGCTCGCTCGCGGGCTACGCGTTCGCGTGGATGGAGTTCCCGGGCCGCGACTGGTGGTTCCTGGGCGTGGTCGGCCTGCTGGTGGTGCCGGTGCAGGTGGCGCTGATCCCGATCGCCGAACTGTTCGGCGGCATCGGCATCTTCGGCTCCCTGATCGGCGTGATCCTCTTCCACGTCGGCTTCGGGCTGCCGTTCGCGGTGTTCCTGCTGCGGAACTTCTTCGCCGAGATCCCACGGGAGCTGCTGGAGGCGGCCCGGCTGGACGGCGCCGGTGAACTGCGCCTGTTCTTCCGTGTCGTGATGCCGCTCGGCGGTCCGGCGATCGCCGCGCTCGGCATCTTCCAGTTCCTGTGGGTGTGGAACGACATGCTGGTGGCGCTGATCTTCACGGACTCGGGGAGCCAGCCCATCACGGTCGCGCTCCAGACCCAGGTACGGCAGTTCGGCAACAACGTCGACGTCCTGGCACCCGGGGCGTTCATCTCCATGGTGATCCCGCTGGTCGTGTTCTTCGCGTTCCAGCGGCAGTTCGTGTCCGGTGTGATGGCGGGCGCGGTCAAGTAGCCGAAAAGGCAGGGAACTTGAGGGGGCGGGCCGGGAACGGTCCGCCCCTTCGCCCTTCCTTCATGATCCCCCGTATGCCGTACCTCGCCGTAACCAAGTCACTCCATTGGCCGTTGCCGGGCAAGGCGCTGTCGCCGCCTGCCGTCCCGGTCGACCAAGTGGATGTCCCTTGCCCAGGTTCAGTGTCATCGTCCCCGCGTACAAGGTTCAGGCGTACCTGCACGAGTGCCTGGAATCGGTGCTCTCACAGTCGTATCCCGATCTCGAACTGATCGCCGTCGACGACTGCTCGCCGGACGCGTGCGGCGCGATCATCGACGAGTTCGCGGCCCGGGACCAGCGCGTACGTCCCGTGCACCTCACCGGGAACCAGGGGCTGGGGCCCGCGCGCAACGCCGGTGTCGCTCAGGCCACCGGCGACTACCTGATCTTCCTGGACGGCGACGACACCCTCACTCCCGACGCCCTGCACGCGATCGCCGACCGGCTGAAGGAGACCGGCGAGCCGGACGTCCTGGTCTACGACTACGCGCGGACCTTCTGGACCGGCGAGACGATCCGCAACCAGGTCGCGACCCTGCTCACCGAGGAGGGCCCGGCGCCCTTCCGGCTGGCGGACCGGCCGGGCCTGCTGCGGCTGCTGATGGTCGCCTGGAACAAGGCGTACCGCCGGGAGTTCGTCGCGGAGGAGGGCTTCGCCTTCCCGCCCGGCTACTACGAGGACACGCCCTGGACGTATCCGGTGCTGATGACGGCGGAGTCGATCGCGACCCTGGACCGGGTGTGCGTGCACTACCGGCAGCGGCGCCGCGGCGCGATCCTCGGCACGGTCAGCCCCAGGCACTTCGACATCTTCGAGCAGTACGACCGGGTCTTCGCGTACGTGGACGACAACCCCGAACTCGCCCGGTGGCGCCCGGTGTTGTTCCGCCGGATGGTCGACCACCTGGTGGTGGTGTTCGCCCGCCGTGACCGCCTCCCGCGCCGCAGCCGCGCCGCGTTCCTGCGGCGGGCCCGCACCCAGTACCGCCGCTACCGCTCCCCCGGCGCCACCGTCCCCGCACGCAGCCGCGCCCACCACACCCTGATCCGCCTGGGCCTGCACCGCACGTACCGCGCCCTGCAGCTGACGTTCGCGCTGGCCCGCCGGACCGCGAAGGTCGGGGACCGGCTGCTGAAGGGCCTCCGTTCCGCCGCCCTGCGCCTCCATTACCGGGTCCAGCGCAGCCTCCCCCTGCGTGCCGACCGGGCCGTCTTCGCCGCCGACGGAGTGCGTGGCCAGGGCTGCAGTCCGGGCGCCCTGGAGCAGGCGTTCCGCACGCACGCCCCGCACATCCGCACGGCCTGGGTCGCGGAAGCCGAGCAGCACCACTTCGTGCCCGCCGGCACCCGTCGGCTGCGCCCCGACAGCGCCGCCTACTGGACGGCGCTCGCCCGCTCCAAGTACCTCGTCCACAACGCCGGCTTCGACCGCCGTCTGGTCAAGCGCCCCGACCAGGTCTTCGTGCAGACCCACCGGGGCACCCCGCTCAAGCACATGGGCCTGGACCTGCGCGAACGCCCGGCGGCAGCCGGCGACACGGACGTCGACGAGCTCCTCGACAACGTCGACAAGTGGGACTACGTCCTGTCCGCCAACCGGCACTCCACCCTGACCTGGGAGCGCGTGTACCCGGGCGCGTACCGGACCCTCGAATACGGCAGCCCGCGCAACGACGTCTTCCTGCAAGCGACGTCGGCGGACGTGGCCCGGATCCGCGAGCGGCTCGGCATTCCCGAGGGCGCGGTCGTGATCCTCTACGCCCCCACCCACCGCGACTACCGCCGCACCCAGCGCACCGCCCTCGACCTGCCCCACGTCCTGCGCCGTCTGGGCCCCGGTTACGTCGTCCTGGCGCGTGCCCCGCACCGTCACGGCGGCCCCCTCGTCGACGCCCCCCAGCCCGGCCGGCTCATCGACGTCTCCGACCACCCCGGTGTCGAGGCGCTGTGCCTCGCCTCGGACGCCCTGGTCACGGACTACTCGTCCCTCATGTTCGACTACGCCAACCTCGACCGGCCGATCGTCATCCACAGCGACGACGCGGAGGCGTACGAGGCGGCCCGTGGCACCTACTTCGACCTGCGGTCCTTCCCGCCGGGCGCGGTGGCGCGCAGCGAGGACGAGCTGATCGACATCTTCGCCACCGGGCACTGGCGGGGCTCGCGCTCCGTCCAGCTGAGGTCGGCGTTCCGCGAGCGCTTCTGCCCGCACGACGACGGGCTCGCCGCCGAGCGGGTCGTACGCCATGTGGTGCTGGGCGAGACCGGCCTGCGGCCCGCGGTGCCGCTGGACCGGCGCCATCCCGTCCCGTCCCCCGCCGCGTCGCACCCGCACGCCCCGCACAGCGCTCCGCTGGCAGCACCGTCATGAACCCGCGCCCCTTCGGGGCGCCGCACTCGACAGAAAGAGCAGTATGCCCCGCTTCAGCATCATCGTTCCGTCCCATGGGGTCGCGGGTCGGCTGTCCCAGGCGCTGGACTCGGTCCTCGGGCAGTCCTTCGGCGACTTCGAGCTGATTCCGGTCTGTGACGGCCCGGACTCCCCGGCGGCGGACGTGGCCGTCGGGTACGCCGAGCGGGACTGCCGGGTGGCGCCCGTGCACTCGCCGCCGACGGCGGGTCTCGCGGGGGCGCGCAACACCGGGTCGCGGGCGGCGCTGGGCGACTGGCTGCTGTTCCTGGACGGCGACGATGTGCTGGTACCGGGTGCGCTGGCGGCGCTGGACGCCCGGCTGCGCGAGACCGGCGACGTGGACGTCCTGTACTTCGGGCACGAGCGGACCCCGTGGTGGGCGGGCGAACCGACCCAGCCGGCCGCGCCGCTGCTGGCGCGGGCACCGGGCGGGGTCTTCGCGCCGGGCGAGGCCCCCGAGGTGACGGGCGTCCAGCTCCCGGCGTGGAGTGCGGCCTACCGGCGGTCCTTCCTCATCGATCAGGGGCTCGCCTTCCCTGAGGGGCACTTCACCGACATCGGCTTCGGTGGCCTGGTCGTGCTGCGCACCGAGCGCATGGCGGTGCTGCGCCAGGTCGTCGTACGGCATCTGCTGCGGCGGCAGGGCAACCGGCTGAACCTCCCCGGGGAGCACCACTTCGAGCTGCTCGACCAGGCCGAGCTGGTGCTCGCGCGGGCCGCCGAGCAGGGGCTGGGAGCGGCACGGCTCGGGCCGTTGTTCGAGCAGCTCTTCGCCGCCGTACTGAAGACGGCGGCCCACCCCCGGCGGCTGCCGCGTCGGCGCCGTGCCTTCTTCCGGCGGGCGAGTGAGCTCTACCGGCGGCACCGGCCCGCCGGGGTCCGGGTGCCGGGCGGCAGTCTCGGTGTGCAGCACCGGTTGCTGGCGAGCGGGGCGTACGCGGCGTTCAGGGCGCTGCGCGGCGCCAACCAGGCGGTGGCGAGCGCCGCTTCGGGGATCGCGCGTCCGAGTGGGCTGGGCACGCGGCTGCGCTACCGGTGGCAGTTGCGCCGCCGGCTGGACCGGAACCTCGCCGTGTACTGCGCGTACTGGGGCCGCGGCTATGCCTGCAACCCGGCCGCGATCCATGCCAAGGCACGGGAGCTCGCCCCGCACCTGCGCTCGGTGTTCCTGGTCGAGCCGGACGCGGTGGACAGTGTGCCGAAGGACGTGGAGTACGCGGTCATCGGCAGCCGGGAGTACTGGGACGTGCTCGCCCGCGCGAAGTACCTGATCAACAACGCCAACTTCGCGGACGCCGTGGTCAAGCGCGCGGGCAGCGTCCATCTGTCGACGCAGCACGGCACGCCGCTGAAGAAGATGGGCGCCGACCAGGCGACGTACCCCGTGGTGGCGGCGGCGACCGGCAGCTTCGCCAGGCTGCTGGCCCGCGTGGACCGCTGGGACTACAACCTCACCTCCAACCGGCACTCCACCCAGATGTGGGAGAGCGCGTTCCCCGCCGCGCACGAGACCCTCGAATACGGCTATCCGCGCAACGACGCCTACTACACGGCGACCGCCGCGGACGTCGCCCGCGTCCGCCGCGAACTCGGCGTCCCCGAGGGCAGGAAGGCCCTGCTCTACGCGCCGACCCACCGCGACCACACCACCGGCTTCGAGACGAGCCTCGACCTCGACGCGCTGTGCGAGGAGATCGGCGACGAGTACGTCGTGCTGCTGCGCGCCCACTACTTCTACGACCGGGGCGCCGCGCGGGGCAGCGGCCGGATCATCGACGTCACCGGGCACCGCTCGTCCGAGGACGTGTGCCTGGCCGCCGACGCGCTGATCACCGACTACTCGTCCATCATGTTCGACTACGCCAACCTGGACCGGCCGATCGTCGTGTACGCGGACGACTGGGAGGTCTACCGGGAGCTGCGGGGCGTCTACTTCGACCTGCTGGAGGCCGCTCCGGGGAGGGTGGCGCGTACGCCGGAGGAGCTGGCGGCCGTCTTCCGCGACGGCTCGTGGGCGGACGAGGAGGCCACGGCGCTGCGGGCCGCGTTCCGGGAGCGCTTCTGCCAGTTCGACGACGGGCAGGCCGCCGAGCGCGTCGTACGCCGGGTGCTGCTGGGCGAGCCGCCCGAGGCGATCCCGCCGGTGATCCCCCTCGCCGAGCGCCTCCCCGCCCCCGCCGCGACGACCCTCGTGAGGAACTGACGTGCCCCGCTTCAGCATCATCGTCCCCGTCTTCAAGGTGCAGGGCTTCCTGCGGGAGTGCCTGGACTCGGTGCTCGGGCAGTCGTACGCCGACTTCGAGGTGATCGCCGTCGACGACCGCTCCCCCGACGGCTGCCCCGCGATCCTGGACGGCTACGCCGAGCGCGACGCACGCGTGCGCGTGCTGCACCTGCCGCGGAACGTCGGCCTCGGCGGGGCCCGCAACGCCGGTCTGGCGGAGGCGAGCGGCGACTACGTCCTGTTCCTCGACAGCGACGACCACTACACGCCGGGGCTGCTGGCCGCCGTGGCCGCGCGTCTGGAGGCGAGCGACGACCCGGACATCCTGGTCTTCGACCACGTGCGCACCCACTGGTGGGGGCGCGGCGGCCGCAGCACGGCGGCGGACCTGCTGGCCGCGGCCGGCACGGACACCTTCGCCGTCCGTGAGAACCCGGAGTATCTGCATCTGTTCCTGGTCGCCTGGAACAAGGCGTACCGGCGTGACTTCTTCCTGAAGCACGAACTGCGGTACGCGCCGGGCCTGTACGAGGACGCGCCCGTCACCTACCGCTCGATGGTGCTGGCCGACCGCGTCGCCTGTCTGGAGCGGATCGGGGTCGAGTACCGGCAGCGCCGGCAGGGCGCGATCACCAGGACGCCGGGGCGGCGGCACTTCGACATCTTCCCGCAGTACGAGGGCCTGTTCGCGTTCCTCGAAGCGCGCCCGGACCTGGCGTGGGCGCGCGCCCCGCTGTTCGAACGGGCCCTGGACCACATGCTGTTCGTGCTCGCCCGCGAGGACCGGGTCAGGCCCGCGGACCGGCCGGACTTCTACCGCGAGATCCGCTCCTTCCACGCCCGCCACGTCCCGGAGGGCTTCACCCCGCCCGACGGCCGACGCGGCCAGGAGACGCGGCTGCTGGCGACGGCGTCCTACCCGGCGTTCGCCGTGGCACGCGGTCTGCGGGAGGTGCGCAGGGTGGCGGGGAACGGCAGGCGGCGCGTGACGCGGGCGGCGTCGCAGCGGGCTCAGCGGGCCTGGTACGGGGCCCGGTCGAGGCTTCCGCTCGATCCGCATCTGGCCGTCTACTCGGCGTTCTCGCATCGCGGGTTGCTGGGTGATCCGGCGGCGATCCACGCCAAGGCCCGTGAGATCGCCCCGCACATCGAGGGCGTGTGGGTGGTCCGGGAGGACTCGGTGGACACGCTGCCGTCCGGCATCGACTTCGTGACGCCGGGCTCGCGGCGCTACCACGAGGTCATGGCGCGGGCGACGTACTGGGTGAACAACGTCAACTGGCCCGGCACCCTGGCCAAGCGCCCCGGTAGCGTCCACGTCCAGACCCACCAGGGCACCCCGCTCAAGTACATGGCGGCCGACCTGCTGACCAAGCCCGGCGCCCGGCACGGTTTCGACGTGCCGAAGATGCTGTGGCGGGCCGACCGCTGGGACTACAGCCTGGTGGCCAACCGGCATTCGGAGCTGGTGTGGGAGCGGGCGTATCCGTGTCACTTCACGTCACTCAGGACCGGGAGCCCGCGCAACGACGTGCTGGTCAACGCGGACGCGGCGGCCACGGAGGCCGCCCGTGCGCGGCTCGGCGTCCCCGCCGGGCAGACCGTCGTGCTGTACGCGCCGACGCGTCGCGAGTACCGCCGGGGCGGCCATGTCGACCGGATCGATCTCGCCCGGTTCGCCCAGGACCTGGGCGCGGGTCACACGCTCGTCGTCCGTCTGCATCCGTCGCTGGCGACCGGTACGGCACGGGGGATGGGCCTGGCCGATCTGCACCGGCGGGGCGTGCTGATCGACGCGACGGACGAGCCGCGTGTGGAGGACGTGCTGCTCGCCGCCGACGTCCTGGTCACCGACTACTCCGCCCTGATGTTCGACTACGCCAACCTGGACCGGCCGGTCGTGATCCATGCCGACGACTGGGGGGCGTACGCGGCGAGCCGGGGTGCCTACTTCGACATCACGGCCGACGCGCCGGGCCATGTGTCGCGCTCGTACCGGGAGTTGGCGTGGCTGTTCGCGTCCGGGACGTGGCGGGACGGGGAGTCGGCGCGGTTGCGGGCCGGTTTCCGGGAACGGTTCTGCGAGTTCGACGACGGGCTGGCCGCGGAGCGGGTCGTCCGGACGCTGCTGCTGGGTGAGCGGATGACGGAGCGGCCGGGCGGGCGGGAGAGGGTGCCGGCTCCCGCGGCACCGCGGGCTCACTCGATGAGGTGATGTGAGGCGAAGGCGTTGCCCCGGCCCGTCCGGCCGGGAACATACGGCAAATGCCTCAAACCCACACAACCTCCCCGACCCGTACCGTGGGCGCCGCTGCCGGTGTCCTCGTCCGGGGGACCGTGCGCGGCGCGAGTGCCCTGCGTGGCGGCGGCAGTTGGCGCCCGACGCCGTACCAGGCCTTCGGCTTTCTGTTCTTCCTGGTGATGTTGCTGGCGTACTGGGCCGTGCCGCTGTGCTGCGATGCGGGCCAGCACGCGGCGGTGGTGGAACGCCTGAAGGCGAACCTGCTCCACCCGCGTCACCCGATGGCCGATCTGCCGGGCGCGGGCAGCCCGTACTACTCGCCGTACGCGGTCGCGCAGGGTGCGCTCGCCCGGCTGACGGGGCTGGGCGGCTGGGAGATGGTGCGGCTGGCCGGTCCGCTGAACCTGCTCGTGCTGCTGACCGGCATCGGCCGCTTCGTGCGGGTGCTGACGCCGAGGCCGTGGGCGCCGGTGCTGGCGGTCGGCGCGATGACGCTGCTGTGGGGGACCGAGCGGGCCTGGTGGAGCGGATACCTGAGCCTGATGTCGATGACGGGGAATCTCGGCTATCCCTCGGCGTTCGCCATCGGGCTCACCTTCTGGGCGTGGGCGCTGACGGGGGCGCGGGCCCGGGGGCAGGGGCAGGAACGAGGAGCGGTCCGGTACGTCGGGCCGAGCGGACTGCCGGGACTCGCCGGGTACGCGGGGCTCGGGGCGCTGTACGGACTGATCCTGCTGATCCATCCGATCACCGCGGTGGCGGCGGTGCTGGGGGCGGTGGCGTTCGTCGCGGGGTGGCAGCGCGGATGGGGGCGTGCGTCGCGGGGTGGATCGCGGGGCGCCGTGGTGGTGCGGTGGGGGGCGACGGCGGGGACGGCGGTGCTGGTCGCCGGATGCTGGCCGTACTTCGATGTGTTCGCGCTGGCCGGGGACGACAGCGTGGACGGGATTCACCGGCAGCTGTACGAGCACCTCGGCGGGCAGTTCTGGCTGGCGCTGCTGGGGCTGCCGGCGCTGTGGCTGAGGTGGCGGCGGGGCTCCTGGCGGGATCCGCTGGTGCTGCTCTTCGCCCTCGACTGCCTGGTCGTGGCGTACGGCTGGGTCAGCGGCCACTACACCTACGGCAGGATCCTCGGGCTCACGCTCGTGCCGTTGCAGTTCGCGTCAGCGGTGGAGCTGGCGGCGCCCCGGCCATGGGCGCGGGCGCGCCGGGTGCTGGGCGGGGCCGCGCTCGTCGGGGCCTGCGTCGGGCTGCTCACCGTGCAGGGCGGGGCGGTCGTGCCGCGCGTCCTGGACCCGATCGGGCTGGAGCAGCCGTCGTACTGGCCGTCGTACGCGTGGGTGGCACGGCATGTCGGGAAGGGCGAGGTGATCATCTCCGACGGGCACTTCGCGCCCCGCTCCATCCCCGGGTACGGGCCGAACCTCGCCGCGCCGATCTGGCCCGACCCCGCCCTGGACGAGCACGAACGGGAGCGCCGGCTCGCCGAGGTCCGCTCCTACCTCTCCCCCGCCTCGACCCGCGCCGGACGCACGGCCGTCGCCCGGCGCTATCACGCGCACTGGCTGTTGCTGACGCGGTGGAAGCGGGTGCCGGAGGAGGCGGTGGTGGTGGCGTGGAGCAGGGAGACGGGGGAGGTGCTGGCGCGGATCGGGTGACCGGCCGGTTCGGAGCGGGGTGCTCCGTGGTGGTTACTCGATGACGAGGTCGACCTCGATGTTGCCGCGGGTGGCGTTGGAGTAGGGGCAGACCTGGTGGGCCTGCTCGACCAGCTTGCGGCCGGTCGCCTCGTCGAGGGTGTCGGGCAGCTCCACGCGCAGCGTCACCTTCAGGCCGAAGCCCTCGCCCTGCTTGCCTATGCCGACCTCGGCGGTCACGGCGGCGTCGGAGACGTCGACCTTGGCCGCACGGCCGACGAGGCCGAGGGCGCTGCCGAAGCAGGCGGCGTACCCGGCGGCGAACAGCTGCTCCGGGTTGGTGCCCTGCCCGTTGCCGCCGAGCTCCACCGGCATGGCCAGCGCGAGGTCGATCTTGCCGTCGTTGGTGACGGCGCGACCCTCGCGGCCGTGGGTGGCGGTGGCGACAGCGGTGTAGAGCGCGTCCATGGGAACCATCCCTCTCAAGTCACGTTCCGGCGGCTCCGTTGGCGGCCGCCGGACGACCTCAAGTAGAGCACACAATTCAATTGCGCACAACTAAATGACGGACACGAGCTACCCTGGAGGCATGACGACCACGCCCACGGCCGACTGGCTCCGCCTCGACCAGCAGATCTGCTTCTCCCTGAACGCCGCCTCGCGTGCCTTCGGCGGCGTCTACCGCGTGGTCCTGAAGGACCTGGGACTCACCTACCCGCAGTACCTGGTGATGCTGGTGCTGTGGGAGCACGGCGACCTGCCCGTGAAGAAGCTGGGCGAGCACCTACGCCTCGACTCGGGCACCCTGTCTCCGCTGCTCAAGCGACTGGAGGCGGCGGGCCTGGTACGCCGGGAGCGCAGCGTCCGCGACGAGCGCTCGGTGGAGGTCCGGCTGACGGAGGAGGGCACCGCGTTGCGCGAACGCGCCCTCCAGGTGCCGCGCCGGATCGCCACGGCGACGGGCTTCGACGTGGACGAGATCCGCGAGCTGCGGGCCCGGCTGGACCAGCTCACCGAGGCGCTGGACGCGGCGGCGGTGGAGGAGGCCCCCGGGCTGGGCGCGTAGTCGCGCCGCGCCGGCGGCCCGCTCCTTCGGGGTTCACGCTCCCGGTTCACCGTGTGGGTGATTTGTGCTATTGACTGCCACTTAACGGCTATTTGTGGTGTATCAAGCTCAATAGAGCATTCACCCGGCTTCCCCTCCACCGTGTCGAACCACCGTCGCCGCACAGCCCGCCCGCCCCGAAATCCGCCGCCCATGAGTGAACCGGGTCCCGATTCAGGCCGTCTTCCGGCTCGGGCCCCGAGTCCCACCCGACGGGCGAAACCCACCGTTCCCTCGATTCCGGACCGTGGACCCATGCACCCCATCCACCCCCGCGCCCCCCGCACCGAGTGCGAACCGCAGGTCGGCGTCATCGTCATCGGCTACAACGACGCCGCACATGTGACGACCGCCGTCCGCTCCGCACTGGCGCAGGGCCCCGTCGTGCGCGAGGTCGTCGCCGTCGACGACTGCTCGACGGACGACAGCGTGGACCTGCTCGCCCGCCTCGCCGCGGGCGAACCGCGCCTGAAGGTGGTCCGGCGCCGGGTCAACAGCGGCGGCTGCGGCAGCCCGCGCAACACCGGGCTCGACCGGGTGACCGCGCCGTATGTGATGTTCCTGGACAGCGACGACGTGCTTCCGCCGGGCGCGGCCGACGCGCTGCTCGCGGCGGCGACGGGGGCGGACGCCGAGGTGGCGGGCGGTCTGTGTGTACGGCGGGAACTGCCGGGCCGGCGCGAGGTGCCCTGGCAGGCGTCCCTCTACACCGCACCCGCCGTGCTCGAACACCCCGCTCAGCGCCCTCGCCTGGTCCACGACACGCTCTGCGTGAACAAGCTCTACCGCACGGACTTCCTGCGCGAACACGGCATCCGCTTCCCCGAAGGGCGCTTCCCCTACGAGGACTTCGTCTTCACCGCGCGCGTGCTCGCCGCCCGGCCGCGCGTCGCCCTCGTCCCCGACCGGGTCTACGTCTGGCACGTGCGCCGCTCGGCCGACCGGCTGTCGATCTCCCTCGACCGCGCCGGCATCGCCAACTGGCAGGCACGCACGGAGGCGAGCCGACTGGCGTACGAGATCCTGCTCGCCGCCGGGCAGAAGGAGCTCGCGCGGGCGGCCCGCGCCAAGTTCCTCGACCACGAACTGCGCATATACGCCCGCGAGCTGGAGTTGCACGACGCGTCCTACCAGCAGGCGTGGTGGGTGCACACACGGGCGTATCTCGCGGAGTACGACGCGTCCGACTGGGACCACAACCCCACCGCACCCGGCCGCCTCATCGGCCGCGTCGTCCTGGCCTCCCCCGAGCCCCGCGACCTGCCCCGCCTGAGGGACCTGGCCTCCCGCCCGGCCCGCCTCCTCCCTCCGTACGCCCGCTCCCCCGACGGCACCCCGATCTGGTCGGCCGAGCTGTCCGAGGTCACCCTGGAGCCGCTGCTGACCCGCCCCGTCCGCCTCCTCCCCCTGGCCGTCGACGCGGAACTGCGCCCACGCGCGCGTACCGCCCTCCTCCGGCTGCGCCTGCACGAGCTGTACGGCAGAGTGGCGCAGGCGAGGCCGGAGGCGCTGGAGGTGGAGTGGCGGTGCCGGGAGACGGGCGTGGCGGCGGGGCCCGGAACGGGGGTGGCGCTCGGACCTCCGTCGGCTGACGGGGGTGGCGCCCGTCCGGCCGAGGTGACGGTCGGGTGGGCGGAGTTCGGGGCGGGCACATGGGATCTGCGGCTCCGGGTGCGCTTCCGGGGCGGCGCGTACCGCGAGGTGACGGCGCACGCGGTCCCGGGCGCCGGTCTGCTGCGCCGGCGAGCCGCGGTCGGCGCCCGCTGCTCCCTCGTGCTCGTGCAGCCGTACACCACGCACTCCGGCGCGCTGGCACTACGCGTGGCGCCGGGCTTACGGGGAGTCATGTCGGTTGTCCGCAGCAGACTCCGCCGCCTGCTTCACTGTCACTGACCACAGGCCCACTGACGAGGGGACGGCCGCACATGACCTGGCTGATCACCGGCGGCGCCGGCTACATCGGAGCGCACGTCGTACGGGCGATGACCGAGGCGGGCGAGCACGCCGTCGTGTACGACGACCTGTCCACCGGCATCGCCGACCGGGTGCCCGACGGTGTCCCGCTGGTCGTGGGCTCGACCCTGGACGGCGAGCGCGTCGCCCGCGCCCTGGCCGACCACGAGGTGACCGGCGTGGTCCACCTGGCGGCGAAGAAGCAGGTCGGCGAGTCGGTCGACCTCCCCCTGCACTACTACCGGGAGAACGTCGAGGGCCTGCGTGTCCTGCTGGAGGCCGTGACCGCGGCGGACGTACCGTCCTTCGTCTTCTCCTCCTCGGCGGCGGTGTACGGCATGCCGGACGTCGACCTGGTGACGGAGGAGACGCCGTGCGTACCGATGTCGCCGTACGGCGAGACCAAGCTGGCCGGCGAGTGGCTGGTCCGGGCGACGGGCCGCGCGACGGGCCTGGCGACGGCATCACTCCGCTACTTCAACGTGGCGGGCGCGGCGGCCCCGGAACTCGCCGACACCGGCGTCTTCAACCTCGTCCCCATGGTCTTCGAGAAGCTCACGGAGAACGCGCCGCCGCGCATCTTCGGCGACGACTACCCGACCCCCGACGGCACCTGCGTCCGCGACTACATCCACGTCGTCGACCTGGCTGAGGCCCATGTGGCCGCGGCCCGCGCCCTGCGGTCCTCCCCCGGCCACTCCCTCACCCTCAACATCGGCCGCGGCGAAGGCGTTTCGGTCCGCGAGATGATCGACCTCGTCAACGCCGTCACCGGCTACGACCGCCCCCCGACCGTCACCCCGCGCCGCCCCGGCGACCCGGCCCGCGTCGTCGCCTCCGCCGACCGCATCGCGACCGAGCTGGGCTGGAAGGCCAAGCACGACGTCCAGGACATGATCGCCTCGGCCTGGGAGGGGTGGGTGCGGGAGCATCCGGGGGCGGCGCGGAGCTGAGCGTCCCGCGGACGGGGTCCGGGCGAGCGCGCGGGCCCGGGGATCTGGTCCGTGGCCTGCGCGACGGAGCAACCCCCGGATTCCGCCTACGAGTTGTTCAGATACGTCAGCACGGCCAGCACCCTCCGATGCCCGCTGTCGCTCTGCGGCAGCCCCAGCTTGAGGAACACGTTGCCGATGTGCTTGTGGACCGCGCGTTCCGTGACCACGAGGGTCGTGGCGATGGTCGCGTTGTCGTGGCCCTCGGCCATGAGCGCCAGTACCTCGCGCTCGCGTGGAGTGAGGGAGTCGAGCGGGGAGTCGCGGCGGCGGGTCAGCAGTTCGGTGACGACCTCGGGGTCGAGGGCGGTGCCGCCGGCGGCGACCCGCTCCAGCGCGTCGAGGAACTCGTCCACCCGGCCGACCCGGTCCTTCAGCAGGTAGCCGAGGCCGCTCGCACCGCCGGCGAGCAGCTCGGCGGCGTAGGACTCCTCGACGTACTGGGAGAGCACCAGGACCGGCAGGCCGGGGATCTCCTTGCGCGCGGCGAGGGCGGCGCGCAGCCCCTCGTCGCGGAAGCTCGGCGGCATCCGTACGTCGAGCACGGCGGCGTCGGGGCGGTGTTCGAGGAGCGCGGGCAGGACCTCGGGGCCCGTGCCGGCGACGGCCGCCACCTCGTGGCCGGCCGACGTCAGGAGGAGGACGAGGCCCTCGCGCAGCAGGGCGTTGTCCTCAGCGATCACGACTCTCACGGCAGTTCCGCCTCTACTCCGGTCACCGTACGACCGCGGTGACGCCGCACCTCGACCGACCGGCGGTCGCTGCGCGCAGCCTACTCACACTGCCCTGGGCCACTTACAGCGCCTGAGCCGCTCACAGCGCCTTGAGCGCCTGCGTGGTGGACCGGGCCAGGGCGTCCAGATACCCCTTGGGCAGCTTCGGGCTGCGGGCCACGACCATCCGCCAGTACAGGGGGCCCGAGATCAGGTCGAGAGCCAGCTCGTCGTCGAGGCCCACCCGCACCTCGCCGCGCTGCTCCGCCCCGACCAGGATCTTGCTGGCGACCCCCTCCTGCCCCTGCTCCAGCGCCTTCTGCAGCGCCTCGGCGATCTCGGGGTTGCGGGCCGCCTCCGCCTGGAGGTCGGGGATGATCTGCGAGACGACGGGGTGCCGCAGGGCGCGCGAGGTCACCTCGTACAGCATCCGCAGGTCACCTTCCAGGGAGCCGGTGTTCGGCGTGGGCAGCCCCATCACCGCGACCGCCGACACCACGTCGAGGACGAGGTGCAGCTTGGAACGCCAACGCCGGTAGACCGCGGTCTTGCCGACACCCGCCCGACGCGCGATGCCCTCTATCGACATCCGCGCGTAGCCGACGGCCGCCAACTCCTCGAAGACGGCCGCCCGGATCGCCTCCGTCACGTCCTCGCGCAGTACGGCCGCCCCGGCGGGGGTCCGGCGGCGCGGACGCGTCTGGGGCTGGTCGGCGTTCGTCGTCATGCGGACCAGCATAGGGCGTTGCGACGATACGGGCCCGTCCCTACGTCAACCGGCTGCCGGCTGCCGGCTGCTTCCGGGAGCGGCTCGGCGGGAGCGGCTCGGCGGGAGCGGTTCGGCGGGAGCGGTCGCCGCGGGCGCCGACGTCACGACGGAACGGGTTCGTCCCAACGCCCCCCATCTCTCGCCCCCTGTCGCCAACGTCACGACGAAACGGTTGCGTCCCGACGCCTCCACGACCTACGCTCACGTTACGACGATACGGTCTCGTCCCGACGTAAGAGAACGTGAAGAGTCCAGTAAGGAAACGCCGGGCGACCGGCACCCCAGCCGCACGCGCAGACACAGACGCACCGCACCCCCACTCCCCCGAGCGAAAGCAGCGGATGTGACCCAGGCCCTCCACACACCGCCCGCCGCGACCCCGGCCCCACCCCCCGAAACCGACCTCGCGGCCCTCGCCGCCCGGCACGGCCTGTCGGTCAGCGGCGCCCGCCCCTCCCTGCCCCAGTACGTCCGTGAGCTGTGGGCGCGCCGCCACTTCATCGGCGCGTTCTCCACGGCGAAGCTCACGGCCCAGTACAGCCAGGCGAAGCTCGGCCAGGTCTGGCAGGTGCTGACGCCGTTGCTGAACGCGGCGGTGTACTACTTCATCTTCGGCAAGCTGATGGGCACCAGCCGAGGCGTGCCGGACTACATCCCGTTCCTGGTGACGGGCGTGTTCGTCTGGACGTTCACGCAGAGCTCGATCATGGCGGGCACCCGCGCGATCTCCGGGAACCTGGGCCTGGTCCGCGCCCTGCACTTCCCCCGGGCCGCGCTGCCGATCTCCTTCGCGCTCCAGCAGCTCCAGCAGCTGCTGTTCTCGATGGCGGCCCTGGTCGTCATCCTGCTCTGCTTCGGCATGCCGGTCACCCTCTCCTGGGCGCTGACGATCCCGGCGCTGGTGCTGCAGTCGACCTTCAACGCCGGCATCGCGATGATCATGGCCAGGATGGGCGCCAAGACGCCGGACATCGCCCAGCTGATGCCGTTCGTGCTGCGCACCTGGATGTACGCGTCGGGCGTGATGTTCAGCATCAGCCACATGATGGCCAAGCACACGGACACGCCGTCCTGGGTGACTTCGGTCCTCCAGGCCAACCCGGCCGCCATCTACATCGACCTGATGCGCTTCGCACTCATCGACAGCTTCCACGGCGACCAGCTCCCGCCGCACGTGTGGGCGATCGCGACGGGCTGGGCGCTGCTCGCCGGCATCGTCGGCTTCATCTACTTCTGGAAGGCTGAGGAGACGTACGGCCGTGGCTGACAACGCAAAGATCGCACAAGGGCTTGTCCCGAACGGGGCGGCCGCACATGCCCCGGTCCCCCACGGGCCGGTCCCCACCGTCATCGCCGACGGTGTCGACATCGTCTACCGCGTCAACGGCACGGGTGCCGGCCGCGGCTCGGCCACCGCCGCCCTCAACCGCATCCTGCGCCGCGAGAAGTCCGAGCGGGCGGCGGGCGTGCGCAAGGTGCACGCGGTCAGGAAAGTGTCGTTCGTCGCGTACAAGGGCGAGGCCATCGGCCTCATCGGCACCAACGGCTCGGGCAAGTCGACCCTGCTCAAGGCGGTCGCCGGCCTGCTCCCGGTCGAGAACGGCCGTATCTACACCGACGGCCAGCCCTCCCTCCTCGGCGTGAACGCGGCCCTGATGAACGACCTCACCGGGGAGCGCAACGTCCACCTCGGCGGCCTCGCCATGGGCATGTCCCGCGAGCAGGTCAAGGAGCGCTACCAGGAGATCGTCGACTTCTCCGGCATCAACGAGAAGGGCGACTTCATCACCCTCCCCATGCGTACGTACTCCTCCGGCATGGCGGCCCGCCTGCGCTTCTCCATCGCCGCGGCCAAGGACCACGACGTGCTGCTGATCGACGAGGCGCTGGCCACGGGTGACCGTTCGTTCCAGAAGCGCTCGGAGGCGCGGATCCGCGAGCTGCGCAAGCACGCGGGCACGGTGTTCCTGGTCAGCCACAACAACAAGTCGATCCGCGACACCTGCGACCGCGTCCTGTGGCTGGAGCGCGGCGAGCTGCGCATGGACGGGCCGACGGACGAGGTCCTGAAGGAGTACGAGGCGTTCACGGGCGACAAGGCCGACAAGTCGGCCAAGCCCAGCCCGAAGCCCAGCCAGGCACCCACCTCGAAGCCGACCTCGAAGCCGCAACCGGAGACTCGGCCGACGCCCCAACCGAAGCCCGCCCCCGCCCCTCTTCCCTCGTGAGGCCCAACTGCGGGTCACCCTTTCATCCCATTAGTGTCACTATGTCCTAGGTCGGGTCCTGCGCCGGACAGGGGGCGCCCGGCGCGATGAAGAAGGTGAAGGAGTCCCCGCGATGCCCGAGCTCAGCGTCATCGTCCACGGACCGAACACCCAGGACCGGCTGACCGGACTCCTCGTCTCCCTGGCCGCGCACCCCCACCCCGACGTCGAGGTGATCGTGGCCGCGGTCGGCCCCTGGGCGCAGGAGACGGCACGGGCGTACGCCCCCGAGATGCTGGTCCTGCCCCTGCCGGACGGGACGGACGACGCCGCGGCCCGGTCGGCGGGGGCGGCCCGGGCCTCCGGTCGCTGGCTGCACTTCGTGCACGCCAAGGACGCGCTGCCCGTCGGCGGCCCCCGCATGGTCGCCGAGCGGGCCGCGGAACTGCCGGACGAGGTGGACGTGCTCCTCTTCGACCACGTCCGCTCCACCTGGGAGACCTCCGGCCTCCCCTCCGCGGACGGCCCCCGGCTGGCCCGTGCGGGCCGTGCCGCCCATCTCCTCGACGACCTCGCCCGCAGCGCGCTCCGCATCACCCCCCTCCTGGGCAACCGCGCGCTGCGCACCTCCTTCTGGCAGGCGCACGAACCCGGACTCACCACCCCCGACGAGCCGTACGCCGCCTACGCCACCCTCCTTCGTGCCGACCGGATCGCCGCCCTGAACCAAGTGGCGTACGAACACCACGAGCTGCGCCCCGAGAGCCTCCCGCCGGTCACCGCCGAGCAGCACTACTCCCTCGTCGACCGCTACGAAGCACTGCTCGCCCTCGCCCAGACCCGCGCGGCGTCCCGGGCCACCGCCGCCTCCACCGCCGCGACCGCCGGATCGGCAGGCCCCACGAACCCCGCCGCCCCCACCTCCACAGGCTCCCCCGGCCCCACGACCCGCGCCGTCCACGCCGTCCTCTACGACGTCATGGTCCGCGACTGCCTGCGCACCTTCGCCCGCACGACCATGCCGGACCCGGTGGCCAGGGAGTTCTTCCGTCGCGCCGCCGAGGCGGCCGTCCGCCGGCGCCCTCCCGAGTACCGCCGCCCCGCCGGCCCCGAGGGCATCCGCCGGGCCCTCCTCGAAGAGGACGCCTACACCAGGTACCGCGCCTTCCAGGCCGCCAACCGGGCCCGCCGCGCCGCGAAGTCGGCCGTACGAGACCGTAGACGCCAGGTGGCGGCCGCCCTCGGCGACCGCCACTACCGCAAGGCCCTGTCCCGCCCGGTCGACCCCAACCTGGCCGTCTTCGCGGCGTACTGGAACCGCGGAGTCGCCTGCAACCCGGCAGCCATCGCGGCCAAGCTCACCGAACTCGCCCCGCAGGTCCACCCGGTGTGGGTGGTGACCCCCGAGAACGCGCCGCTCCTGCCCCCGCACACCGACCACGTGCTGCCCGGCACCCGCCGCTACCGCGAGGTGCTGGCCACGGCCAAGTACCTGGTCAACAACGTCAACTTCCCCAACGCGATCGTGAAACGCCCGGACGCCGTCCACCTCCAGACCCATCACGGCACCCCGCTCAAGCGGATGGGCGTCGACCAGATGGAGTTCCCGGCGGCGGCCAAGGGCCTGGACTTCGAGGCGTTGCTCGCCCGTATCGACAAGTGGGACTACAGCGTCTCCGCGAACAGCCACTCCACCCGCATGTGGGAGCGCGCGTACCCGTCCCGCTTCGTCTCCCTCGACCACGGCTATCCGCGCAACGACGTCTACTACACGGCCACCGCGGCCGACATCCGGACGATCCGCGACCGCCTGGGCATCCCCCCGAACCGCCGCGCGATCCTCTACGCCCCCACCCACCGCGACTACGAGGCCGGCTGGACCCCCCGCCTCGACCTCGCCACCCTCGCCGACCAACTCGGCGAGGACACGGTCCTCCTGGTCCGCGGCCACTACTTCTACGACGGCACGCCGTCCCCCCTGACCGCCCTGCGCCGCAGCGGCCGGGTCATCGACGTCTCCGCCTACGATCCCGTCGAGGACCTCTCCCTGGCGGCGGACGCGCTGGTCACGGACTACTCGTCCATCATGTTCGACTACGCCAACCTCGACCGCCCGATCGTGGTCTTCGCCGACGACTGGGAGACGTACCGCTCCACCCGCGGCGTCTACTTCGACCTGATCGCCGAGCCCCCCGGCCAAGTGGCCCGCACCCAGCGGGAACTCACCGAGATCCTCACCACCACGGCCTGGCGCGACGAGGGCGCGACGAAGGCGCGGGCCGCCTTCCGCCGCCGCTTCTGCGAGTACGACGACGGCCGCGCCGCCGAACGGGTCGTACGCCGGGTGTTCCTGGGCGAGAGCGAGGACGCGCTGCCGCCGGTGACCCCGCTGGAGGAACGCACACCCGCACCGAGCCCGGAGGAGGCCCTGTGAACCCGGACGTGCCCCCGGAACCGACCCCCGACGTCACCGTGACCGTCATCGTCTACAACGACGCGGCGCGTCTGCCCAGGGCCGTGGAGTCGGTACGCCGGCAGACCCACGCCGACATCGAGATCATCATCAGCGACGACCACTCGACGGACGAAACCCCGGACGTGGCCCGGCACCTGGCGTCCCAGGACCCGCGCATCCGCCACCTGCGGCTCCCGCGGAACAGCGGCGGTTGCAGCGCCCCGCGCAACCGCGCCCTGGAGATCGCCCGGGCGCCGTACGTGATGTTCCTGGACAGCGACGACGAACTCACGGACAACGCCGTCGAGTTGCTCCTGTCGGCCCACCGCGAGCGGGAGATCGACTTCGCGATGGGTGCGGTCGTGCGGGTCCGGGAGGACAGCGGGCGCCGTACGAAGTGGATGCCGCACCTGGTCGCCGAGCGCCGCACGGTGATCGGCATCGAGTCCGAACCCCGTCTGCTCTTCGAGCACCTGTCGACGAGCAAGATGTACGCCCGTGCCTTCCTGGACCGCTACGACCTGCGGTTTCCCGAGGGCATCCACTACGAGGACCAGCTGTTCTCCGCACAGGCGTACTGTCTGGCCAAGGAGTTCACCATCGTCCCGGAGCCGGTGTACCGCTGGTACATCGCACCGTACGCGGCCACGGACGCGGCATCGATCTCCAACCAGCGCCACAAGCTGGACAACGTCCGCGACCGCGTCCACGTCCAGCGCCTCATCGACGACTTCCTCGTCGAGAGCGGACACGGCGGACTGCGCGAGGACAAGGACTACAAGTTCCTCAAGCACGACTTCCGGATGTACGCCGGTGACCTGCCCTACCGCGACGAGGAGTGGCTGTCCTCCTTCGCGGACATCACGACCCCCTACCTGGAGACCCTCTCCCCCGCGGCCTACGCCCGCCTGCCCCGTATGGAACGCGTGGTCCTCCAGCTGATCCGCGAACACCGCTTCGCCGACGCCCGCCTGGCGGCACGGGGACTGGGCCGCGCGGTGGCGCCGCGGCAGGTGACGCCGGACGCGGAGGGCCACACGTACTGGGGCGCCGGCCTCCCCACCTCCGCCTGGGCCCGTCGCGAACTGGACGTCCTCGACCTGGAGCTGGACACCCGGCCCTTCCGGAGCGCCCAGTTCCGCCACGAGATCACCGAGCTCACCCGCGGCCCCGGCGCCTCGGTCGACCTCGCCATCCGGACCTACGACCCCGGTCTGCGCCTCCCGGTGGGCCCCCACCGCGCGAGCCTCCTCCTCACTCCCGGCCGACGACGCCTCAAGGTCCCCTTCCGCCTCACCCCGGTCCGCCCCGGCGTCTACGAGGGCCACGTCCACCTGGACCTGGCGACTGCCCCCGTCCCCCGCCACGGCTTCGCCGGTGTCCGGCACCCCCTCCTGCGCATCGAACACCAGGGCCGGCAACACACGGCCGTCCTCCTGGCCCCCCTCGCCTTCCCACCCCTGACGGCCCGCATCGACTACCACACCAGCACGGCCCCCCACCGAGTCACCATCGAACCGGAGGGCCGCGGCCCCGGCCGCCTCCAGATCCGCTGGCAACCGGTGGGCATCACGGCGAGGCTGGTACGCCCGGTGGTACGCCGCGTGGCCCGCCCGAGGGTGAGGCGGGCTGCCCGCCTGCTGAGAAGCGCCCTGCGCTAGGCATCTTTCAGCCTGTCCGGCGTTTGAGGACGAGGCCGCAGGCCGAAGCGGGGGTCCAGGGGCGGCAGCCCCCTGGCGGGGTGGAAGGGGCGGAGCCCCTTCAGGGATGGGACGGGGAGGGGCGGCGGGGGCGAAATCCCCTCACCGCACCACCTCGTACAGCACCTGCCCACCCGGCCCCCGAGCCACCACCCGCAACCCGGCCCCCACTCCAGCCTCAGCCCCCCGATCCACCACCCACCGCACCCCGTACGCCCGCACGATCGACCGCCGCACCCCCTCCGGCGCCCCCACCGCGAAGTACCGCCGCACATCAGCCACCCGCCGCCCCTCGTCCGGCAGGAAGAAGTCGGGATACCCGGGCGCCACGGTGTACGCCCCGTACGCCGGGATCTGCCGCGCCGGAAACGTCCGCGCCATGACCACATCCCCGTACTTCACCCACGGCGTCACCCAGTGATATCCCGCCCACGGCGCCCGGTACTTCGCCGCGACCACCCCAGGCAGCGAGGCGCGCGGAACGACGTACCCGAGGGCCCCGGCCTGCGTCCACGCCCCCACGGCCAGCGCCCCGGCCAGCACTCCCGCCCACACCGCACGCCAGGCCCGCACCTCGACCACGATCAGCGCGGCGGCGATCTGTGCCGGAATCAGCACCGCGGGCAGCGCCCTGCCCCACGAGTAGTGCCCGCTCGCTCCGCCCAGCGCCACGACCAGCACTCCCAGCGCGAAGAGAAGCACCAGCGGGTCCCACCGGTCCCGCCACCACCGCACCGCCAGCGCCACCACCCCCACCGACACCAGCCAGTACCGCCTCGCCGGCCCCCGGTACAGCCCCCGATGCACCGACTCCAGATCAGCCCCGGCCCCGAACAGCGCGAAGAAGTCGTAGTACGGCCAAGCCCACAGCACCCCCGCCCCCACCAGCACCCCCACCGCCAGCCGCAGCCACACCCCCCGCCCGGCCCGCGCGGCGACCACCGTGGCCAGCGCCCCCAAGGTGGCCACCACCCCCGAGAACTGATGGCACAGCAGAATCACCGCCCACAGCCCGCCGAGCCCGGCCCACACCCCCCACCCGGCCACCACCGGCGCCGCCCGCACGGCCCCCGCCAGCCAGGCCCAGAGATGAAAGGCCAGCCCCAGCGCGAACACACTCGGATACGACACGGTCAGCGCCAGCGAGTTCAGCCCGAGAAACCCGCTCCAGGCGAACAGCGAGGTCCCCCACAGAAACACCAGGCACAGCACGGCGAGCGCGGGCGCGGCCGGATGCGCGCTCAGCGTCCGCACGTACCGCCACACCCCGCTGACGAGCAGCGCGAGCCCCACCGCCGCCCCGATGCGCAGCACGACGAAGACCGAGAACCCCGTCAGCCGGGCGACGCAGCCGAGCACCAGCATCCACGGCGAGTAGTACGGACTCGGCGTGTCCGCGTCGACCAGCGGATTGCCGGGGTCGACCAGGCTGTGCCGCAGACGTTCGACCGTCGCCGCGTGCATCCCCAGGTCACCGGCCCACGGAAGCCGGACGATCACCAGCAGGAGCAGCAGCACGACCAGCGCGGCAGCGACCTGCGGAACGACCGTGGTTCTCCGCAGCGCGGCCCGCATCGTGCTCACGCGAGCACTTTAATTCCGTTTTGCCCCAAATACACGAGCGCCCCGGACTGTCACAGTCCGGGGCGCCCTGACGCATGTACGGCTGGGAAGAGCCGTACGGCCTACGTGTGCGACCGCAGCAGCGTCCGCATGGTCCGCATCGCCACCGACAGGTTGGCCAGATCGAACGCCTCCGACCCCTGGATCTCCTCCAGGGTCGTGCGCGCGCGCCCCAGAATCGCCGAGTTCTTCTGCTCCCACGCCTTGAAGCGCTGCTCGGGCGTCGCGGTGCCGTTGCCGGCCGCCAGGACGTCCGAGGTCAGGGCCGCGTGGGCGGCGTAGAGGTCCTCGCGGATGGAGGCGCGGGCCATGGACTGCCAGCGGTCGGCGCGGGGCAGCTCGATGATGCGGTCCATGAGCTGGGTGATGCGCAGACGGTCGGCGAGGTCGTAGTAGACCTCGGCGACGTCCATCGGGTCCTTGCCCATGCGGTCGGCCACCGAGACGATGTCCAGCGTCGGGAAGGCGGAGGAGAAGCCCGCCACCCGCGTGGCCAGTTCGGCCGGGACGCCGGCGCCGGTCAGCTCGTCGTGGATCGCCTGGTACCACTCCAGGTCCGCGCCCTTGAGCAGCTTCGGCAGCTCCGACCACACCTGCTCCACCCGGTCGGCGAAGAAGTCGACCGTGTCGGCGAGCTCCAGCGGCTGCGGCCGGTTGTTGAGCAGCCAGCGCGTGCCGCGCTCGACGAGGCGGCGCGAGTGCAGTCGGATCCGGGTCTGGACGACGGCCTCGACCTTGTTGTCGAGCGCCTCGACCTCGTCCCACACGACCGCCGAGCGGAAGATCGCGCGGGCCACGGTCTGCGCCCGGACGATCTCCTCCAGCGAGGCGCCGGTCTCCTCGCGCAGCCGGTGCAGATAGGTCGTACCGCCCGTGTTGACCGTGTCGTTGACCAGCACGGTCGTGGTGATCTCACGGCGCAGCGGGTGACTGACGAGGTACTCCGGGAACCGCTCGCGCAGCGCGGTCGGGAAGTACGCGTGCAGCAGGGTGCTCAGGTACGGGTCGTCGGGCAGCGAGGTGTGCAGCAGCTCCTCGGCGACCGTGATCTTCGTGTACGCCATCAGGACGGCCGTCTCCGGGCCGGTCAGGCCGTGGTCGGCGTTCAGGCGTTCGCGGATCTGGCGGTCGGTGGGCAGGAACTCCAGCCCACGGTCCAGGTGCCCCTCCCTGACCAGGTGCTTCATGAAGCGCTGCTGGGCGTGGAGCATGGCGCCGGACTGGGCGAGGGCGTTGGCGATCGCCGTGTTCTGGGCGTAGTTGTTGCGCAGGACCAGGCGGCCGACCTCGTCGGTCATCTCGGCGAGCAGCTTGTTGCGCTGCTTGACCGTCATGTCGCCGTCGGAGACCAGGGCGTTGAGCAGGATCTTGATGTTCACCTCGTGGTCGGAGGTGTCCACGCCCGCGCTGTTGTCGATGGCATCGGTGTTGATCTTGCCGCCGTGCCGCGCGAACTCGATCCGGCCGAGCTGCGTCAGCCCGAGGTTGCCGCCCTCGCCGACGACCTTGACGCGCAGGTCGGCGCCGTCGACACGGATGACGTCGTTGGCCTTGTCGCCGACGTCCGCCTGGGACTCGGTCGAGGCCTTGACGTACGTACCGATGCCGCCGTTCCACAGCAGGTCCACCGGCGACTGGAGGATGGCCTTCATCAGCTCGGCCGGCGTCATCTTGGCGACCTTGCCCTCGATGCCGAGGGCCTCGCGAATGTGCGCGTTGACCGGGATCGCCTTGGCGGTACGGGGGAAGACGCCGCCACCGGCCGAGATCAGCTCGGTGTTGTAGTCCTCCCAGCTGGAGCGCGGCAGCTCGAAGACGCGGCGGCGCTCGGCGTAGGAGGTGGCCGCGTCGGGCTTCGGGTCGATGAAGATGTGCCGGTGGTCGAAGGCGGCGACCAGGCGGATGTGCTCGCTGAGCAGCATGCCGTTGCCGAACACGTCACCGGACATGTCGCCGATGCCGACGACCGTGAAGTCCTCGCTCTGCGTGTCCACACCCAGCTCACGGAAGTGCCGCTTGACGGACTCCCAGGCACCGCGGGCGGTGATGCCCATGCCCTTGTGGTCGTAGCCGGCCGAGCCGCCGGAGGCGAAGGCGTCACCGAGCCAGAAGTTGTACTGCTCGGCGACCCCGTTGGCGATGTCGGAGAACGTCGCGGTGCCCTTGTCGGCGGCGACGACGAGGTAGGTGTCGTCCTCGTCGTGCCGGACGACGTCCGCCGGGGGCACGACCTCGCCGGCCACCATGTTGTCGGTGATGTCGAGCAGCGCCGAGATGAACGTCTTGTAGCTCGCCACACCCTCGGCCAGCCAGGCGTCCCGGTCCACGGACGGGTCGGGCAGCTGCTTGGCGACGAAGCCGCCCTTGGCGCCGACCGGCACGATGACGGTGTTCTTCACCATCTGCGCCTTGACCAGGCCGAGGATCTCGGTCCGGAAGTCCTCACGCCGGTCGGACCAGCGCAAGCCCCCGCGCGCGACCTTGCCGAAGCGCAGGTGCACGCCCTCGACGCGCGGCGAGTAGACCCAGATCTCGTACGCCGGTCGCGGCGCGGGCAGGTCGGGGATGGCTTGCGGGTCGAACTTCATGGAGACGTAGTCGTGGTACTTGCCGCCCGCCGCCTCCTGGAAGAAGTTCGTGCGGAGCGTCGCCTTGATCACGGTGAGGAAGGACCGCAGGATCCGGTCCTCGTCGAGGCTCGCCACCTGGTCGAGCGCCGCGTCGACCTCTTCGAGCAGCGCGTCCACGATCTCGCGGCCGGCGGCCTGCCGGTCCGGCGACATCCGTGCCTCGAACAGGGAGACGAGGAGACGGGTGGTGTGGACGTTGTTGCGGAGGGTGTCCTCCATGTAGTCCTGCGAGAAGGTGGAGCCGGCCTGCCGCAGGTACTTCGCGTACGCCCGCAGCACCATCGCCTGCCGCCAGGTGAGCCCGGCGCTCAGCACGAGGGCGTTGAAGCCGTCGTTCTCCGCCTTGCCGGTCCAGGTCGCGGCGAACGCCTCCGAGAACCGCTCGCGCGCGTCGTCACCGGGATAGTCCCCGGCACCGCCCGCCGTCTTGGGCATGCGCAGGCCGAAGTCGTAGATCCAGGCGACGCTGCGGTCGGAGCAGCGCAGCTCGTACGGCCGCTCGTCCACGACCTCGACGCCGAGCCGGGTGAGCACCGGCAGGACGGCGGACAGGGAGACGGCCGCACCCTTGCGGTAGATCTTGAACCGGCGCTCCTCGGGGGCGGCGCCGACCGGCTCGTACAGGCTCAGCGAGAAGTTGTTCTCCTCGGTGAGCTGTTCGATGTGGACGAGGTCGGAGACCGCGGAGCGCGGGGTGTGGTCGGCCTTGTAGCCCTCGGGGAAGGCGTTGGAGTAACGGCGCAGCAGTTCCGCGGCGCGCTCCTCGCCGAGCTCGGCGTTCAGCGCGTCGGCGAAGCCGTCGGCCCACGAGCGGGCGGCCTCGACGAGACGCGCCTCGATACGCTCCTTGTCCGCGTCGCTGAGCTGCGGCAGCTCCGTGCCCTGCGGCACACGGACGACGAAGTGCAGCCGGGAGAGGATCGACTCGGTGTTCCAGGCGGTGAAGTCGACGCTGGTACCGCCGAGCTCCTCCTTCAGGATGTCGATGATCCGCAGCCGCACGCCGGTGGTGTAGCGGTCCCGGGGGAGGTAGACGAGGGCGGAGTAGTAGCGCCCGTACTCGTCCTGCCGCAGGTAGAGCCGCAGCCGACGGCGTTCCTGGAGGTAGAGCACGGAGGTGGCGATGCGCTGGAGCTCGGCGACCGGGGTCTGGAAGAGCTCGTCGCGCGGGTAGGTCTCCAGGATCTGGAGCAGGTCGCGGCCGTCGTGGCTGTTGGGCGAGAACCCGGCGGCCTCCAGTACGTCGTCGACCTTGCGACGGACGACGGGCACCCGGCGGACGGACTCGGTGTAGGCCGCCGAGGAGAACAGGCCCAGGTAGCGCCGCTCGCCGACGACCTCGCCGTTCTCGTTGAACTTCTTCACCCCGACGTAGTCGAGGTACGACGGCCGGTGCACGGTCGCCCGGCTGTTGGCCTTGGTGAGGATGAGGAGCTTGTGCTCGCGGGCCTTGGCGCGGGCGTCGGCCGGCAGCCGCTCGAAGGACGGGCTGACAGGGTGGCTGTCGGTCTCGGAGTGGTGCGGGTCGGCGCGCAGGATGCCGAGGCCGGTCCCCGGCACGGCGGCCAGCGAGTCGTCCTCGCGCAGCTCGTACTCGCGGTAGCCGAGGAAGGTGAAGTGGTCGTCGGCCAGCCAGCGCAGCAGCTCGCGGGCCTCCTCGAACTCCTGCTCACGCAGGTCGGAATGGGGCTCCTGGACCAGCTCGTCCGCCATGCGCACGGCCAGGTCCCGCATCTTGCTCCAGTCCTCGACGGCCTCGCGGACGTCGGACAGGACGCGCAGCAGGTCGGCGGTGATCTGCTTCAGGTCGCCGCGGTCGGTCTCCCGGTCGAACTCGACGTGGATCCAGGACTCGGTGTGGGTGTCGTGCGCCAGCTCACCGGCGGGCGGCGCGGTGAACACCTCGATGAGCTTGCCGGTGACGTCGCGGCGGACGAAGACCTGCGGGTGGATGACCACATGGATGCCGCGCCCCTGGCGAGTCAGCTCGTTGGTCACGGAATCGACCAGGAAGGGCATGTCGTCGGTGACGACTTCCACGACGGAGTGGCTGCAGGTCCACCCGTTCTCTTCCACGGTGGGCGTGTGCACCCGCACGTTGGCCGTGCCCTGAGGGCGGTTCTCGGCCAGTCGGTAGTGCGAGAAAGCGGCTCCGAAGATGTCGACCGGGTCGCGGTCGCTGAGGTCCTCCGGGGCGGTGTGCAGGTAGTAGCGCTGGAGGAACGAGAGCACGGTGTCGTGGTCCGGGGTGCCCGGGCTGCTCTTGTCCGTCGTCCCAGTCGGTAGGTGCCCCCCGACCGGGCTGTTCTCAGCTACCCGGGCGGCCCTCTCGAGCAACTCGGCCTTGGCTTCGTCCAGCTTGGTCTGCATTGTCCTCTGGCTCCTGTCGCGCGCCGTTGCGTGACGTAGAAGGAAGTACGGTCTCTTCCCCTCCGGTATAACGCCGCGACGCGGGGTGTCCGGTCTGCTTCGACGCTATGCCGCGAGGTGAGATGAGCGGGGATATATGAGCCAATCTTGAGCTGCCCAAGGGGTGTGACGCTGCTCTCTGCGACGTCCGGGCCCGGGGTGTGCTTGACGTCCCGGGGGCCCTTACGCCCCCCTCCCGCCCGCGAAGACCAGCGACCGCCGCCCGGTCACGGATGTCGTCCGTGCTCCCCGGGCGCAGGGCAGGGGCAACATTGCCCCCGCGAGCTATCGCGCTGATCACGCCACTAAGGCTATCGCTCCTTACAGGGGGCCCGTCATGAGCCGTATGTGTACAAAACCGGGGGTAGAACTTTGACGTTCTGCACAGGGGCAAAGGGGGCGGGGAGGGCGTAACTGGCGGTGTCGGGTGTGCGGGGGGAGGCTGGGGAGTGGGACCGAGACGGCGGCCGAGCCAGGACACCGAGCCGGAGGCAGGCCGTCCGGAGGCGACCCGTGTCCGAAAACAGCGGTAGGGCAGCCCCACCGGGAAACGCCCACCCATACGGCGGCAACGGCGCACGACCTCTTGGCGCGCGCAGTCGCGGACCAGTCGTGCCGCTTGGGCGACGACCGCCTCAGGGCCGCGGCACCCCGCACACCTCGTCGGCCCTTCCGGCGCCTCCATGCCGCACACCCCCTTGGCAAGACCTCAGCCCCGAGGCACGTTGCCCCTAAGGCCCGACGGAGGCGCGGACCACGGCCAGGAAGAGGAGCGCACCCGACATGACACCGAAAATCCTCATCGTCACCGGCGACGCCGCAGAGTCACTGGAGGTCCTCTACCCCTATCAGCGCCTCCGCGAAGAGGGCTACGACGTACACATCGCGGCCCCCGCCCGCAAGCAGCTCCGGTTCGTCGTCCACGACTTCGAACCCGGCTTCGACACCTACACCGAGAAACCCGGCTACACCTGGCCCGCAGACCTCGCTTTCTCCGAGGTCGACCCGGGCGACTACGCCGCCGTCGTCGTCCCCGGCGGCCGAGCCCCGGAGTACCTCCGCAACGACCCCGAACTCCGCAAGATCCTCAAGTCGTTCTTCGACGCCGACAAGCCGGTCGCCCAGATCTGCCACGGTCCCCTGCTCACCGCCGCGATCGACAGCCTCAGCGGCCGCCGCGTCACGGCGTATCCCGCTCTGGAACTGGACATGCAGGCGGCAGGCGCCACCTTCCAGGACGCCGAGGCGGTGGTCGACGGCACCCTGGTCTCCTCCCGCGCCTGGCCGGACCACTCCAGCTGGATGCGCGAGTTCCTGACGGTGCTGCGGGCGAAGGCACCGGTGACGTAACGCCCTCAGCCCCGACCATCTGGCCGGGGAGCCCGCCCTGATCGGGCGGCCGACGTGGCTGCGGGCCCGGGCAGACGTGGCTGCAGGCCCAGATCGGCCTTGCCACGAGGCACCCGACCGTCGGCCGGCCCCCCGTCAGGCACCCCGTCGGCGGGCGCTGACCCTCGCCGCCCGACCCCGGCCTGCCCGCTCGGCTACGCCGCCAACCGCTCCGCCTCCGCGACCGCCTCCCCCAGCGTGTCCACCACCGGCACCCCCGCCCCTTCGAGGCTGGCCCGGCTGTGCGACCCCCCGGTGTAGAGCACGGCCCGCGCCCCCACGTGCAGCGCCGCCACCGCGTCGTCGGCGGCGTCCCCGATCACCACCGTGCGAGCCGGATCCACGCTCGCGAGCGCCTTGATGTGCCGCACCATGTGCTCGGCCTTGCTGCCCCCGGACGGCCCGGTCCGCCCGTCGACCCGTATGAAGTGCTCCTCGATCCCGAACCCCCGCACCAGCGGCACGAGTTCGTCATGCCCGTACATGCTGAGGATCGACTGGCTGCGCCCCGACGACCGCCATTCCACCAGCAGCTGCGACGCACCCTCGGTGAGCCCGCACGTCACCCGGTGCTCGGTGTAGTACCGGTGGAAGGTCTCGTCCATGACCTCCCACTCGGCGTCGGTCGGCAGCCGCCCCAGCAACCGCTCGTAGAACTTCGGCACCGGCACGCAGTACAGCGACCGGTACTGCTCCAGCGTGATCGGGGCGAGTCCCAGCTCGCCGAACGCCGCGTTCGTCGCCCCGATGATCGCTTCGTTGTCGTGGAACAGGGTCCCGTTCCAGTCCCAGACGATGTGCGCCCCTACGTGCTTCCCCATGTCGAAAACCGTACCCGCCACCACTGACAATCAAGAGAACAGCCGGTCACCGAGGCATCCGGGAGCATCGGGCCCCGGGCTCAGCCCCGCAGCCCCACCAGATTCGGGATCTCCTGCGTGGCGTACCACAGCAGCTCATGATCCTCGGCTCCGTCCACGACGAACTGCGCGTCGTCGTCCCCGCCGTCCGCCGCCGCGAGCGCCTCCGCGGCCGCCGCCACATCCGCCTCCGCGTCTCCGGAGTCGACGTGCACGGCAGCCGCCTTGGCCAGCGCCACGCCCCCGGCGATCCGCACCTCGCCCAGCGCCGACGGGTCCAGTCCCCGGTCCGGGTCGGCCACGGCCGCCCTGTCGGGCACGTCGGCTGCGACCACGACCCGGCGCCGCACCGCCCCGCTGTCCGCCGCCAGCAGCCGCAGCGAGGCCAGCGCGGCCCGGTTCAGCGCCGCGTACTCCAACTCCTCGATGTCGTCGGAGAGATACCACTCCCGCAAGGCGGGCGTGACGGCGTACGCGACGAGCGGCTCGGCCCCCAGCTCGCCCCCCTTGTACGCCTCGGCGAGACCGGGGAGGGTCAGGGGGACGTAGACGCGCATGGCTGACCGCTTTCGTACTCGTAAGGCTCCGCTAGGACCCGAGGAAGGCGGTCGGGTCCCGCACCTCCCGGAGGGCTTCAGGATACGTGCGGGCGTCCCCTTTCGAGTCCCCCGCACCCCCTCGCCCGGCGTCCACTCCGGTCCGGAAACTCACCCGGTGCGGGCCCGCAGGCACGGCCTTCCGCACCCTCGCGTCACCCAGATAAGTGAAGATTCCGCCGCCCGGATCGGGGTCCCCGCTTCCTTGCCGCCGGCACCCAGAACCCCGTACAAGATCACCAACCTCGAAGTTACCGCCCGGTATCAACCGGGCCCCTCGAACGGGGACCCCATGAACAAGGTCATGACCAGGACGCAGCACCGCCCCGGCACCCGCCCGCCGAGCCGCCGCGACACCCGCCGCCCCGGCGGCGCCCCGCCCCGCACGCCGACCGGCGGCGTGCCCCGTACGGCAACTCCCGGCGGCCGCCCACCCGGCTCCCCGGGCCCGACGGGCCCCCGCGCCCGCACCGGCCCCACGGACACCCGTCCGCCCACCACCGCTCCCACCCGGCCACGGGCGATCGTGCCGCCCGCCGGTGAGTGCGGGCACCCCGTCCCCCAACCCCGCCCCACCGACGTCTTCGCCGACCGCCTGCTTCTCGTCCTGAGCGGCCAGCGCCCCGTCCACTCGATGCTCCGCCACACCGCCGGCCGCGCCTACGACGAACTCGCCTGGCTCGCCGAACGCGGCCCCCTGCGCACCCGAGGCACCCGCCCCGTCATCCGCGACATCGGCTACTTCGAACCCCGCCCGGGCGCCATCGAAGTCTTCGCCCGCATCGGCGCCGGCGACCAGCTACGCGCCATGGCCTTCCGCCTGGAACAGAGCGGTGACCTCCGCTGGCGCTGCACAGCCGTAGAACTGGGCGGCCCACGCAGGCCACACACGGACGACGCCTGAGCATCACGGGAGGTCCGGGGGGCGCGGGAAGCACCGTGGACGGGGGGCCGTGGGCCACGGGGGCTCCGTGGACCTTGGGGGGACTCTGTGGACCGAGGAGGGCTCCGTGGGCCACGGGGGCTCCGTGGACCTTGGGGGGACTCTGTGGACCGAGGGGGGCTCCGTGGACCTTGGGGGGACGCCGTGGCCCCCCGGGGGGGCTCCGCGGACCGCGGGGGACCCAGGGGGACCGCGAGCGACTGCGGGAACTCTGAGCGGCCCGGGGGACTCTGAGGGGTCCGGAGACTCTGAGGGGTCCGGGGGCCGGGCCACTCCCGGGACTCCGGGGACTCCGGGGGTCCCGGGCCCGGGACCCCCGAGGGCCCGAGAGGTCAGGGGATTCGGGGACTCCGGGGACCGGGACTCCCGGAGGTAAGGGGGACCGCGCGAGGGACCTCGAAGGCCCGCCGAGGACCGAAAGGACCCAGGGGGCCCTGGGGAACCCCGGGGGACCGAGAGGGGCCGAGAGGGGCCGAGAGGGACCTCGCAGGGACCCAAACGACCCCAGCGACCCCAGCGGCCCCAGCCGATCCACCAGGCCACCACGAGCCCCACGAGCCCCACGAGCCCCACGAGCCCCACGAGCCCCACGAGGACCGTAAAACCCGAAGGGCCGGGCCCCCAATGGAGACCCGGCCCTTCGCCGCTACGGCGCCGCAATCACCGCCACCGTCGTTGTCACGTCTTCCCGACGGCGCTGCCTCTCGCGGCGTTCCCGCCCGGTACTACTTCTTACGGCGTCGCCCACCGCGCCCCTGCTTGCGCCGCTCCGCGCGCGTGAGGCCGTCGGCCTCGGAGCGCACCGGCTCGTCACCGTTGTCGAAGTCGCCCTCGACGATGTCGCCCTCACCGTCCACCTTGGGCGCGGTGTAGTGCAGCCGGTCCGGGCGGCGCGGGGCCTCGAGGCCCTTGGCGCGGATCTCGGGGCGGGCACCCGCCTGGGCCGGCACCGCGTCCTTCTTCTCAAGGTCGGCCACCGGCTTGGTGTCCTCGACCGGGACCTCCTCGACCTGCTGCTCGACCTGGACCTCCAGGTTGAACAGGTAGCCGACGGACTCCTCCTTGATGCCCTCCATCATGGCGGTGAACATGTCGAAGCCCTCGCGCTGGTACTCGACCAGCGGGTCCTTCTGCGCCATCGCGCGCAGGCCGATGCCCTCCTGGAGGTAGTCCATCTCGTAGAGGTGCTCACGCCACTTGCGGTCCAGGACCGACAGGACGACCCGGCGCTCCAGCTCACGCATGATCTCGGAGCCGAGCTGCCCCTCACGCGCCGCGTACTGGTCGTGGATGTCGTCCTTGATGGACTCGGAGAGGAACTCGGCGGTCAGCCCGGCCCGGTCGCCGGCCGCCTCCTCCAGCTCGTCGACGGTCACCTTCACCGGGTAGAGCTGCTTGAACGCACCCCACAGCCGGTCGAGGTCCCAGTCCTCCGGGAAGCCCTCGGCGGTCTCCGCGCCGACGTAGGCGTCGATGGTGTCGTCCATGAAGTGCTGCACCTGCTCGTGCAGGTCCTCGCCCTCCAGGACGCGGCGCCGCTCGCCGTAGATGACCTCGCGCTGGCGGTTCAGGACCTCGTCGTACTTCAGGACGTTCTTACGGGTCTCGAAGTTCTGCTGCTCGACCTGCGACTGGGCGGACGCGATCGCGCGCGTGACCATCTTGTTCTCGATCGGCACGTCGTCCGGGACGTTCGCCATGGACATCACGCGCTCGACCATCTGGGCCTTGAAGAGCCTCATCAGGTCGTCACCCAGCGACAGGTAGAAGCGGGACTCGCCCGGGTCGCCCTGACGGCCGGAACGACCGCGCAGCTGGTTGTCGATACGGCGCGACTCGTGCCGCTCGGTGCCGAGGACGTAGAGACCGCCGAGGTCCTTGACCTCCTCGAACTCGGCCTTGACCGCCTGCTCCGCCTTCTCCAGGGCGGCGGGCAGAGCCGCGGCCCACTCCTCGATGTGCTCCTCGGGGTCGAGGCCGCGCTGGCGCAGCTCCGCCTCGGCGAGGTCCTCGGGGTTGCCGCCGAGCTTGATGTCGGTACCACGGCCGGCCATGTTGGTGGCAACGGTGACGGCGCCCTTGCGGCCGGCCTGGGCGACGATGATCGCCTCACGGTCGTGCTGCTTGGCGTTCAGCACCTCGTGCTGGACGCCGCGCTTGGACAGCTGCTGCGACAGGTACTCGGACTTCTCGACCGACGTCGTACCGACGAGGATCGGCTGGCCCTTCTCGTGCTTCTCGACGATGTCGTCGACGACCGCCTCGAACTTGGCGACCTCGGTGCGGTAGATCAGGTCCGACTGGTCCTTGCGGACCATCGGCCGGTTCGTCGGGATCGGGACCACGCCGAGCTTGTAGATCTGGTGGAACTCGGCGGCCTCGGTCATCGCCGTACCGGTCATGCCGCACAGACCGGGCTGCTCCTTGTCGGCGTGGTCGTGGCGCTTGTAGAGGCGGAAGAAGTTCTGCAGGGTGATCGTGGCGAGGGTCTGGTTCTCGTCCTTGATGTCCACCCCTTCCTTCGCCTCGATCGCCTGGTGCATGCCCTCGTTGTAGCGGCGGCCGGCGAGGATACGGCCGGTGTGCTCGTCGACGATCATGACCTCGCCGTCGATGACGACGTAGTCCTTGTCGTTCTTGAAGAGCTCCTTCGCCTTGATGGCGTTGTTCAGGTAGCCCACCAGAGGCGTGTTCACCGACTCGTAGAGGTTGTCGATGCCCAGCCAGTCCTCGACCTTGGCGACACCGGCCTCGTGGATGGCGACCGTGCGCTTCTTCTCGTCGACGTCGTAGTCGCCGGTCTCCTCGAGGCCCTTGAGCGGGTTGCCGGCCTCGCCCTTCTTCAGGCGGGTGACCAGCTTGGCGAAGTCGCCGTACCACTTGGTGGCCTGGTCGGCGGGGCCGGAGATGATCAGCGGCGTACGGGCCTCGTCGACGAGGATGGAGTCGACCTCGTCGACGATGGCGAAGTTGTGGCCGCGCTGGACGAGTTCGTCCTGGGACCACGCCATGTTGTCGCGCAGGTAGTCGAAGCCGAACTCGTTGTTCGTGCCGTACGTGATGTCGCACGCGTACTGCTCGCGACGCTGGGCCGGCGTCATGTTGGCGAGGATGCAGCCGACGTCCAGGCCCAGGAACTTGTGGACGCGACCCATCATCTCGGAGTCGCGCTCGGCCAGGTAGTCGTTGACCGTGATCAGGTGCACGCCCTGACCGGACAGCGCGTTGAGATACGCGGGCAGCGTGCCGACGAGGGTCTTGCCCTCACCGGTCTTCATCTCGGCCACGTAACCGAGGTGCAGGGCCGCGCCACCCATGATCTGGACGTCGTAGTGACGCTGTCCGAGGACGCGCTTGGCGGCCTCGCGAACGGTGGCGAAGGCCTCGGGTAGCAGGTCGTCCAGGCTCTCACCGTCTGCGTAGCGCTGCTTGTACTCATCGGTGAGGGCCCGCAGCTCGGCGTCGGAGAGGTCGACGAAGTCCTCTTCGATGGAGTTGACCTGGTCCGCGATGCGGTGCAGCTTGCGCAGGATCTTGCCTTCGCCTGCACGCATGATCTTCGAGAGGACGGACACGGGGGTTGGTCTCCTTGCCGGTCGGGCCTGGGACGGTCGGTTTCCATTTGACTTGACTGAGCAACGGCCATCGTATGCGAGGACCCCGCCACGCCGGGAGCCTGCCGTGGACGCCGAACCACCGCTGCTTCAAATCTCCGTCAAAGGGACAACGGCCGGGGGTCGCGGATGGTGCCGCGTTCCGCCAACGAATTGTGCGAAATGCGTTCACCCGCTCACACACCGCATATGGGGATGGCGCTGTCGACGACCCCCGAGCAGAATCGGCCGATGGAACCCGTCACGCTCTCCACCGGCCGCCTCCTCCTGCGCACGGTCGGCCCGAAGGACACCCACACCGTGTACGAGGCCGCCCAGGATCCCGACATCCAGCGCTGGACGACGATCCCCTCGCCCTACCTGTACGAACACGCACAGAACTTCACGGACCAACTGGCCCCCGAAGGCTGGGCGAACGGTTCGATGTTCACCTGGGGGCTCTTCCTCCCCGAAGGGGAGGAACTGGTGGGCATGCTCGGCCTCACGATGCGTTCCATGAGCGGAGCCGAGATCGGCTTCTGGGGCACGAAGGAACACCGCGGCAACGGCTACATCACCGAGGCCGTCCTCGCCGTGTCCCGCTGGGCCTTCGTCCACCTGTCCATCGACCGCGTGGAATGGCGTGCCGAGGTCGGCAACGGCCCCTCCCGCGCCGTGGCGGAACGCACCGGCTTCACCATCGAGGGCACCCTCCGCTCCGCCATCGTCCACCAGGGCGTACGCCGTGACTGCTGGGTGGGCTCCCTGCTCCCATCGGACCTGAGCCTCCCGTCGACAGCACCGTATCTGCCCCCTCCCGGCCTTTGAGACCGAGCCACGGCCACCTCTAGGCGCCGGTCCAGGCATCTCAGCCCGTCCGGCGTTTGAGGACGAGGCCCTGCGGGCCGAAGCGGGGGTCCAGGGGGCGGCAGCCCCCTGGCCGGGGTCGAAGGGGCGGAGCCCCTTCAAGGGATGGGACGGGTAGGGGCGGCGGGGGCGAAACCCGCGGGGCCCGCACCCCAAAGCCACAGCTCACTCCCCATTGTCAGTGCCACCCCCTATCGTCCGAACCCATGACGACCCCGCGCCCCACCACCGAACTCACGACAGACGAAGCCCGCCGCATCGCCCTCCGCGCGCAGGGCTTCCTCGGCACCCCGGACCGCAGGTCCGGCGTCCGCGGCATCCTCCGTCACCTCGGCGCGGTCCAACTCGACACCATCTCGGTCCTGGCGCGATCCCATGAACTCATCCCGTACGCCCGCCTGGGCGCGGTCGGCCGCAAGACGGTCGAGAACGCCTACTGGACGACGGCAGCCACCGCATCCCGGACCCCCACGGACACCCCGGCACAGGCACCCGCAACCACCCCGGCACTCCCGCACGCATTCGAGTACTGGTCCCACGCAGCCTGCATCCTCCCCATCGAGGAGTGGCCCCACTTCGCCTTCCGCCGCCGCGCCTACCGCAACCGCCCCCACTGGAACCACGACCTCCCCGACGGCGCCTACACCCAGGTGATCAAGCAGCTCCGCGCCGAGGGCCCGCTCACCGCGACCGAGCTGGGCGGCGCGAAGAGAACCAGCGAGTGGTGGGACTGGTCGGGCGCGAAGGTCGCCGTCGAACGCGCCCTGATGTACGGCGAGGTGGTCTGCGTCGAGCGCCGCGGCTGGAAGCGCGTCTACGACCTCGCCGAACGCGCCATCCCGGAGACACTGCTGCACGACGAGCTCGACGACACCGAGTGCCTGCGCCGCCTGGTCCGACTGGCCGGCCAGTCCCTCGGGGTGGGCACCCGCGCGGACATCGCCGACTACCACCGCCTCAAGGGCGAACAGGTCGACGCCGTGATCACCGACTCGGGCCTGGTCCCGGTCACGGTCGAGGGCTGGGGCAAGCCGGCCTGGGCCGATCCCGCGGCCCTCGAAACACCCCCGCGCGGCCGCCACCGTACGACGCTGCTCTCCCCGTTCGACTCCCTGATCTGGGAGCGGGCTCGCACAGAGCGGATCTTCGGCTTCACCCACCGTCTGGAGGCCTACGTCCCCAAGCAGAAGCGGGTCCACGGCTACTTCGCCATGCCGGTCCTGGCCGGCGGCCGTCTCGTCGGCCGCGTGGACCCGGCTCGCGAGGGCCGCACCCTGGTCGCCAAGCAGGTCACTCTGGACGGCCCGAAGGCGGTCCCGGCGGTGGCCCAGGCACTGGTGGAGGCGGCGACCTGGGTGGACTGCACGGACGTACGCGTGGAGCGGGTCGACGCCCCCGGCCTGCGCGAACCGCTCGTCAAAGAGGTCAGCCGCAGAGCCCCGTGACCTTCAGACCCCCTAGGGGGCTCGACCCGTACGGACCAGTCGGTGAAGGCGACGCCATCACCGTCGCGGCCCTTCAGCGGATCTCGAGGATCTTCTCCCGCATCGCGTAGACCACGGCCTCCATCCTGGAGTGCAGCTGGAGCTTCTCCAGGATGTTGCGCACATGGTTCTTCACGGTGTTCTCGGAGATGAACAACTCCTTCGCGATATCGCGGTTGTTCATCCCCGTGGCGACGAGCTTGAGGACCTCCAGTTCGCGGTCCGTCAGCCGCGGCGCGGGCACGAGCCGACGCTCGTCCGTCCGCTGGATCATCGACTTGAACTCGGTGAGCAGCTTCGACGCCATGGACGGGCTGATCTGCGACTGCCCGTCGGCCACCGCTCGAATGGCCGTGGCCACCTCGTCCGTGGAGATCTCCTTGAGGAGATAGCCGGTCGCGCCTGCCTTGATCGCGTCGTAGAGGTCGGCCTCCTCGTCGCTGATCGTCAGCATGATGATCTTCGCGCTCGGGGCCACCTCCTTGATGGAGGTGCAGGCCTCGATCCCGCCGCGCTTGGGCATCCGTACGTCCATCAGGACGATGTCCGGCAGCAGGTCAGCGGCCTTGTCGACGGCTTCCGCGCCGTCGCCCGCCTCTCCCACCACCTGGATGTCCTCCTCGGCCGCGAGCACGATCTCCAGTCCACGGCGGAACAGGGCATGGTCGTCCACGACGAGGACTCTGATCGGCTCCTTGCGTGGAGAACCCGTGTCCGGGCTCATGCCGACGACATCGCCGTCGGCATCCTCGTCCCGCATCGGTCCGAAGCTGTCCGCCATCGTTCCTCCCCCTGAGGCTGTGGCTGGTCGTTTGCCATCGCCAACCCAAGGCAGCGGCCCACCGGTTGGGCCGGTGCGGCCATGATTTCATGCCCGACCGACACTACGGTGACGAGCGGGGCGCGAAGTGGTCGCACACCGGTGCCCCTGGGGGCGCACACCGCGCTCCAGGGGCACCGGCTCAGCTGTCGGCCGGGTCGGTCAGCCGCCCAGCGTGCCCCCGGCCGCGGGAGGCTGCGCCTGGGCGACCATCGGGTCGGTGTTGAGGTGGATGACCCCGTAGTCGTAGGCGTGCCGCCGGTAGACGACGCTCGGTTCCTTCGTCTCGGAGTCGACGAAGAGGTAGAAGTCGTGCCCGACCAGCTCCATCTCGTAGAGGGCCTGGTCGAGGGTCATCGGGGAGGCGACGTGCGTCTTCTCGCGCACGATGAGGGGGCCTTCACCCTTGACTTCCAGCGAGCCGATCTTCTTGGTGGGAACTCCGTCCGGCTCTTCTTCCTGGAAGGTGTGGCCATTGCCGTTGAGCGTCGCCGCGCCCGGAACGTGGTCGGGGACCTCGGCCGCCGTGAGTCGGCGTGAGCCGCGGCGCGAGAAACGCTTGTCGTGCTGCTTGCGCAGCCGGGCATCCAGCTTTTCCGCAGCGAGGTCGAGCGCCGCGTACGGATCGCTGGCCGCTGCCTCCGCCCGGATCACCGGACCGCGGGAGCGGAGCGTGATCTCCACTCGATCACTGCGGTCGGCCTGTCGCGGGTTGGGCTCCTTGGACACCTCGACGTCGAGGCTGATCACCTTGGCATCGAGCCTCTGGATTTTCTCCAGCTTCAGCTTCTCGGCCACGTGCTTGCGGAACCGCTCGGGCACCTCGGTCTTGCGGCCCTTGACGACGATGTCCACGCAGAACTCCGTTCCCGGATCGCTCCGCTCCATCGGCGGAGCATCTCCCTTTTGCACCAGGCCCCGGTGAACCCGGAACCTCGGACTCGGTGACTTCCACCTCCTCCTCCCCCATGGGCAAGATCTCCACCCCATGGCCGCGGGTGATTGCGCAAAACCCACGGCACGGCATTCGGATATGGGAGGGGTGGCCTGCGCCTTTCCCTCACAACCGAACATATCTCGCCCGGACGGATGTCGTCACCCTCTACTGCGGCGTACCTCCGTTCAGGTGAATTGGCCCTCTCGTTACCTGCAACGATGCAAGTTCTCAGTCAGTTCCGGTTTATTTCGAAAGAATCCAGCGACGCAGCGACCACAGCTGCGCAGATCACGTCACGGGGCTGCCTGACGTCCATGATTCCCGGCATCTCCCGCATCCGCCGCACAGCGCCCTCCGTCGATCCGGCCCTCCGTTCCCCTGTCCTTTCCCGACTTCCCGCCCGGTACACAGCCGTTGTCCCGTCGCCGCACCCACCGGGTTCCTCGGTCGCCCATCCATACGCGTCCCCCTCCTCCGCCGTTCTGCCATATCCGGTCGTTTCCCACGCTGCCCCCGGCGCCTGCTCCGCCCGGGCCGCCCGCACGGCACGCGCCGCCTCCGCCAGGGACGCGCCCGTCGTCATCAGGTCGTCGACGAGCACGACCGGACCGCCACCGGCAAGCAGTCGGCCTCCTCCACGAGCCACCGTCAGCGCACCCGCGAGATTGTCCAGCCGCTGCCGGGAGTTGAGCCCCGACTGGTCGGCCACCCCGTGTCCCTGCCGCAGCACGGCGAGCACACGCACCGGCGTCCCGGCCCGCCGCAGCTCACTCGCGGCCGCGAGCGCGATCCGCCGTGCCGGATCATGCCCCCGAGCCCGCACTGCCCCGCGCCCGGACGGAACGGGGACCAGCAGCACAGGCCCACCCGCGCCCCAGAACCACCCCACCCCGTCGGCCCGCCGCTGCGAGCCCCGGGCCCGCACGCCCCGTGCCGACGCCCCGCTGCCCTGCGCCCAGGCCCCCCGCAGCCCGGCCCGCACCGCCCCGGCCAGGGCCGCTCCGAGCGGCGCCGCGAGTGCCAGCGCGCCGCGTTCCTTGTGGGCCAGCAGCACGGCCCGCACCTCGTCCACGTACCGAGCCGCCGCGTGCACGACCGGCAGCCCGTCCGGTTCCGGCACCGGTCGCACCCGGCTCGGTCCGGTCCCGCTCAGGACGGCACGGCACTCCGGGCAGAGCACCGTGCGAGGCGTCCCGCAGCCTCCGCACTCAGCCGGAAGCACCAGGTCGGTGAGGTCCTGCCACCACCCCCGCATGCCCACCACTCTGCCAACGCCCGTGCCGACCGGCCACCCCTGTGGATAACCCCCTGTGGATAACCCCGGCCCCGCTACACAGGCGTACTGCCACCCCGACACCGAGCCCGGTTCGCATCCGCCGACGCGCCGAAATGCCACTCGCCCCACGCCGCACGCCGCACACCGGATTCGCACTCACGAAAAAGCGGCCGCCCCCAGCCGGGTCTCTCACCCCGACCAGAAGCAGCCGCCACACTCACCGTCCCGAACGCCCGCCCACGGCAGGCAAGGACCCGACCTCACCCCGGATAGACCGGCGCCGTCCCGTCCGTCGCCACCTTCTGCCACTGTGCCCCAGAAGGCAGCCGCACGATCCCGTCCTCCGAGTAGCCGACAAGCGGCAGCCGCGCGTCCTCGGACGCGGTGATCTCCTTGACGCCGCTGAGAGCCGCGGGCGCCGGCCCTTCCGGCGTGGAACCGTCGACCTGCACGTACCGCATCGTCTGCACACCGCCCTGCTCACGCCCGACCACGACGAGCCGACTGTCACCAGCCCACGACATGGCCGCCACCTCCTCCAACTCAGGGGTAGCGGAGCGTAGTTCGTGCACCGAGACGGCCGAGCGCTCCGCCTCCTTGCCGTCCTCGCTGCGTTCGATCCGACCGATGAGCAGCGACGACTTGTCGCCCTGCTTCACCACCAGCGCGATCCGCACACCGTCGGCGGCCACCCGCACGGACTCGATGCGCCCCTCCAGCCCCGGCGGCGTCTTCACGACCAGCGGATCGCCCACGCCCTCCTTCAGCAGGAGCAGCCGGGGGTTGTCGGGGTCACGGTCGGCCACCCAGAGGTCGCCCTGGGCGTCCCAGCTGGGCGCCGTCAGCCGATCCTCCGGCGACGGGCCCGCGCTGGTCAGCTCCGGATCCCCGAGCGGACCTCCCGACACCAGCGCCCCGACGTACAGGTTCTTCCCGTCGCGGCCGACCCCGGCAGCCATGTCCTCGTCACGCGACACCGCCACCGACTTCAGCTGCGTCTCGCCCTCGCCCAGGGCACCCGGCACGGGATCAGGACTGGTGTCGTTGGTGGCGGCGGCCAGCCGAACGAGCCGGTGCTCTTCATCGAGGAAGTACAGGTAGTCGGCACGCTGCACCGACCCGCGCGCGGCGACCTCCTCCGCCCGGTCCTCGGCGAGCGCGCACAGCTGCCTGCCGCCCGCCTCCAGCTGGACCCCGTCCACCGTGGGGGTGAGGTTCTGAAGCGTGAACAGGAGCTGGGCCGCCATCTCGTAGCACTGGGTCAGCCCGACCCGGGCCGCCTTGTCGTTCAACGGCACGGTCAGCTGGTTCCGGTCGTCGGGCGTCAGCGTGGTGTCGTCGTTCTTCAGCGCCGTACCGGTCGGGAAGCTCGACCTGGCCACCGGGTTGAGCCAGCTGGTGGGCCCCTTGAGGAGGGAGCGGACCATCTGCGTCATGGGGTCGACGTTCCGGCGCACGAAGACGGGATCGGCGACGGCCGCCGTGTGCGGGGAGGTCCCGAGCGTGGTGTTCGTGGCGAAGTAGTACTTGTCGACGGACATGTAGTTGCGCTGGAAGTCCGACTTGCCCATCACGACGCCGCGCGGGGGCACGTCGATGCGCCACTGCTTCGTCTTCCTGTCCCGGGTGAGGTGCATCGGCTCGCTGTAGTCCCCGCCGGCGGGCGCGTACGACTGCTGCGCGTCGACCGTGGCGACCTTGGTGCCGGTCAGCGTGTACGAGAGGCTGTCGGTCTCCTCCCGGCCTCCCACCCGCTCGACGTCGGCGCCCGGTCCATCGGCCAGGACGGTCGTGGACAGCCGGGGCAGCCACGTGCGCGCGGCCTCGTCGGTCAGATACTTGCGCGCCGTCTCATAGTCCGGATCGTCGCTGGTCAGCGCCTCCAGAAAACCCGAGACGATCTCCGAGGACGAGGCGTCCTCGCGAGGCGGCATGGCGAAGACACGCACCTGGGTGTCCTGGCGCGGCGTGGACTCGACGCCACGCAGATCGCCGCTGTCGGGCATCGAGGCACACCCCGCCAGCAGTACGGCGCCACAGGCGGCGTACACCACCGTGCGCCCCGGCGTGCGCCGCGCGCGCCCCTCGCGGTCAGCGCCCACGCGATGCCTCCCCATGCTTGCTCGACTCCCCGCCCTGCCCGGCTTCCTCACCCGACGGCTCGTCCACGCCGGGTCGGCCGGATATGTCCTCCTGTCGCCGCGCACCCGACGCGGGCCGGGGAACCACACGCGCGCCGTTGCCCGGCAACGCCGTCGGATCGGCCTTGGGCACCGCGGTACCCGACCGCGACCCGATCGCATCCCTGGCCGGCACCGGAGTCACCTGGCCACCCGTGGGCTGCGCCGGCACCGTAGCCGCCTTCTCACCGCCCCCGCAGGGCAGCCCGGCGTCATCAAGTCCACGATTGCGGCGCGAGTCCTTGGGCTCCAGGGGTATCGGCGAGCCCCGCAGCGGCTCGTCCGCGGTCCGCGGCAGCGTCAACCGGAACTGCGAACCACCGCCCGGCTCACCCCACGCCTGCAGCCAGCCACCGTGCAGGCGCGCGTCCTCCAGCGCGATGGACAGCCCCAGCCCCGTACCGCCCGTGGTACGCGCGCGTGCCGGGTCGGCCCGCCAGAAACGGCTGAAGACACGGGTCGCCTCACCGGGCTTGAGACCCACGCCGTAGTCGCGCACCGCGACCGCGACCGCCCCGCCCGCCGAGGCGAGCTTGACGACGACGTCCCTGCCCTCGCCGTGCTCGACGGCGTTGACGACCAGGTTGCGCAGCACACGCTCGACACGGCGCGCGTCGGCCTCGGCGACGATGGGCTGCTGGTCACCGACGATGCGTATGTGGGTCCCCTTGCGCTCGGCGAGCGGCTCGGCCCCGCTGACGACACGTCGCACGACCTCCCTGAGGTCGATCGGCTCGGCCTCCAGCGCCGCCGCGCCCGCGTCGAAACGGCTGATCTCCAGCAGATCGGCGAGCAGCGACTCGAACCGGTCCAGCTGGTCGGCCAGCAGCTCCGCCGACCGCGCGGTCACCGGATCGAAGTCCTCCCGCGCCTCATGGATGACATCAGCGGCCATCCGTACGGTCGTCAGGGGCGTGCGCAGCTCATGCGACACGTCGGACACGAACCGCCGCTGCATCCGCGACAGGTCCTCCAGCTGCTGGATCTTCAGCTGGAGGTTCTGCGCCATCTTGTTGAAGGCTTCGCCGAGCCGCGCGATGTCGTCCTCGCCGGTGACCTTCATCCGTTCCTGCAACCGCCCGGCCGACAGCCGCTCGGCGATCCCGGCCGCCATCCGCACGGGCGTGACCACCTGGCGCACCACGAGCCAGGCGATGGCCCCGAGCAGTACGACGACGAAGAGCCCGGCGGTGGCGAGCGTGCCCTTGACCAGGCTCAGCGACTTCTCCTCCTGGGTGAGCGGGAAGAGGTAGTAGAGCTGGAACGGGTTGTTGTTGGGGTCGTTGACCTGCTTGCCGATGACCAGAGCCGGCTGGGACTCCTTGTGCGAGGTCGAGTGGTAGACGATCCGGGTGTAGCTCTGGAACGCCCCGGTGTTGCTGTCGATCCGGTCGCGCAGGTCCTCCGGCACGCTGTCCGTCGGGCTCACACCACCGGAGGCACGCGGACCGCGCCCACCGGTGTCACCGCCCGCGGAAGCCGGCAGCGTCACCACCTCGAAGGCACCCTGCCCGCCGCTGGAGAGGGAGGTGACAAGGTCGCTCATCCACTGGATGACGTTCTGCTCGGCACGTTGGTCCCCCGTCGCACCGTCGTCGGCGGTCCCGGCCGCGGCCTCGTCGGAATTCTGCCGGGCGGCCGCGAACCCGCCGGTCGCCTGGCTCTGCGAGGCCTTCACCTTGGCGTCCAGCAGGCCGTTGCGCACCTGCCCGATGACGACGAAGCCCAGCAGCAGAACGACACCGAGCGACATCAGCAGCGTGGTGACGACGACCTTGAGCTGGATGTTGCGCCGCCACAGCCGCATGACGGGCAGCAGCGGCCGGCGCACCCAGCGCAGCACCAGCCGAAGGACCGGGCTGCCCTGGACGCCTCCTTGCAGCAGCCCGCCCTCGAGGAACCGTCCCCAGCGGGAGCCCGCCTTCTTCCGGCCGACAGGCCGCTCCGGACGGGCCCCGGTCCGACCGGGGGCCGCAGCGGCACTGTCCCCGGACATGGTCAGCTCGGCCCTGCCTTGTAACCGACGCCGCGCACGGTCACCACGATCTCCGGCCGCTCGGGGTCCTTCTCGACCTTGGAACGCAACCGCTGCACATGCACGTTGACCAGTCGCGTGTCCGCCGCGTGCCGGTAGCCCCACACCTGCTCGAGGAGCACCTCGCGCGTGAACACCTGCCACGGCTTGCGGGCCAGCGCGACCAGCAGGTCGAACTCCAGCGGTGTCAGCGCGATCGACTGCCCGTCCCGCTTCACGGAGTGCCCGGCCACGTCGATGACGAGGTCACCGATGGCGAGCTGCTCGGGCGCCGGCTCCTCCGACCTCCGCAGCCGCGCCCGGATCCGGGCGACGAGCTCCTTCGGCTTGAACGGCTTCACGATGTAGTCATCAGCGCCGGACTCCAGGCCCACGACGACATCGACGGTGTCGCTCTTGGCCGTCAGCATCACGATCGGCACGCCGGACTCCGCCCTGATCAGGCGGCACACCTCGATGCCGTCCCGGCCGGGCAGCATCAGGTCGAGCAGCACCAGATCGGGCTTGCTCTCCCGGAACGCGGCCAGCGCCTTGTCACCGTCGGCTACGAAAGACGGCTCAAAACCTTCACCACGCAGCACGATGCCGAGCATCTCGGCCAGTGCGGTGTCGTCGTCGACGACAAGGACTCGTCCCTTCATAAACGACATCATCCCATTCTCATAACAGTGGCGAAGGCTCAGGTGAGGTAGCTCACCGGCCAGTGACCTTAGCCGTACGCCGTCGCCACTGTCTGCCCTCGGCCTCATCACAGGGTGTGACCTTTGGACGGGTTCGCCCCGCTCTGACCGCTCTACTGATCCGGTGTTTGCCTCACAACGTCTCCGTGACCCGCGGCGACCTGGCACACAGCTCGGCCAACGCCTCCGCCGTCACGGGCGCCACGGCACCCTCCTCGGTGACGATCGCCGTCACCAGCTCGGGCGGCGTCACATCGAACGCCGGGTTGTACGCCTGGGTCCCCAACGGCGCCATCGGAATCCCGCCCCCCGGCTCCCCTCCCGCCACCGGCACCTGAGGCGCCGCGATCTCGGTCACCTCGAACCCCGGACGCTGCTCGACCTCGATGGACGCCCCGTCCACCGTGTCCAGATCCACCGTCGTGAGCGGTGCGACCACGATGAACGGCACATGGTGGTAGCGCGCGAGCACCGCGAGCGGATAGCTCCCCACCTTGTTCGCCACCGAACCGTCGGACGCGATACGGTCCGCTCCGATCAGCACCGCGTCCACCTCACCCGCGGCGAACAAAGAGCCCGCCGCGTTGTCCGTGAGCAGGGTGTACGCCATCCCGTTGCGCGCCGCCTCGTACGCCGTCAGACGAGCCCCTTGCAGCAACGGCCGCGTCTCGTCCACCCACAGCCGCCTGAGCCGCCCGGCCCGGTGCGCCGCGAGCGCCACCGCGAACGCCGTGCCCTCGCCGCCCGACACCAGCGCCCCGGTGTTGCAGTGTGTGAGGATGCGGTGCCCGCCGCCGGGCAGCAGTTCGTCCAGCAGCGCCAGCCCTCGCTCGGCCATCAACGCACTGGCCTCGGCGTCCTCCTTGTGCAACGCCCGCGCGGCACCCAGCGCCGCACCGGCCGCCTGCTCCAGGTCCCCGCTCCTGGCGAGCTCGGCCCGGTACGCGGACTGAGCCCTGCGCACGCCCACGGCGAGGTTCACCGCGGTGGGCCGGGCACCCGCCAGCGCTTCGGCGGCGTCATCCACGTCGAACCCGCGCGCGGCGGCGAGCGCGACGCCGTACGCCCCCGCGATCCCGAGCACCGGCGCCCCGCGGACAGCGAGCGAACGGATCGCCTCCACCAGCACCGGCGCGTCCGTACAGACCAGCTCGACCTCCTCTGCCGGCAGTCTCGTCTGATCGAGAAGGACCAGTACGGGACCTTCGGGTGGTTCGTCCCACCGAATCGCCGGAATCTCCTTCGGCCTGCCGTCCTCGCCGGATTGCACGTACTGATCAGCCATACGGCCAGTCTGCCCCTTGTACGGCGGACAATTGAAGGTGTGCAGCCCATACCGCGGCCGGTACGCCGTGGGCCGCCCCATGGCACGATGGCTGCCAACCTGCCACCGCGACCGCGGACGGGCACCGTGAAGGAGCGACGATGAAAGACACTCCGGGCTGGGCCTCGCCCGGATCCGCCCCGTCCGACGGCCAGGAACCCGGCGCGTCCGGCCCTGCCGAGCCCGCAGACCGTCCCGACCCCGCGCAGCAGCCAGGAACAGACCCGCAGGACTCCAACCCGAAGTGGTCCAAGGAGCAGCCGCCCCCCGGCCAGTGGTCCGCCCCGACAGACCCCCAGGCGCCCGGCCAGACCCCGCCGCCCCCACCACCGCCCGGCCCGGGCTGGGGCACCCACCCGCCCACCGGCCCCGGCGGATACACCGGCGGCTACGGCGGGGGCCACCCCGGCTACGGTGCCCCCGGCGCAGGCCCCTGGGGAAGCGGCTGGGGCGGGCCGCCGCCCGCGGCCAAGCCCGGCGTGATCCCGCTGCGCCCCCTCGGCGTCGGCGAGATCCTCGACGGCGCGGTCTCCACCATGCGCACCTACTGGCGCACGGTCCTGGGCATCTCCCTGACCGTCGCGATCGTGACGGAGATCCTCGTCATCCTCGTCCAGGGCCTCGTCCTGAACGACCGCCTCAACACCGCGGCCCTCGACGACCCGGACGCCACCCTCAGCGAACTGACCCGCGCCACGGGCGACGCCCTGATCAGCTCCAGCGTGATCTTCCTGATCTCGGTGATCGGCGCGATCATCGCGACCGCCCTGCTCACCACGGTCACCAGCCGCGCGGTACTCGGCAAGACGGTGACCACCGGCGAGGCCTGGCGCGACGCCCGCCCCCAGGTACTTCAGCTCTTCGGCCTGCTCTTCCTGCTGCTGCTCATGACCTTCGGCCTGGTGATCGCGGGTGCCGTGCCCGGCATCCTCGTCGCCGCCTCGGGCGCCGGTGGAGCGGGCGGGGCACTCACCCTCCTGGGCATCCTCGGCGCCGGCATCGTCGCGCTGTGGCTGTGGTTCCGCTTCTCCCTCGCCTCGCCCGCGCTGATGCTGGAGAAGCAGGGCATCATGAAGTCCCTGAGCCGCTCCGCGAAGCTGGTCCGCGGCTCCTGGTGGCGCGTCTTCGGCATCCAGCTGCTCGCCACGATCATCGCGAACGTCGTCGCGGCGATCGTCGTCATCCCCTTCACCTTCCTCGCCGGAGCCGTCAGCGGCGACGGCGCCACCAGCTTCCTCAACGGCGGCACCGACTTCGGCTGGACGTTCCTGATCATCAGCGGCGTCGGCTCGGTGATCGGCTCCATGATCACCTTCCCGATCACCGCCGGCGTCACCGTCCTGCTCTACATCGACCAGCGCATCCGCCGCGAGGCCCTCGACCTCGAACTGGCCCGAGCAGCGGGCGCCCAGAGCTACGGCCCCGGCACCCCGGGGAGCTGAACCGGTGAGCTTGGCGGGGGGAGTTCTCATAATGGCGTCGGCGCTACCGGACACTGCCGTACGCACCTTGCTCGGCGTCGGCGACACATCCGTACTGTCCCTGCCGGCCCGCTCGGGCGACGAGCCACCGCTGACGATCCCGCGTGATCCCGCGCGGGAAGCGGCCCAGCGCGAGCTGTCCAAGGGCATGTACCACGAGAACGACCCCAGCTGGTTCCAGCGCGCCCTGGACACCTTCTGGGACTGGGTCGAGGACCTGTTCAGCAGCGCCTCGACCGTGACGCCCGGAGGGTCGCTCGGCCTGATCGTCGTCATCCTGGTCATCGTCGCGGTCCTCGGCGCCCTGTGGTGGCGCCTGGGCACCCCACGCCGCCAACCCACCTCCTCCGCCGCCCTGTTCGACGACCGCCCCCGCAGCGCCGCCGAACACCGCGCCGCAGCCGAGGCGCACGCCGCCCAGAGCCACTGGAACCAGGCAGTCCAGGAACGCATGCGCGCCATCGTCCGATCCTTGGAGGAACGCGCGCTTCTCGACGTCCGCCCCGGCCGCACCGCGGACGAAGCCGCCGCCGAAGCAGGCCGATCACTGCCCACCCACACGGACCGACTGCGCACCGCAGCCCGGGACTTCGACGACGTGACATACGGCGGAAGGACCGCGACCCAGCAGGCATACCAGCGCATCGCGGAACTCGACCGCGACCTGGAGAGCACCAAGCCGCAACTCGCGAGCAGCACCGCAGGCACGGCCCCCAACGCCCACCAGGGAGCCGCCGAATGACCACCGAGGCCACGCTTCCGTCCACCTCGGCCTCGCCCACCGCCCGCCAGGTCTGGACCCGCACGCGAGGCATCGCAGCCGCCGTCGTCCTCCTGCTCGTAGCAGCGGTCGTGATCGCCACGATCCGCTCCGACGCCCGGCACGGCGCCCTCGACCCACGCTCCGCCGACCCCAAAGGCAGCCGAGCGGTCGCCGAACTCCTCGCCGACCGCGGCGTCGACACACGCGTGGTCACCACCCTGGACGACGCACGCGCCGCGGCCGCCGCGGACACAGCCGTCCTGGTCGCCGCCCCCGACCTGCTGACGCACCGTCAACAGAGCTGGCTGCACTCGTCGACCGCCGGCTCCGGCGGCCGCACCGTCCTCGTCGCCCCCGGCGGCTGGTCCGTCGAGCGACTCGCCCCCGGCGTCACCGCGGACCCCGCCACCAGCCTCGAATCGGAACTGGCCCCCGACTGCGCCCTGCCCGCCGCCCGGCGCGCGGGCACCGCCGACCTGGGCGGCATCCGCTACACCACCACCCACCCCGGCGCCGACGAGTGCTACCCCAGCGACCGCCTGGCCACCCTGCTGCGCGTCCCGGACCCGACCGGGAACGGCGACACCGTCGTCCTCGGCTCGCCCGACATCCTCTACAACGACCGCCTCGACGAGCAGGGCAACGCCTCGCTCGCCCTTCAACTCCTCGGCTCCCGCCCCCATGTGGTCTGGTACCTCCCCTCGCTCTCCGACACGTCGGCCGCCGACGCGGACGACGAACGCAGCTTCTTCGACCTGCTCCCCTCGGGCTGGCTCTGGGGCACACTTCAGCTCTTCATCGCCGCAGCCCTGGCCGCCCTCTGGAGGGCACGCCGACTCGGCCCCCTGGTGCCCGAGAAACTCCCCGTGGCGATCCGCGCCTCCGAAACCGTCGAAGGCCGCGCCCGCCTCTACCGCAAATCCAACGCCCGCGACCGCGCGGCCACCGCTCTTCGCTCCACCACCCGCACGCGCCTCGCCCCCCTCGTAGGTGTCCCCGTCACCCAGGCGCACACGCCCGAGGCCCTGCTCCCCGCCCTGTCCGCCCACCTCCACGACCACGGAGCCGGACAGAACCTGCACACCCTCCTCTTCGGCCCGCCAGCCAGCGACGACGCAGCACTCATCGCCCTCGCCGACCAACTCGACGCCCTCGAAAGAGAGGTACGCCGTCCATGATGGACCCGACCACTGACAACGCCGGGAACACCGGGGACCCGGGCACCGCCCGCGCCTCCCTGGAAGCCCTGCGCGCCGAGATCGCCAAAGCCGTGGTCGGCCAGGACCCCGCAGTAACCGGCCTCGTCGTCGCCCTTCTCTGCCGCGGACACGTCCTCCTCGAAGGCGTCCCCGGCGTCGCCAAGACACTCCTCGTCCGCACCCTCGCATCCGCACTCGAACTCGACACCAAGCGCGTCCAGTTCACCCCCGACCTCATGCCGAGCGACGTGACGGGCTCCCTCGTCTACGACACCCGCAGCGCCGAGTTCTCCTTCCAGCCCGGCCCGGTCTTCACCAACCTCCTCCTGGCCGACGAGATCAACCGCACCCCGCCCAAGACCCAGTCCTCCCTCCTGGAAGCCATGGAGGAACGCCAGGTCACGGTCGACGGCACCCCCCGCCCGCTCCCCGACCCGTTCCTCGTCGCGGCAACCCAGAACCCGGTGGAATACGAGGGCACGTACCCCCTCCCCGAGGCCCAGCTGGACCGTTTCCTCCTCAAGCTCACGATTCCGCTCCCCTCCCGCCAGGACGAGATCGACGTCCTCACCCGCCACGCCGAGGGCTTCAACCCACGCGACCTGCGTGCCGCCGGCGTGCGCCCTGTGGCAGGCCCCGCAGACCTCGAGGCCGCCCGCGCGGCGGTGGCCAAGACGACGGTCTCCCCGGAGATCACCGCCTACGTGGTCGACATCTGCCGAGCCACCCGGGAATCGCCGTCCCTGACCCTGGGCGTATCCCCCCGCGGCGCCACGGCCCTCCTGGCCACCGCCCGCGCCTGGGCCTGGCTGACAGGCCGCGACTACGTCATCCCCGACGACGTGAAGGCCCTGGCCCTCCCCACCCTCCGCCACCGCGTACAACTCCGCCCGGAGGCCGAGATGGAAGGCGTCACCGCCGACTCCGTCATCAACGCGATCCTCGCCCACGTCCCCGTCCCCCGCTGATGGCACTCACCGGACGCGCGGCACTCCTCGCGGCCCTGGGCGCCCTCCCCGTAGGACTCTGGGACCCCAGCTGGACAGGCATCCTCGCGGTCAACGCCCCCCTGGCCGTAGCCTGCGCCTGCGACTTCGCGCTGGCAGCACCCGTACGACGCCTGGTCCTGACCCGCTCCGGCGACACCTCCGTACGCCTGGGTGAGACGGCCGACGTCACCCTCACGGTGACCAACCCGTCCAATCGCCCGATCCGCGCCCACCTCCGCGACGCCTGGCCCCCCAGCAGCTGGCAGCCCGGCACAGAGGTGACGGCCTCCCGCCACCGCGTGATGGTCCCCGCCGGCGAACGCCGCCGCGTCACCACCCGACTCCGTCCCACCCGACGCGGCGACCGCCAGGCAGACCGCGTGACCATCCGCTCGTCCGGCCCCCTGGGCCTCTTCTCCCGCCAGAGCACCCACAAGGTCCCCTGGACCGTGCGAGTCCTCCCCCCGTTCACCAGCCGCAAGCACCTGCCCTCCAAACTGGCCCGCCTGCGCGAACTCGACGGCCGCACCAGCGTCCTCACCCGCGGCGAAGGCACAGAATTCGACAGCCTGCGGGAGTACGTCCCCGGCGACGACACCCGTTCCATCGACTGGCGCGCCACAGCCCGTCAGTCAGCAGTCGCCGTACGCACCTGGCGCCCCGAACGCGACCGCCACATCCTCCTCGTCCTGGACACCGGCAGAACCTCGGCAGGCCGCGTCGGCGACGCTCCACGCCTGGACGCCTCCATGGACGCGGCACTCCTCCTGGCCGCCCTCGCCTCCCGAGCCGGCGACCGAGTGGACCTCCTGGCCTACGACCGCCGAGTACGCGCCCTAGTCCAGGGCCGCACAGCAGGCGATGTCCTCCCCTCCCTGGTCAACGCGATGGCCACACTCGAACCCGAGCTGATCGAAATGGACGCCCGAGGCCTTACGGCCACGGCTCTCCGTACGGCCCCCCGCCACTCCCTGATCGTGCTGCTCACGACCCTCGACGCAGCACCCATCGAGGAGGGCCTGCTCCCGGTACTGGCCCAGCTCACCCAGCGCCACACAGTTCTGGTGGCCTCAGTAGCGGACCCCCACATCGCACACATGGCCACTGCACGCGGAAACGCGGACGCCGTCTACGAGGCCGCAGCCGCCGCCCAGTCCCAAACCGAGCGCCACCGCACGGCGGAACAACTCCGCCGCCATGGGGTTACGGTCGTCGACGCAACGCCGGAAGAACTCGCACCGGCCCTGGCAGACGCATACCTGGCCCTTAAGACGGCGGGTCGCCTGTAACAGGGGAATGTGAAGGGGGCCCTCTCACGGGGAGGCGGCCCCTAGGTAAATTGGCGTATAAATGCAGAAAGCCCCCGGACCGGTATCCCCGGCCGGGGGCTCTCTCAAAATTTGTTCGGCGGCGTCCTACTCTCCCACAGGGTCCCCCCTGCAGTACCATCGGCGCTGTAAGGCTTAGCTTCCGGGTTCGGAATGTAAC
>NZ_JBHVGZ010000028.1:0-1641 GCF_042800355.1 Streptomyces sp. NPDC057623
AGGTCACCCGGTACGCCGCGTTGTACGGCGAGGCGGTCGTGGTCGTCGACGCCCGCCGCGCCCCGGTGGCGCAGACCGGCGGCATGCGCGCCGCGGACCCGGCCGTCGCCCGCCTCGTCGACGCGGCGCTGCGCAACCAGCCCGTCTCGCCCGGGGGCACGCTGCGCCCCTGGTCGCGCGGCGACAGACTGCTCGCCCGCCCGGTGGGCACCGGCATCCGGGTGTCCGGCGCCGTGGTGCTGCGGGCGTCGGTGCGGGCCGCCGCCGACGACATCGCCCTGCGCTGGGCCCTCGTGCTGGCCGGTGCGGGCCTGTTCGCCGTGGCCTGTCTGCTGCTCGCCCGTGCCGCCACGCGGTGGGTGGTACGCCCGCTGCACCGCCTGGACCACGCGGTCGGCGCCCTGGCGGCCGGACTGCCCGCCGAGCACGCCCGGGAGGGCGGCCCGCCCGAACTGCGCCAGCTCGCCACCGGCTTCAACCGCATGGCCGACGCCGTGACCACCGCCCTGGAACAGCAGCGCCGCCTGGTCGCCGACACCTCGCACCAGCTGCGCAACCCGCTCGCCGCGCTGCGCCTGCGCATCGACTCCCTCCAGCTTCGCCTGCCCGACTCCGCCACGCGCACGTACACGGGCGTGACCTCCGAACTCGAACGCATGGAGCATCTCCTCGACGACCTGCTCGCGCTCGCCCACGCCGAACACCGCGCCGGCGAACTGGCCGTGACGGACACACCGGAGGCGCGCTGCGACGCGACGGCGGTGGCCGCCGCCCAGGCACAGCTGTGGCGGCCGCTGGCCGAACGGGCGGGAATCCGCCTGGAGTTCGTCCCCGGCACCGCCGTCCTCACGTCCTGCACGGAGGGCGAACTGGCTCAGGTCGCCGACATCCTGCTGGACAACGCGATCAAGTACGCCGGGAGCGGCGCCCGCGTCGAGACGCGCTGTCTCACCGAGGGCCCGGACACGGTGTTCGAGGTGCGGGACGACGGCCCCGGCCTCGCGACCGGCGAACTCCCCCGGGCCGGCACCCGCTTCTGGCGCTCGGAGCGCCACCGCGCGGTACGCGGCAGCGGCCTCGGTCTGGCGATCGCCGAGCAGCTGGTGGCCGGCCGGGGCGGGCGCGTCGAGTTCGCGGCGGCCGAGCCGCACGGACTGCGGGTCCGGGTCCTGCTCCCCCGCGCCGAACGCGGCGCGGGGGGCCGGAAGGGGCCCACCGCATGACCGGCGCCGCCCGACGCACCGCACTGCGTGCCGCCTTCGGCACGGCGTGCGCCACGCTGCTCGCCACCGCCGCGACGGCCGACGCACGGCGCACGGACCTCGGTCCGAAGGGCAGGTTGCGCATCGCGACCGGCGAGTCCGGCAACTTCTACGCCGCGTTCGGCCGGCTGCTCGCCGACCAGGTGACGGCGGCCTACCCCCAGCTGTCCTGCGAGGTGCTCAACAGCGAGGCCAGCGTGGCCAACATCCGGCTGCTCCGAGCACGCCGGGCCGACGTGGCGCTGGCGCTGGCCGACATCGCGGGGGCCGCGTACGGCGGCTCGGCGCCGTTCGGCGACCGGGTCCCGCTGCGTGCCATCGGCCGGGTCTACGAGAACTACCTTCAGCTGGCCGTGCGCGCCGACGCGGGACTCTTCAC
>NZ_JBHVGZ010000028.1:1651-55582 GCF_042800355.1 Streptomyces sp. NPDC057623
CGGATCGCCACCGTCGCCGACCTGGCCGGGCGCACCGTGTCGCTGGGCGCACCCGCGTCCGGCGGTGCCGTCCTCGGCGACCGGCTGCTGCGCGCCGCGGGCCTGACCCCGGGCGCCGACGTCCGCGTCCGCCATCTGTTGCTGCCCCGAGCGGTACGCGCCATGCGGGACGGCGAGATCGACGCGCTGCTGGTGTCGGGCGGCCTACCGCTGCCGGCACTCTCCGGCCTGGACACCCGCCCCGGCATCCGCCTTCTGCCGCTGGCCGACCTGCTGCCCCGCCTGCGCGCCGACGCGGGACTCTTCACCTCGGGTGTGGAGCCGGTGACGGTGCCGGCCGGGGCGTACCGCGGAACGCCCGAGGTGACCACCATCGGCGTGGCCAATCTGCTCCTGTGCCGGCCCGACCTGCCGCAGCCCATCGCCGCCGCCCTCACCCACGTCCTGGTGCGCCGCGCCACCCGGCTCGTCCCCACCACGGCCCTGGGTACTCAGTTCCTCGACGCCCGCAGCCTGATCTCCACCGGGGTGGTGCCCCTGCACTCCGGGGCGGTTGTCGCCTACCGCGAACTGCACGGTTAGCGGCGCGAGGCCCGGGGCGACCGTCATTCGGGGCGCCCCCCGGATTCCAGGGCGGGGGCGGGTTCCGTGGGAGCGCTGTCGATGATCCAGACCTGGCGGCCCCGGTCGGCCGTGGCGGCCGCGAGTGCCAGGAGCAGCGCACCGGACGCTCCGGCGACGGCCACCAGGAGCGCCCCGCCCGTGCCGTGGGATTGCGCGAGAGCACCGGACACGGCCTGCCCGGCCGCCACGCCGAGGGGGCCGCCGCCGCACAGGACGGTCATGGCGATCGCGGCGCGTTCGGGTGGGGCGAGCCGTTCGGTCAGGGCGTAGAGGCTGATCATGTACGGCGCGACGGTGAAGCCGGCCACGGCTACCGCGGCGGGTACGGAGACCAGTCGCGCCCCGGCGTACAGCACCAGCGTGCCGACGAAGAGCGTCGCGGCGAACGTGACGTAGCGGGCGCGCAGCGAGAACCGCCGGGGCAGCCAGACACAGACGGCCCCCGCCAGGGCGCTGCCGATGCCGAACTCGGCGTACACGAGCCCCGATATGCCGGGCTCCCCGACGGCGTCGGCGTACACCGTGACAGCCGTCTGGACCGCGCCGAAGATCACGCCCATCGCCGCCATGGCCAGGAACATGACGGCCAGCGGGCGCCGCGGCAGACGGGGCAGACGCGACCCGCCGGGGTCGTGCGAGGGCTTGCGGGGGATGTCCCGATGGGCATGGAGCAGGGCGAAGGGCAGGGTGGCGGCCGCGATCAGGACCATGGTCAGCACGGCGGGTGCGGCAGGACCGATCGACGCCAGCAGTCCGACGACGGCCGGTCCGGCGACGAAGCTCATCTCGTCGGCGGACGCCTCGTAGGACAGGGCCGACGACAGCAGATGCCGCTCGCCGCGCGCACGGACGAGCCGTGACCAGTGCACCCTGACGAGCGGGGAGACCTGGGGCTGGGTGAGCCCGACCAACAGGGCTGCGCCCAGCATGCCCGGCCGGGTCCCTTGACTCGCGGCCAACAGGCCCGCCCAGGCGACGAGGTTGGCGACGGCGGCGAGGGCTCCGACGGTGCGGTGGCCGTGGCGGTCGGCGAGGGCACCGACCACGGGGCCGCCCACGGCGATGGCGATGCTCTGCGCCGCGGCGGCGAGGCCGGCGAAGGCATAACTGTGCGTTGACGCCTGGAGCAGGATCAGCGTGGAGAGGGCGGAGGAGGCGTAGGGCAGGCGGGCCACGAATCCCAGCGGGAAGAAGCCGACGCCTGCGACACGCAGCAGGGAACGGTAGGACACTCAGGTCTCCATCGGGCTCGTCGAGGAGACGCGCTACCCAGCCACCAGCGCGCCGACGGACCCGATTCTGGCCGCACCGTAATGCACGCGCCGGGACGCTGTACAGGGGCCCTCGCCCCACGGACTGTGCCCGGGACGGCGCGTGCGCGAGGGCCGCGTTCCACGAACGGATCCGCGAGACCTGCACGGTGACGCGGTGGCTTATGGGCGGGTGCGCTGATTAAGATCCGACCACGTCGCAGGACCACGGGGGACGCATGGCGCACAAGTCGCAGGGCGCGACGCACGAACAGCACCTTGAGATCGCGCCCAGGCCCCTGGGCAAGACCATCTGCTGGGCGACCGTACTGACCCTGTGGCTGGCGTTCTGCGCCGAGTTGCTGTGGGAGGTCTGGGATCTGGAGGCGTGGCGCCGAGTGCCGTTCTGCACGCTCGCGGCGAGTGGAGCCTACGGCGTGTGGCGAGCGGGGCTGTGCGGCCACATCAGGACGGACGGGGTCTCGCTGACTCTGCGGAATCGGTTCTCCCGGTGGCACATACCCTTCAGCGATATCGCCGAGATGTCGTGGACGCCCGGCCAGGGTCCCCTCCTGCGGCTGCACAGCGGCCCCACCGTCCGCATCGACGCCTACGCCGGTTGGCCGGCCGGGCAGTCCGGTCGGCGGCTGCTGGCAGAGGTCACCGCACGGTGCGGGAGTGGACCGGGCAGTACCCCGCAGACGAGCCGCAGGAGCCGGGCCGGCGGTGTCGCCGAGTTGCTTGTCCTGGCTGTCTGGGCATGGTGCTTCATCGTTCTCCGGTGAGGTCGGGCCGGTCCCTCGCGCCGGCAGCGATGTTGGGAGACTCCGGTCACGGGATCCTGGGGAACTCCGGGGCCGGCGCTGCTGTCGTCGGCCGGTGTCGCTCTCGGCGCGGCCGGATCGCTGTTCGGTCAGCAGCTCGTCCCGCGGGCAAGCAGCCGGCAGGCCGAAGTGCGGGAAGCGGCCGCGCACCGAGCGGAGTTGAAGAGCGCGGTCCTGAGGTTCCTCGGCATCGCGGCGCAGGCGGCGATCGACCGGGCGGCCAGAAGCGAGACTTCGACACGGCGTACGACGGCATATGGCCCGGCCGGGAACGGGCTTCCACGACGACAAGGCCCTGAGCGTCACATACCGGCATGCGGGCACGAACACGGCCCTTCCCGCGCCCCGTCAGCGGCGCGCCCGAGCGAGCAGGGCCGCGTGCGGCAACACCAGCAGTCCCCGCTCGTCCGCGAACTCCGCGCTGAGGAGATCGAAGTGGCGCTTGATCTCCGCGCGCACCTCAGGCGTCTGGCCCTGCACGATCCGACCACCGGACGCCACGCCGGCCGCAGGACCGCCCCACCACTGTGCGGCGTCGGCGTGGTGGTCCCAGCGCAAGGTCTCGCAGTCGGCCTCCCGCAGCCCGGCCGCGGCCATCAGGCCGGTCATGCCGCTCTCGTCGCGGGAGAAGTCGTCTTCGGGGGCCAACCCCGCGGGCAGGTCCGGGGGACGCACCGCGCCCGCGGCCTGGATCGCACGGCCGAGCAGAGCCTGGCCCGGTGCCGGCGGCGCCGCCCAGATCGTCAGCGCGATCCGGCCGTTCGGCCTGAGGACACGGCGCAGTTCGGCGAGAGCGACCTTGGGCCGACCGACGTGGTTCAGCACGAAGTTGGCCACGACGGCGTCGAACTCCCCGTCCCGGAACGGGAGCTCGGGCAGGACGGCCACCCGCACGTCGGCCGCGGGTGCGGCCAGCACGGCCAGCTCGACCATGGTCGGCTCGGCATCCACGGCCGTGACCATCGCGCCACGGGCGCACGCGGCGGCGGCGACCGTCCCCGGCCCCGTCCCCACGTCCAGCACCCGCATGCCCGGCCGCACCTGAACGGCATCGAGCAACCGCGGCACCGGATGAGCACACAACCTGGCATAGCTGTCGGCATACGCGGCCCCTCGGCCCGCCCAGATCAGCCGTTCGCTCGCATCGAAGCCGCTCACTTCGCTCCCGTCCCCCAGCTCAGGCGCGAGGCTCGTGCGTCGCGGCGAAGGCGTCGGCGGCAGCGAGGTCGAAGTCCCCGTGATCGCTGCCGAGGCCCTGTGCCACGAGCGCGGCCGCGGCGGAGCCGAGGACCGCGCACTCGTACGGCGTGCGGCCCAGGCCCATGCCGCGTACGAAGCCGGCCGAGAACGCGTCGCCGCAGCCGGTGGTGTCCACGACGTCGATCGCGAAGGCGGGGACCTTCTCCGTGCCGTCCCCGGTCACCAGCAGGGCGCCGTCGCCCCCGCGGGTGACCGCGACCAGGCCGGCTCCGGCGGCGAGGAGCTTCTTCGCGCCGTGGACGAGGTCCTCCTCACCGGTGAATCCGAGTACCTGGTCCTCGTTGGGCAGCATGTGGTCGACGTACGGCAGTGCTGCCTCGATCTGCTCGAAACCGCCGAGCACGCCCGGTGCGAGAAGGTCCACCGAGGTCACGACACCGTGCTCCTTGGCGTACGCCAGGATGCGCGCGGCGGTGTCGACGCCGATCAGCTCGGGGCCGCCGAGGTGGAGATGGGTCGCTTCGGCGATCGCGTCCCAGGGCACGTCGTCGGGGCCGTAGGTGATGTTGGCGCCGAGCAGGTGGAGTGAGGGCCGCTCCCCGCCCGGGCGGATGGGGAGGACGCTCGCGGAGGTGGGGGTGTCCGTGCGGCGGACGAGGTGGCGGGTGTCGATGCCTGCCGCGCCCAGGAGTTGGACCAGCATGTCCCCGGTGGGGTCGGTTCCGATCGCCCCGGCGCTGCTGACGGCGGCGCCGAGCTTGGCGAGGGTGAGCGCTGTTCCGCCGGCCGTACCGGCGGCGGTCATCCTGATGTCCTCGACCAGCGCGGCGCCCTGGCCCTCGGGTATGGCCTCGACCGGCCGCACCAGCACGTCCAGCACATGCACGCCCAGCGTGACGACCTTCATCGGTTTCCCTCCTGCACGGGTGGTACGGGGTGGGTGGTGCCGTAGTTCCGGGCGAGCGCGGCCTCGATCACCGCGAGTTGCTGGTGTTCGTCGAGGACACGGGGCGTTCCGAGGGCGGCCGCGTGCTGGTAGACACCGCAGGCCCACTCCAGCAGGAGTGCGTGCTCGACCGCCTTGGCCAGCGTCGGGGCGTGTGTGAGGGCGCCGTGGCTGGCCATCAGCGCGGCGCTGCGGCCCTCCAGCGCCGTCAGCACGGACTCGGCGAGCGCCGGTGTGCCGAACGTGGCGTACGGGGCCACGCGCACGGAGCCGCCCAGGGTCAGCAACTGGTAGTGGATGCAGGGCAGTTCGTCGAGCACACAGGACAGCGCGGTCGCCATCGGCGCGTGGGTGTGGACGACCGCGCCCGCGCCGTAGCGGCGGTAGACGCCGAGGTGCAGGTCCAGTTCCGAGGTGGGTTCGAGGGTCCCGGCCACGACGTTTCCGTCGAGGTCCACCACGGTCACCTGGTCGGCCGTCAGTTCGGCGAGCACCGCGCCGGTCGCCGTGATCGCGACACGGTCGGCCACCCGCATGCTGACGTTGCCCGCCGTGCCGATGAGCAGCCCCTCGGCCCCCAGCCGGCGGCTCGCCGCGGCCACGGCGGCGCGCTCCTGACCCAGCGCTGAGCTTGAGTCGGTCATGTACGCGACGGTAACGTAAACCTGAAACAAAGTCACGTTCAGGTTCGGAGGCCGCACATGGGCGATCCAGCCGCGCAGCCCGCCGGCGGTCGGGGTGTTCCCCTGCGCCGCACTCCCCAGCAGGCGCGCAGCAAGGCCCGTCTGGCCCGTGTCCTGGAGGCCGCGGAGCGTGTGCTGGTCAGCGAGGGCGTCCAGGCACTGACCACGACGCGGATCGCGGCGGAGGCGCAGGTCTCGGTCGGTTCGCTGTACCAGTACCTGCCCGACCGCGACGCGATCATCGACGCCCTCGCGGCCGGCTACTTCGCCCGGCTGGAGGCGGCGATGGACGACTTGGTCCGCGCGGCGGCGGCCGAGCCGTGGGCGGACCCCGTCGGGGTGCTCATCGACGCGTATGCCGCGATCTACCGCATCGAGCACGGTTTCCGGGCCCTGTGGTTCGGCAGCACCCTGACCGAGCGGACCCGCGCGGCCGACCGTGAGCACAAACGCCGGATGGCGGACGGAGTCCGGCGCATCCTGCTGGCTCTCGGCGTCGCCCGGGACGACGAGGCACTCGCCCGCGCCTGCCACGCCGCGGTCCTCGCCGCCGACGCGCTCGCCCAGGAGGCGTTCCGGCGGGACCCCGAAGGCGACCCGGGACTCCTCGACGAAGCCAAGCTCATGCTGCGCGGGTATCTGACCGGCGTCGCCGCGCGCTATGAGCAGCGGGGATCCGCGATGTGACCGACACCGCCCGGCAAAGCCTGCGGTGCCGGATCGAGGCTCTGCCATTCTGACCTCGTGCCGAACCCCGCTCCCGTCACCCCGGACGCTCCCACCTCGATACGCACCCCTCTCCTCACCCAGCAGTGGCTCGATCTCGCCTTCGTCCACTGGGCCGTCGAACCGGACGTCGTGGCGGGGCTGTTGCCGCGGGGCACCGTTCCGGACACGCACGACGGGGTCACGTACGTCGGCCTCGTCGCCTTCCGGATGCATCGGGTCGGCTGGCTGCGGCTGCCCGGGGTGCCGTATCTCGGGACCTTTCCCGAGACCAACGTCCGCCTCTACTCCGTGGACGCGCACGGGCGGCGCGGTGTGGTGTTCCGCTCGATGGACGCCTCACGGCTGATCCCGGTCGTGATGGGGCGCGTCGGCTTCCGGCTGCCGTACCTGTGGTCCCGGATGACCGTCCGCTCGGCCGGCGACACCGTCACGTACACCAGCGCCCGTCGCTGGCCCGGCCCGCGCGGCGCCGCCAGCCGCCTCACGGTGCGCACCGGTGAACGCATCGAGGAACCCACCGAGCTGGAGCACTTCCTCACCGCCCGCTGGGGTATGCACAACGCCTTCTTCGGCGGGCCCGAGCCGCTGGCGTACCTGCCCAACCACCACCCTCGCTGGCCGCTCCACCGCGCCGAGCTGATCACCTGCGAGGAGAACCTCGTGACGGCGGCCGGGCTGCCCGCCCCGAGCGACGCCCCGGTCAGCGTCCTGTACTCCCCCGGCGTCCCGGTCCGCCTCGGCCGCCCGGCACGCCCGGCGGGCATCCCCACCCCGTGATTCCGTGATCCCGTGCCCGTGAACCCGTGAGCCGGGCGTGTCGAAATCCGCTCGACGTCTCCTTCAACGCCATCGGATACGGGGACGTCCAGAAGCCACTGCTGGAGATCTCGGTCGCGGGCGTGATCCTGGGGGCGGCGAGGCCGGTCCCGGCCGCCCTGGATGTGGCGATCCGGCCGCCCGCAAGCGAATGGGCCCGGACTGGTGGATCCAGTCCGGGCCCCGGTGGAACGTCCGGATGTCAGGCGCCGTTACGGTGCCTTCCCTCCGTCAGCCGGCGCGGCGCCTGGTGCGCATGAGCAGCAGGAAGCCGGCCATGAGGAGCACGGCGCCGGCCGCGGCCGGCCACAGCGTGGTGCCCGTCTCGGCGAGGTCTCCGCCGACCGCCTGCGGCTCCGTGCCCGAACCACCGCCGGACTCCTCTCCGACCGCCGCGGGCTGCGTCTGCGCGGGGCTGCCGCCGGCTGCGGCGCCGTCGTCCTTCGAGCCGTCCTGCGCCTGCGCGTCGGCGTCCGCGGTGGCCGACGGGGTCCCGTCGGCCTTGGGTGCCACCGTGCTCGACAGGGTGGGCTTGTCGTCCTTGGCCGGCTCGGTCGCGGGCGCGTCGGGCTCGGGTGCCTCGGTCCTGGGCTCGTCGGTCGCGGGCGCCTCGGTGGCGGGCTCGTCGGTCGCGGGCTCCTCGGTCGCCGGTGCCTCGGTCGGCTTGTCGCCTCCGTCGCCGGGCTCCGGCTCGTCGTCGCCGGGCGGCGCGGTGGTGGGAGCCTCGGTCGGCTGCTGGGTCGGCTCCTCCTGGCCCGGGTCGTCGCCCTCGTCGGCCCCGGCGCCGCACTCGCGGCCCTCGTTGATGCAGTCGACCATCTGCCCCATCAGGTCCTCGTCGAAGACGTTGATGAAGTCGCCGTGGTCGGTGACCGGCTTGTGCAGCTGCTCGGGAAACGAGTCCACGGCGAACAGTGGGGTCGTCTTCCCGCCGTCCTGGAGGCTGGGCGCGTCGACGTCGTACACGATCCGCTGCACCAGCTGCGGAATGGCCTTGAAGTCGTTCGCGCAGCTGCCGTCGGCCGTCGCGAACGCCACGTGGGCGCGGTGGTTGGCGCTGTCGATGTTCTGTCCGTCCCAGCAGCTCTGGAACTTGAACGTGCGCACCACGTCGCTGCCCTGCGGGCACAGCGGGTACTTGTCCTTCAGCTGCCGGTCCTCGAACCCGGTGCAGCTCCACGAGGCGTTGGCGTTGGCGTTGCCGTTGACGAACGCCTTGGCGTCACCGGTGATGATGCGCAGCAGGCGCGGCATCTCGGTGACCTTGCCGCGCGGGTTGCCCACGAAGTCCAGGGTCACTTCCTTGGGGGTGACGATCTCACCGGCGTTGCCCTCGATGCCGCCGCCGGGCGAGTTGGCGTCCTGCTCCTGGCTGCCGTTCTGGAGACGGATCACAGGCCAGTAGTACGTGGACTTGTCGCCCTGGTCGACGCAGCTCGTCTCGGCGTTCGCCAGGTCCTCGTCGCTCGCGAAGGCGTCGTTGGACTGGTTGCCGATGTAGTCGTGGAAGTGGTGGGCGCCGTTGGAGACGCCGGGGGCCACGATGACGTTGTCGGAGTTGAACAGGCCGTTCTCGTTCACGCCGCAGCTGGTGGCGAAGGTGCCCCGGGAGGCGCCCTTCTTGAGGGCCGGGCCGGACACGTTCGGCTGTACGGCGGTGATGTCGACGTAGTCCGCGGCGACCGGGCCGTTGCCCGCCTGCCCGCCGTTGCCGGGCTGTTGGCCGCCCTGGTCCGCGCCCTCCTGGTTGTCGCCGCCCCCGTCCTGGGCGTCGCCGTTGCCGCTGTCACCTGCGGCGTTGTCGGCGGCGCGCAGGGTGCACGGGGCGAGGGACTCCAGGCCTTGCGGCCGGTCTCCCGTGCGGTCGACGGCGATGGCGATCCGCTCGATCGTCGCGGCGCGCTTCTCCTTCAGCGGATTCATGATCGCGCTGTCGGCGAAGCCGGCGTCCTGCTGGATGGCCTGTGCCGACTCCTGCAACCGCTGGTAGGCGTCGGCGATCTGCTGGTCCAGGAGCGCCAGTTCCTTGGCGACGTCCTCCTTCGCCGCGTCCGGTACCGCCGCCAGTCCGGCGCCGACGTCCGGGCAGTCGATCGTGCCGGCCGGCGAGGACAGCGTGCGGGCAGGGTCCGTTCCGCCGTCCTCGGTCGCCGAGGCATAGACGTTGGCCGCGACCAGGCCGCCACCGCCCAACATCAGCGCGACCGCTGCAAAGGTCGCGCGCCGTGCGCCCGTGGGGCGTCTTCGCGTGCTGCGTCCCAAGGAACTACTCCTACGCCTCGTGGTCGGTCAGGGCATGAAAATCCCCCGGCCTTATACGGAGACGGGCCGCGTCGTGTTCAAACGCCTCACGGATTCACAGAAATTTCTCACAGGGAGGGTAAACACCCTGGTCGATGCGGGGTGTTGTGATCCGGTCAGTCCATCAGGCCGGCGGCGAGCGTCGCCCCCAGCTCCCAGCAGGCCTCGGTGTCGGTCTTGGCGGGCTCGCCCGTGACGGTCACCGCGCTCGCCGCGCGCCGCCAGCCGAGGCCCGTGGTGATCGACTCGATCGCCCGTACCGCCCCGGTGACATCGCTGCCGCCGTGCACGTAGTAGCCGAAGGGCCGACCCTGTGTCGCGTCCAGGCACGGGTAGTAGACCTGGTCGAAGAAGTGCTTGAGGGCGCCGGAGACGTAGCCGAGGTTCGCCGGGGTGCCGAGGAGGTAGCCGTCGGCGGCCAGCACGTCGGAGGCCGTGGCCGACAGCGCCGGCCGCCGCACGACCTCGACGTTCTCGATCTCCGGCGCCGTCGCGCCGGAGACGACGGCTTCGAGCATGGCCTGGCAGTTGGGCGACGGCGTGTGATGCACGATCAGCAAGGTGGGCACATCCGAACCCTGCCGGTGTGCCGCCGCGCGACGCAACCCTGCCGTCCGGGGTGTCGCCCTCGGTCCCGCTGTCGGGCTCAGTACTCGGGGGCGGCGGCGCTGATCCGGGCGACCGCGGCCGACAGGTGTCCCTGCAACTCGTCGGAGAGCGCGTCGCCCTTGACCGCGGTGACCAGGTCCCCGGCCAGGGAGTGCAGTTTGGTGTTGGTGTTCTGGGAGGCCGTGACCAGAACCGTCCACGCCTCATCGGAGCTCAGGCTGAAGGAGGCCATGAGAATGCCGCGGGCCAGATCGATGGTCGGCCGGGTCCGCATGGCCCGTCGCAGTTGGGCGACCTCGATCCGCAGATCGTGATGGGCGCCCTCGGAGGCCACCGGGAGCGGGGCAGCGTCGTGGGCGTGCTCAGGCTCTGCGGCTTCCCCTTCCGGGTCATCCGGGTCCGGGCGGCCGAACAGCGCGTGTGTGCCGGTCAGGGCCAGCAGGCGATCGACCACCGCGCTGGTGGCGTGGACGGCGACCGTCTTGGACTCCTCCAGGGCTCGTTGGCGCAGGTGGAGCAGGATGTTGAGGGCGGAACAGTCGCAGAAGGACACGCCCTCCAGATCCAGGTCGATCCCACGGACCGAGCGGCTCAGGGCTTCACCCAGAACACTTCGCAAACGCCCGCCCGCGTCGAGGTCGAGTTCACCGGAGACCTCCACCACGACCCTGTCGCCGTCCGGGCGGACGGTGGTGACCAGCGTCCACAGCGGGCTCGCCACTGGTGCGCCTTCGGCGTTCGCACGATCGGCAGGGCCCCCGTGGGGGGACTGAGCAGAGGACGCGAACTCCGGCATGACCGCCTCTCCCTAAGATGCGCTCCCCGTCTTCCGTACCAGAGTGAACCCGAACTGCCGAACACGTCAACAGATACATGAAATGCCGTGCGTGTTTTTGTATACGTGAACGCTCAGTCGTAGGCTTGGTCCATGGACGGAGTGCCTGAGCCACACACCGGATGGACGTTCGTGACCAACCATGCCCGCGTCCTCGCGGCCATCGCCGACAACCCGAACGTGCGCATCAGGAGCATCGCCGCGCACTGCCGGCTCACGGAGCGCGCCGTCCAGAAGATCATTTCCGACCTGGAGCGGGACGGCTATCTGTCGCACACCCGCGAGGGGCGCACCAACACCTACCGGATCGACCCGGCCAAGGTGCTGCGGCACCCCGCGGAGGCCGGACTGACGGTGGCGGAGCTGCTCTCGCTGCTCGTGCAGGCCGAGGCCGCTCGCACCACCGCCCCGGAGCAGCTCAGGGCGGCGCGGCCCCGGATGCCCGTGGACGGCGGATGAGCGGTCACCGGACCCGGTGCGTGAATGCGTGAACCGTCACCGGACCCGGTGGCCGGGGAAGCGCCCGCGGCTGGGGCTCAGCACAGGACGCGCAGTGCTCCCGGCAGGACTCTGGCCGTGACCGGGAGGGTCGCCTCGACCTCGCCGTCCGCGCCGTAGGGCACTTCGCGGTCGGCCGCGATGCGGATCTCCCTGCCGCGCAGGATCCGCACCTGGGGGCGGTGGACGTGGGCGCCCGTCCTGAGGTCGTTCATCAGGGCGAAGAACAGCCGGCGCGGCGCCTCACGGATCATCACGACGTCCAGCAGTCCGTCGTCCACGCGGGCGTCGGGTGCGATGTTGCGACCGGAGCCGTAGTAGCCGGAGTTGGCGGCCACGACCGTGTAGCCGGTGTGCAGGTGTTCCTGGCCGTCGACGGTGACCCGGTAGCGCGCGGCACGCCAGGTGGTGACGGCACGCAGTCCGCCCGCGTAGTAGGAGGCCGCCCCGCGCAGCAGTGTGGCGTTGTTGGCGTGGCGGTTGGCCAGTGCGTCGACACCGGCGTACACGCTGCCGAGGACCACCGTCCGGTCGTGGACGGCCGATTCGACCTCGATGGTGTCGACCCGCCGGGGCTCGTGGTCGAGCAGGACCCGGGCCAGTGCGGCCGGGTCGGTGGGCAGGTTCAGTGCCCGGGCGAAGTCGTTGCCCCGGCCGGCCGGCACGAGGCCGAGCAGGGCGTCGGTGCCGCTGAGCGCGCCGCCGACGCCGCCGGCGATTCCGTCACCGCCGACGGCGAGCACCACGCGGCCCCGCTCTCCGGCGTCCCTGGCGAGTTCCCGGGCGTGTTCCAGACTGCGGCTGTACTCGGTCTCCACGTCGGCCCCCGCCTCGCGCAGCGGCCGGGCCACGTTCAGCAGTGCGGCAGCTGAGGCGGATCCCCCCGCCGTGGGGTTGACGATGGCGGTGAACTGTCGCATCGATGTGCCTTTCGGGCCGACGGGAGGGTGCGCTGCCGGAGGCGGGCGGTGGGGGTGAACTGGTGGTCGGGGGGCCGGCGGTGGGACCGGCGGACGCGTGGGCTCAGTCGAGGGGCACGAGGACGCCGGGGTTGAGCACGCCCGCCGGGTCCAGTCGCCGCTTGACGGCGTGCAGCGCCTCGATTCCCAGGGGGCCCGCCTCGCGGACGTACCAGTCCCGGTGGTCGGTGCCCACCCCGTGGTGGTGGGTGATCGTGCCGCCCGCGCCGAGGATCGCCTCGTTGGCGGCGTGCTTGGCCTTCTCCCAGTGCGCCACCGGGTCGTCGCCCTGGGCGGAGACGACGGTGAAGTACAGCGAGGCTCCGTTCTCGTAGACGTGGGAGATGTGGCACATGATCAGGGGCGGGGTGCCGGCCTCGCTGAGTGTGGTGGTGAGGGCGTCGCGGACGGATGCGTACAGTTCGGGGACGCGGGACCAGAACGTCGCTGTCTCCAGTGTCTCGGCGAACGCCCCCGCGTCCAGCAGGGCGTCCCGGAGGTAGGGGGCCGAGTAGCGGCCGTGCGCCCAGCGCTGTCCGGGTTCCTCGCCCAGCGGGGTACCGCCGCACTCGCGCAGGACGGCCGCGGCCCGCTCCCTGCGGTACGACGTGTCCTCGTCCGTGCCTTCGTAGCCGGTGATCGCCGTGCATCCGGCCGCGGACTGCTGCCCGGCGTCGGCGCCGCCGATCGCGTCGGGCTGGGCGAGGCCGATCAGGGTCTCGGTCTCGTCGGACAGCCGCAGCACCGTGGGGCGCGGGCCGTCCTGGGCGAGGCGGCGCAGCGCTGCGGCACCCTCGTCGAAGGAGGCGAAGCGCCAGCCCTCGTACACACGGGCCTGGGGGACGGGCCGGATCCGGACGGTGACGGATGTGATGACGCCGAACGCCCCTTCGGAGCCGAGCAGGAGCTGGCGCAGGTCGGGTCCGGCTGCCGAGCGCGGTGCGCGGCCCGTGTCGATGGTTCCCTCGGGCGTGGCGAGGGTCAGGCCGAGCACCATCTCGTCGAAGCGGCCGTAGCCGGCGGATGCCTGGCCGCTGGAGCGGGTGGCGGCGAATCCGCCGATGGTGGCCCACTCGTAGGACTGGGGGAAGTGGCCGAGGGTGAAGCCGTGTTCGGCGAGCAGCGCCTCGGCCTCGGGGGCGCGCAGCCCGGGTGCCAGGGTGGCGGTGCGGGAGACCGGGTCGAGGGCGAGCAACCGGTTCATGCGCCGCAGGTCCAGCGCGACGAAGCGGCTCCGCCGGCCGGGGGCGAGACCGCCGACGACGGAGGTGCCACCGCCGAACGGGACCACCGCCAGGCCGTGTTCGACGCAGGCACGCAGCACGGCGAGTACCTCGTCGTGGTCGGCGGGGAGCACGACGGCCGCGGGGACGTCGTCGACCTCGCCGTCGCGGATGCGCAGCAGGTCGGGGGTGGACTTGCCGCGGGTGTGCCGGATGCGGGTCTCCGCGTCGGTGCGGACGTGCTCCGCACCGCCGACCGCGGCGAACAGGGCCTCGCGCACGGCGGGTTCGAGCCGCGCCTCGGGTACGGCGATGTCCTCCAGAGCGACCGGCCCGGCGGTGCGCGGCTTGACGCCGAGCAGATCGCGCAGCAGCCCGGTCACGGTCTCGGGCAGCGGCGCCGCCTTGGCAGGGTCGCCCCAGCCGCTCCACAGCATGTCCATGGCTGTTGTCCTCACCGGTCGATTCGAGCGATGCCGTGTCCCGGACGGCCTCGCAGGCGTTACACTGTGACACATGACGCCTATTCGTCACAACCACTCGGACGGCGACGCGGTTCTCGACGCGGTGCGCGACTGCGTCCTGGCCGTCGGGGTGCGCCGTACGACGCTCACCGACGTGGCCCGCCGCGCCGGTGTCTCCCGGATGACGCTCTACCGTCGGTGGCCGGACGTGCGTTCCCTCGTGGGCGACCTGATGACCCGGGAGTGGGTCGCGGTCGCCACCGGGGCCATGCCCGAGCGGCGGCCCGGGGCGCACGCGCGCGGCCTGATCGTCGACGGTCTGGTGGCCGGGGTGGAGAGCTTCCGGGCCCACCCGCTCTTCCGGAAGATCGTCGACGTCGACCCGGAGCTGCTGCTCCCCTACGTCCTCGACCGCCGCGGCGCGAGCCAGGAGGCACTGATCGCGCTGCTGGCCGACGCCGTGCGCGAAGGCCACACCGACGGATCGGTGCGCGCCGGCCACGTCGACCGGCAGGCGCGGGCACTGCTGCTCATCGTCCAGTCCTTCACCCTGTCCCTGCGGACCATGACCGACGAGGACGACGCCGACCTGAGCAGTGAGGCCTTCCTGGCGGAACTGCGCAGCATCCTGGAAAGGACCCTCACGCCATGAGCCCCGCCACTCCCCCTCGTCCCGCCCCCGTTCCCGAATCCGCCGCCGGACCGGTTCGCGGGCAGGTGGCCGGCTCCTCGCTGTCCGCCGCCCGGCGCTCACGCGAACTCGCCGAGACGGTCGGCGGTCCCGCCGTGGACGTCCTGGTCGTGGGGCTGGGCGCGACGGGCGCCGGGGCCGCCCTGGACGCCGCGGCCCGCGGCCTGACGGTGGCCGCCGTCGACGCCCACGACCTGGCCTTCGGCACCTCACGCTTCAGCAGCAAGCTCATCCACGGCGGGCTGCGCTATCTCGCCTCGGCCCAGCTCGACGTGGCCCACGAGAGCGCGGTCGAGCGCGGTGTGCTGATGGAACGCACGGCACCGCACCTGGTGCGGGCCCAGCCCTTCGTCCTGCCTCTGACGCCCCTGGTCTCCCGCGGCCAGTCCGCCCTGGCCTGGGCCGGCTTCCGGGCCGGTGACGGCCTGCGCCTGGCGGCCCGCACGGCCCGCGCCACGCTGCCCGCCCCGCGCCGCCTCTCCGCGGTGGAGACCCGTCACCTCGCCCCCGCCCTGCGCACCCAGGGACTGCGCGGCGGCCTGCTGTCCTGGGACGGCCGGCTCACGGACGACGCCCGCCTGGTGACCGCGATCGCCCGCACCGCCGCCGCACACGGCGCGCGGATCCTGACCCGGGTCAGGGCACTGGACCTCACCGCGTCCGGCGCCCGGATCCGCGACGAACTCACCGGCGAGGAGGGCGAGATCAGGGCCCGCGTCGTGATCAACGCGTCCGGCGTGTGGGCGGGCGACCTGGTGGAGGGCATCCGGATCCGCCCCTCGCGCGGCACCCACCTCGTCCTGCGCTCCGACCGCCTCGGCCCCCTGCCCGCCGGGCTGCACGTGCCGGTCCCCGGCGAGACCAACCGCTTCGTCCTCGTGCTGCCCCAGGGCGACGGCCGGGTCTACGTCGGGCTCACCGACGAGCCCGTCGAGGGTGACATCCCCGACGTTCCCGAAGTACCCGAGACGGACATCGGCTTCCTCCTCGACGTCCTCGGCTCGGTGCTGGACGCGCCGGTCCAGCGTGCCGACGTCGTAGGCGCGTTCGCCGGACTGCGCCCGTTGCTGGACACCAGGCCGGAGGGCTCGGACGAGGCCGCTCGGACCTCCGACATCTCCCGGCGGCACGCGGTCCTCACCTCGTCCGAGGGCGTGATCACGGTGGTCGGCGGCAAGCTCACCACCTACCGGCGGATGGCCGAGGACGCCGTCGACGCGGCCGTCGCCACGCGCCGGGTCACCGCCGGCCCCTCCTCCACCGCGGCCCTCCCCCTCGTCGGCGCCGCGTCACCCAAGACCCTCGGCTCCCTGCGGGCTCCTCGCCGCCTCGTCCAGCGCTACGGCACCGAGGCACCGGCCGTCCAGGCGCTCGCCGCGCGCGAGCCCCGGTTGAGCGAACCCGTGCTGTCGGGGCATCCCGTCACCGGCGCCGAACTGCTGTGGGCCGTACGCCACGAAGGTGCCCTGGACGAGGCCGATCTCCTGGACCGGCGGACCCGTATCGGGCTGGTGCCCGCCGATCGCGCGGCAGCGCTGGACGCCGTACACGACGTACTGGGCGAGGTGCCGGCGCAGGTGAGTGAGAGGTAGGGGCAGGGGTGCGTCAGGCGTCGCCGCCGCGCCGGACGCGCCACACGTTGTCGTCCCGGAAGCCCTCCACGCCCTCGGGTGACACGCTCACGCTGCGCACGGTCCCCAGCGTCTCCACGGTCCAGTCGGTCCTGGGCAGCGCGAGTTCGTCCAGGACGCTGTCCAGCGTCGGGAACTCCGCCTCGAACGGCGGCTCGCTCTGCCAGGACGGCCAGCCGGCGTGCATCACGACCAGCAGGGTGCCGCCCGCGGCGACGGCCTCGGCGGCCTGGCCCAGAATCCGCCGCTGGTCCAGTGCCACCGGCGACTGAAGGAACTGGGCGTTGACGAGATCGAACGACCCCTCGGGGAACGTCTCTCCCAGCACGTGCCGTTCCCAGGCCGTACGGTCGCTCAGGCCCGCCTCGGCGGCATGTCCGGCGGCACGCTCCAGGGCCGTGTGGGAGATGTCGACGCCGGTGACCCGCCAGCCGCGTGCGGCGAGCCAGACCACGTCGCCTCCTTCACCGCATCCGAGGTCGAGTGCGGTGCCCGGCACGAGGTCGGAGGCCTCGCGGACGAGGAGCGCGTTGGGGCGGCCGCTCCACAGACGGTCACCGTCCCGGTAGCGGCCCTCCCAGAACTCGGCGGCCTTCACAGCTGAGGTCTCGGTCATGGCATCTCCCGGTGCGCAGGTGTGGTCGCGTTCACGCGAAGAAGCCTGCGGGACGCTCCGAGGAGTGACAAACAGCCTTGCCGGTTCGGCAAAAGCCGGGCGACCAGGGCCACAGGACTACGACCTTGGTGCCGGCCCTCCTGGACCGGCAACGTCGCACGAGCACTCGCCCGGGGCTGGCGAGCCGCGGGGCACGACATCCTGCTCGGGTCCCGTGCACCGGAGGAACGGACGGAACTCGCCCTCCCCGTGGCGGACTTGAGCGGGGCCACGACACACGCGGAGGTGCTCGTGAACGCGACCCCGGGGACCGTGTCCGTGGAACTGCTGCACTCCATCGGAGCACCGGCCCTGGCCGGCAAGGTGCTCATCGACATCGGCGTCGGTCTCACCGATGACCACGCCGAGCTCTCGCACCTCGACCGCGATGACCGCCCCGGACAGTCTGGAAGGTCCGAGCACGGTCTTCCTCTCCGGCGACGACGCCGAAGCCAAGCGCACCACCGGCCGGCTGCTCACCGACCTGGGCCGGCACCCGTCGTCACAGCTGGACATCGGGGGCATCACCACCGCACGCGGGCAGGAGCACTTCGCTCTGCTCTTCACGGGGATCGCAGGCGGCCTGGGCAGCCACACCTTCAACATCCAGGTGGTCCCCCGCGCCGCCTAGATCACTCCTGCGGCGCCTCCAGCCAGAACCCGGAGCGGGTCCTCCAGAGGTCGAGCAGCGCTGTGTCGCCCTTGGTCTCGATGCCCGGCGCGGGCCGCTGGTAGAAGTACAGGAGGAGGTCGGTCACCGGGCCGCCTGCCGTCCCGGTGGCCCCGCCGGACCCCGGGCGCCAGACGGGCTGTTCGCCGGTGAGGTCGACGAGCCACTCCCCGGCGTCGGTCGCGTCGAAGTGGAGCGTGCGGTCGGGGCCGAGCAGGTCGGGCAGGTCGGGGCGGGGCTCGAAGGCCTCGGGGAAGGTGGAGTACTCCAGCCACTCCTCCACCGCGTCGACGGCGAGGTCCTCGTCGAGAGCGAACTCGGCGCCGGCGGCCCGCGCCGCGTCGGCCCGGTGCACGACCGTCTCGTAGGTCATGCGCCGCGCCCAGAACGCGACCGGGGCCGAAGCGTCCGCGGAGGGGTTCCACGCCAGGGCGTCGGGTCCCGCGGCGCGAAGGGAGGCACCGAGTCGTACCGCGCCCTCGGCGAGCCACGGGATCAGAACGGTGGCCTCCTCGTGGGTGTAGGCCGAGAGGTCGTTGACCACGTCGTCGGGGAGCGGCCCCGCGGCACGGGTCCGCACGATCTCCTCCGCCCACCGGTGGTCCCCGCCCACGTGCCGCAGCAGCTGACCGAGGTTCCAGCCGGGGCAGGAGAGCACCGGGGCGGTCATGTCCGCGCCGCGCACATGGGAGGCCAGCCGCTCGGTCTGGGAGACGATCTCGTCGCAGTGGCGGTCGAAGCTCAGCGAGGTCATCGCCTCATGATGCCGCAGGCCAGGTACCGGCTCGGGCCGCGGTCCGGGCTCCGCACCGTCGGCGGTCTCGGATACCGTATGCCGCCTGAACGAGATCCGCGGACCGGATCGGGTGGGGAGAGAGCACGATGGTGGTGGGGGCAAGACAGGTACGTCGTCGGCTGGCCCAGGTGGCCTTGCTGGCCGGGGTGCTGACGGGCTGCTCGGGGGCGGCCGAGGACGACACGAAGACGTCGGCGAGCGCCACGGCGTCGGCCGAGGCGGCGAGTGACGGCGATACGGCGGTGAAGAGCGGGGGCACCATCGGTGCCGCCGGATCGGCCTGTGAACTCCCCGTCACCTTCGACATCGCCCGGTACTGGGAGGCGGAGGCGGTCGACGCCGGGACGGAGAAGGACAAGTCGGCCGACAGCGGGGACCGTTCCGCCGAGGACGACGAGCTGGCCCAGGAGATCGCCGACGCGCTCCTGCACCAGGGCCCGGTGACGGCGGCCTGCGAGGTCGACGCCAAGCCGGCGGGGAACATCGGCTTCCTGCGCATCTGGACGGGCGAACCGGGTGCCGACGACGCACGCACCGTACTGGAGGCCTTCCTGGCGGAGGAGAGCGGCGTGAGCAAGGCGAAGTACAGCGCGTTCAAGGCGGGCGACGTCGCCGGGGCCGAGGTCAGGTACCTCGTCACGAGCGAACTCCTGGAGGAGACGAAGGAGGAGAGCGCCCTGGCCGTCACCACCGAGGAGGGCCCGGTCGTCATCCACCTCGGCGGGATGGACACCGACGAGCACCGGGCGATGCTGCCGGCCTACGAACTGGCCAGAAAGACCCTGCGGGTCGGCTGAGCGGCCGGTGGGTCCGGCGCGGGCGCGACGAGCGCCGCGCCGGACAACGGCCAGGGGCCGGTCAGGATGCCGTGCAGGAGCCGATCGCCGGGGCCGTGCTGGTGCCGTTCTTCATGAACGTGAAGCCGAAGCTCGTCGATGCTCCGGCGGCCAGGCTGCCGTTGCCGTTCGGCCTCATCGTCATGACGTTGCCGCTGCTGTCCCAGCTGGGTGTGCCGTTCCAGGTCGCGGAGACCTTCTGCGGGGCCGTCACCGTGACGGTCGCGGTCCAGTTGGCGATCGCCGAACTCCCCGCCGTGATGGTGACCTTGCCGTTGAAGCGGTCACTCCACTCCTCGGCCTTGCCGTAGGTCGCCGTACAGGCGGCGCCGGGTGTGCCACCGGAGGAGGAGCCGCCGAGCGCGGTCAGGACCGCGCTGTAGGCCGGCTTCTTGTTGTAGTCGCCGTCGAACAGCAGGGGTGTTCCGCTCGCCCGCCAGGAGTACTTGTCGGTGACGCCCCAGACGGTGATGCCGGTGCACCGCGTAACGGCCAGGCAGGCCCGTACGACGTTGCTGTAGCTGTTGGCCTGTGCCGTGCCCGAGCCCTCGATGTCCAGTTCGGTGATCTGCACGTCGACGCCGAGGGCGGCGAAGCGCTGGAGGTTCGCCTGGTAGTCCGACGGCACCGGCGAGGCGCTGTTGAAGTGGGACTGGAAGCCGACGCAGTCGATCGGCACGCCACGGGACTTGAAGTCCCTGACCAGGTTGTAGACGGCGTTGCTCTTCGCGTTGACGCCGTCGGTGTTGTAGTCGTTGTAGCAGAGCTTGGCGGCCGGGTCCGCGGCGCGGGCGGTGCGGAACGCCTCCTCGATGAAGCCGTTGCCGAGCTTGTCCTGGAAGGGCGAGCTGCGCCGCGCACCGCTGCTGCCGTCCTGGAATGCCTCGTTGACGACGTCCCAGGAGTGGATCTTTCCCTTGTAGTGCTGCATGACCTGGGTGATGTGGTTGTTCATCGCCGATCTGAGGTCGGCGGTGCCGAGTCCGGCGACCCAGCCGGGCAGCTGTGAGTGCCAGACCAGGGTGTGCCCGCGGACCTTCATGCCCCTGCTCTGGGCGTGGTTCACGATCTGGTCGGCGGACCCGAAGGTGAAGGTGCCGCGGGTGCGCTCGGTGGCGTCCCACTTCATCTCGTTCTCCGGCGTGACCGAGTTGAACTCGGTGTTGAGCGTCGAGACGTACGGGGCTTCGCCCAGGTGGTTCGCGGCGACGGCGGCGCCGAAGTAGCGGCCCTTCTCGGCGGCCGCCGCGCCGAGGGTGCTCGCGGCCCGGGCGGTGCCCGCGAGGGCGGTGACGCCGGCCGTGGCGAGCAGGCCCGCCATGCCGAGGGCCAGTGGGGTGCGGGTGCGCGAGCGCCGGGGCCGACGCCCGGGAGGCGGGTCGATGGAAGTGGGGGTCACCATCTCGTCCCTCTCTGCCGAAAGTTTCGGACTGATTTCCGAATTTCGCGGCAGACCCTAGGGACAGCACTCCCCGGCGTCAACAGGTGGCACAGCCCACTGACGGGCAGGAGCCGGCCCTCACCCGCGCTCGGCGTGGCCGGCGAGGAACCGGTCGAGTGCCGCCGTCAGTTCGGCCGGCTTCTCCACCGGCAGTTCGTGGCCGGCGTCCAGGACGCGGATCACCGCGTCCGGGTAGGCCTTGGCCATCCTCAGCATCTGGGCGAGGGGCAGCTGGATGTCGTGGTAGCCGTGCACCATCAGGGTGGGCGCCTGTATCTCGCCGACCCTGTCCAGCACGTCGAAGGCACGCATGGCGCCGTAGAGCGTCATGACGACCTCGCGGGGCGTGTCGGCGGAGGCGCGGACGTACTCGCGGATCTCCTCGCGCGGGTAGCCGGGGGCGAAGGCGCGCTGGATGTTGGCGGCGACGAACAGCTTGAACGGGGCGAGCGTCGAGGCGGCCATCAGCAGGGCGCGACCCCGGTTGTAGGCCATCCTGCCGATGGAGTTCACGAGCACCATGCGCTCCACACGCTCCGGGTGCGCGAGGGCGATGGTCTGGGCGATCATCCCGCCCATGGAGTGGCCGATGATCACGAACCGCTCGATCTCCAGGTGATCGAGGAGGGCGAGGACGTCCTCGGCCAGATCCTCGACCCTGCGCGCTCCCGCCCCGCTGCTCTCCCCGTGTCCGCGCAGGTCCAGCCGGACGACGCGCCGCTTCTCGGCGAAGTGGGCCATCTGGTGGTCCCAGCGGTGCCGGTTCGCCGTCCAGCCGTGGACGAACACCAGGGGCACACCCTCGCCGTCGCGGGGGCCCTCGTCGTCGTACGTCAGCTTCGCGCCGTCGACATCGAGCTGCGGCATGGGTGGCCTCCTGGAGTGCGATCTCTGGTTACTGACCGGTACGGTAACCGGCCGCACGGGGTGCCGTCACCGGCGTTCTCCCAGGAAGTCGAGGATGTGCCCGAACACGTCGAGGGCCGCTCCCCTGCCCAGGAACGTGTCCAGGTGGCCGTAGCCCGGGATCTCGGTGTACCTGACGTCCAGTTGGGGCTGCCGGTGGGCGAGGACGTCGCGGCAGAGCCGTTGGGAGTCGAGCCACAGGCCGTTCTCGCTGCCCGCCAGGAGCAGAACGGGGGCGTCGATGCGGGCCGCCGCGTCCAGGGCGTTCTGCGGGAGGGCCCGGTAGCGCCGGTCGGTGTCGTGCCAGCGGACGACGGTGCGGGCCAGCTCGATGCGGCGCAGGTGCGGCAGGATCCACAGCGGGGCGGGGCCGAGGAGTTCGGCGAGCCGGTTGTGGGTCGTCTCGGTCAGATGCTCGTGGACGAAGAGCGAGGCGCCGGTTCCCCAGGCCGAGTTGTGCAGGATCTGGCAGGTGGGGTCCGGGCAGGTCGCCCCCCGGGAGGCCAGGGCGAACAGCGGGGTGTACTTCGACCAGAGGCCGACCTTGCGGAAGTCGACGGGGATGTGGTCGATGCGGGACTTCAGCAGTTCCCCGGCCAGGGACATCCGCAGGGAGGTGCGGCCCGCGAGCTTCGGGGTGAGGAACACGCCCTGGGAGACCACGCCCGCGAGGCCGGGCACCAGGCCCGCCGTCATGCTCAGGGAGAGGGTGAGGGAGCCGATGCAGTGGGCGACGGCGAAGAGCGGTCGGTCGCCGATGCGGGTGCGGATGTGGGCGACGGCCTCGGGGATGTCGTAGAGGGCGACGTCGTCGTAGGTGTAGCGGCGGCCCGTCTCGTTGTACGGCAGCCGGCAGCTGCCCCGCCAGTCGAGCAACCAGGGCTCGTAGCCCTCGGCCAGGAGGGCGTCGACCAGGTTGCGGGTCTCGGGCAGCAGGAACATGTCGGCCGAGGCGGTGTGTCCGTGCAGGAGCAGGACGGCCGGGCGGTCGTGGGCGGGGGCGCGCTCGCCCGTGCCGACGCGGGTCAGGCCGAGTCGTACGCCGTCTGTCGTGCGGAACGGGATCTCCTCGACCGTCGCCGGGTCGAGGCGGTGGCGCAGGGGGCGCGGGGTCGCGGTGGTTCTGACCTTGCGCAGCGCCGGCCGGGCGGTCCTGGGGTTCGTCGTCCGGAAGATCATCGGTGGTGCTCCGTGGGGGTCTGGGTGCGACGCAGGTCGAGCAGGTCCGCGGCGGCGCGGGCGAAGGGTCCGAGCAGGCCGCGGCCCATCTCCAGACCGAACCAGGCGAGCCAGGTCAGCTTGGCGGCACGCTTCTCCTGGCTGGTCAGGCGTGGGTCGACCATGATGCCGTCGATCTGGTCGCGAACGTAGGAATCCGCGGGCACGACGACCTCGCCCGCCAGGCTCGCCGGTTCGCCCTCGCGGCCGAGTTCCACGGTCAGGGCGCGGGTCTGCCGCCAGACGTCGCGGCGGGCACGGGCGTACTTGTGGCCCTCCAGCCACCAGCGGCCGCCGTCCTTGTCGGTCAACTCCAGCCGGTAGCGCAGGAGTTGGTGGCGCAGGCCGTGCCGGTGCGGGATGCCCTCCTCGGGGCGGATCCAGACGTCGCCGCGTGCCACGGTCAACGGCTCGGGGTGCAGGGCCGGGCAGGTGACCTCGCCGCGGACGTCGACGCGGCGGTCCGTCACGAGCTGGTGCATGCTCGCGATGGACAGGGTGAGGGACATCGCGCAGGGTGTGCCGGGGGTGGCTCCGACGGGGCCGACGCTGCCCTCGGTGGTCTCGGAGAACCACAGGTAGGGCTGGTCGTCCTTCTGCGGGAGGCGGGCGAGGCCGTCGTGGGCGAGGCGTTCGAACGTCTTCAGCTGGGCCCGGGCGTCGTAGCGGGCGGCGGGCGGCAGGCCGAGGGCGTCGACGAGTGCGGTGGTGCGGTCGGCCGAGGCGGCCGGGCCCTTCAGGGTCGCCTCGCACAGCTTCAGGGCACTGGGGCTCTGCAACACGCGGGCGAGGAAGGCCAGTTCGGGTATCGGCTCGGCCTGGAGGCGGGCCAGGGCGTCGGTGCGCCACTCGTCCCAGTCGTGGACGCGGACGTGCATGCCGCCCAGGGCCATGTCCCCCACGACGTCGTCGAGCGTGTTGGGAACACCGGTGAGGTTGTGGTCGAAGCCCCAGGCGTCGGGTTCGCAGACAGCGGCGACCGCGACCCGGCTGACCCAGTCGACCGGGGCGGCGTTGAGGTACCGGAAGGCGGGAACGGTGCGGAAGCGGCCGAAGGCCGAGATGAGGCCGCTGCTCAGGTCCTGGGGGTTGTAGGCGCCGGTCCTGGTGTGACCGCCGATGCCGCCCGGCCGCAGGGCGGTCACCACCAGGCCGTGGTCGCGGGCGCGGCGCAGGGCGACCTCCGCGGCCCATTTGGTCTGGTCGTAGCCGGCGATCAGCCGGTCGATGTGGGCGAGGGGGTCGTCCTCGCCCATGGAGGGGATGCCGACCTCGTTGAAGACGGCGATGGACGAGATGTGGTGCAGCGGCTTGGGGCGGCCGGTCGCGGCCAGTTCGGCCAGAGTGAGGGCACCGAGGACGTTGCTGGTGCGCAGGGACTGGTAGCCGCGCAGGAAGTCCACGGCGGCCGCGACGCCGACGACGCTGTCCAGTTCGTGGGCGAGGCTGTTCCAGAGGTCGTCGGACAGGCCCAGGTGAGGGTGGCGGATGTCGCCGGGGAGCACGGTGACGCGGCGGCGGACCTCCGCCGACCAGGGCAGCGCGTAGCTCTTGAGCGCCTCGCCGAGCCGGGTCGTGGCCGCCTCCTCGTCGGCGGCGCGGACCAGGCAGTAGACGTGGGCGTCGCTGTGCCGCAGCAGGTCCAGCAGCATATGGCTGCCGAGGAAGCCGGTGGCGCCGGTCAGCAGGACGCGGCGGGGCGGCAGGGGCTCGGGCGAGGCGACGAAGGGGAGACGGTCGGCGAGGGCCAGGTCGGCGAGGATCTGGGTGAGGTCCTCGGGGCGGGCCGCCGCGTGCGCGGGGGCGTCGGGGCCGGGGGTGACCGGAGTGCGGAGGACCGGGGTGTCGAGGACGGGGACGGGGACGGTGGGCGCGCCAGAGGTGACCGTCGCCGGTACGACCGCTGCCGCTCCCGTGCTCTTCAGCGCACGCCTGGCCAGACTGACCGGCCTGGCGTCGGCGAACACCTCGTCCAGGTCGATCTCCATGCCCAGCTCGTCCTCCAGCACCGCCACGAGTTCCACCGCGCCCACGGAGCTGCCGCCCGCGTCGAAGAAGTCGGCGTCCGGTGCGAGGTGTCCCGAGGGAAGGTGACGGCCCGCCCGGTCGGCGATCGCGGCGGCCAGTGCGTCGACGTCATGGGGTGGCGCGGCCTCGGTGGCCGGCGCTGTGCCGGTCGGGGCCGGGGTGGCCGGGAGCCCGGCGGACGGGTGCGCCGTCGGCCCAGGAGCACACGCGGCCATGTCGGCGTCAGTAGCGTCGTCGGTCTCCGCGTCCGCCGCTCCTGCCGCCGCCACCTTGGCCAGCAACTCGCTCACGCCGAGCCCGACTCCGCCCCGCTCGATCGCCTCCGCGGTCGCCCGCACGGCGGCGTGCGCCGACGTGTCCTCGTTCACCTCACGCATGAGAGCCCCCCATGATGTCGCTCGTCCTTTCGTCGCTGCGGGCGGTCACTGCTGCCGCCAGGAGCGGAACTTCCGCAGCTGCTCCGGCGTGACCACGGTCTCCAGCCGGTCGTCGTCCTGATCCCCGCCGCCCAGTGCCGACAGCAGACGGCGGGCCGGGGTGTTGCGCGCGGTGCGTTCCGCGGTCAGGCGGACCTTCGCGCAGCCCAGTTCCTCGGCTCGCTCGGCCAGCCATCGCAGCAGGCGTTCCTCGACGCCCCGGCCGAGGGCTCGGCAGCTCATCAGCCAGTTCAGGACGTCGAGCCGGTCGCCCTCGCGACGCAGGGCGAGGAGGCCGATCTGGCCGTAGTCGCCGAAGCGGTCGCGAGCCGTCGCGGTCCAGATCTCGCCGTGCTCCCGCCACCGGGCGACGTCGCCGCCGTCGGCCGATCGTGCGCGGAGGGTGAACTGGTTGGTGCGGCGCACGAGTTGCTCCGCACGCGGCACATCGTCATCGGACAGTGCCCGCACGTCGACCAGCAGTTCCAGCTGCTCCAGGAACTCCTCGAAACCGGCCTGTTCCCGGGCGGTGTCGCGTGCGCGCTCCTGCTCGTAGAACCGCGCCCGGAGCCCGTCCTCAGCGGTCGCCGCCGCCGGCACCAGCGGCCACAAGCGGCCCAGGAACTGCGGTAGTTCGGCCACCGGCGGGCAGGTCACCGACAGCACCTGCGGCAGCGCGGCGCGCGTCTTGGCGATCTCGGCCGGGTTGTCGTCGAGGAACAGGAAGCTGTCCAGGCCCAGGCCGAGCGTGCGGGCCGCGTCCGCCAGGCGGGCCGGCTTCGGGCCCCAGGCCGCGGAGAGCACGCTGAAGTGCTCGGCCTTCAGCGGGCTGTCCGGGCGGTCCAGTACGGCGCGGACGGTGTCCTCGTCGTTGTTGCTGACCAGCACCAGCAGCGCGCCCGCCGCCCGCCATCGCAGCAACCTGCGGGCGAGCAGGGCCCGCGGACCGCTCAGGTCCACGGCGTCGGGACCGATCTCTCCGGCCACGCCGCCCCACAGGGTCTCGTCGCCGTCGACGGCGATCACCTTCGGCGCCGGGCGCCGTACGGCCCGGACGACCTCGGCGAGGCGCAGGGCCACGGCCGCCTGGAAGGGCGCGGTGAAGGGGAGGTGGGCCAGGCGTTCGGTGCGCTCGTCGAAGCGTTCCCCGACCGGGTGGTGACGGGTCCAGTCGTCGGGGCCGAGCACGGCGATGCCGGGCGCCTCGGCCAGTTCGGCGGCCGTCTCCCGCTCCCACCGGACCAGGCGGTCCTCGCCGCGCGCCGAGGGCAGGAAGCCGACGATCAGCGGCTTGCGGGTGCGCTCGGCCACCGCGCGCAGTGCTGCCGGGTAGGCGTTGCGCAGTTCGGCCAGCAGCGCGTCGTCGACCGGACCGAAACGTTGCAGGTCCGCGGCGCGCAGCAGGACGACGCCCGCTGTCGTGGCCGGGTCGGCGAACACCCCGGACGGGTCGCGCAGGCTCGCCAGGACGTGGTGGTAGGGCGCCTCCGCCACGGTCGTCACGCTGCCGTCCCCCACCGCCTCGGTGATCACCGTCGCGCACATCAGGGGCAGGTTGCCGAGGGCGAAGGTGGCGGCGAGGGCGAGCGTGCCGGAGGGAGCCGGCAGGGGCGGGCCCGCGGCCGTCTCCGCGAGCAGCCGCAGCAGTTCCTCCCCGAGCGCGGCGACCGTCTCCGCGTCCAGGATGTCGAGGTTGTGATCGAGGCGGATCCGGCCCGCGTCCGGGGTCAGGGTGATCATCAGGTCGAGGTCGGAGTAGCCCGTCCCCGCCGGCAGCACCTCAAGCGCGCTCAACCCGCCCGCGGCCCGCACGTAGTTGAAGTACACCTCCACCAGGGGCGCGTCGGCCCGGTGGAGCCCCTGCCCGGCCAGCACCGGCAGCACGTCGGAGAACATGGCCCCCTTGGTCAGGACCCGCTGCAGCCGCCCGTCGGTGCGGCGCAGCACCTCCTCGATCCGCTCCCCCGCCCTCGCCTCGGCGGGGAAGGGCACCGGCACGCCGAAGAAGCCCACCGCGTCGTAGGCGTCGGCGTGGATGCGTGTGTCCACGGGCACGGCGATGACGAAACGTTCACGCTCGCGCTTCCTTGCCAGCAGGACGGTCAGGGTGCCGAGGCAGAAGGCGGCCGGTGTCACGGCCAGCCGGCTCGCGGCCGTCGCGATCCGGTCCATGAGCCCGTCGGGGATCGGCACCGTGACGCTGCCGGCCCGGTACGAGCGGGTTTCCGGGCGCGGTCGGCTCAGGGTCAGATCGAGCCGTGCGCTGCCCTCGAACGCCTTGTGCCAGTCGCCCGTGTCGGTGCTCCCGGCGGTGTGCTCGTCCGTGCTCTGGGCCTCGATCAGGAGACGGATGTCGCGGTTGGTGACGGTGTCGCCGAGCGCGCCGCCGGTCAGCTCCGCGTCGATCTCGGCGGCCACGAGCAGCAGCGACTGGAGGTCACTGACGGCGTGGTGGGCGCCGTACACCAGGATCTGGCCACGCTCCCCGCGGTCCAGCAGCTCGAAACGCCACAGCGGCGCGGCCGCCAGGTCGAACGGCGCTTCCAGCAGCTCGCGCAGCCGGTCGGCGGCCGCGAAGGCGGTGTCGTCCGGCACGACCGTCCACCGCAGCGGCGGTTCCGGCAGTTCGCGCTCCACCCGCAGTCGCCGCCCGCCCTCGGTGGCGGTGACGACGGCGGTGCGCAGGGCCGCGTGCCGTGCGGTGAGGCGGGTGAGGATGCCGGTGAGGGTCTCGCGGGTGGTCGGTGTGGTCAGGCGTACGGCCAGGCCGACGGCGTGGGCCGCGTCGGGCATGCCGGGCCGGGCGCTGCGCAGCAGGCGTACGACATCGCGGGTCACGGGGTGCAGTTCGGTCGCCGGTACCTCGGCCACGTGCTGCGGTTCGTCGGGTGCCGTGGTGTCCCGTGCGGGAAGAGCGGTGCTCAGGGCCTGGGCGAGGCCACGGATGTCGGCGGCCGAGAAGACCGTGGCGGCGGGGAGCTCGACGCCGAGTTCGCGGGCGAAGGCGTTGCGCAGCCGCACGAGCATGAGGGAGTCGAGGCCGAGTTCCTTCAGGGCGGTGGTCGCGGAGACCTGGACCGCCCCGCCGGAGACCTCGCCGACCCGGGCGCGGACGTACGCCTCCAGCCGCATGACCCGCTCGGTGCCGGTCGTCGCCGCGAACACCTTCTCGACGAGGTCGTCGGTGCCCGGCGCACCGGTGGTGACAGTGACCATGTCGGCCAGGATCGGGCGGCCGCGGGCCGCGTCGGCGTCGAGGGCCAGCAGCTCCCAGTCGAGGGCCATGGGGGCGAGCTGGCGGCGGGCGGTGCCCAGTACGCGTTCGAGGAGCTCGCCGCCGTCCTGCGCGGAGAAGGCGACCAGTCCGGAGCGGCCCGTCTGCGCCTCGCGGACGCCTGACTCCGCCACCATGCCCACGCCCGACCAGGCGCCCCAGTCCAGGCTCAGGGCGCGACGGTCCGCGTGGGAGAGGTGATGGGCCCAGGCGTCGAGGAAGGCGTTCGCCGCCGAGTACGGGCTCTGCCCGGCCGAGCCGAGCAGTCCGGCCGCCGAGGCGAACAGCACGAAGTCCTGTGCGTCCGGGGTGAGTTCGGTGAGCAGGGCGGTCCCCAGGACCTTCGGGGCGAGGACACGCAGCACCCGCTCGTCGGTCAGGTTGCCGATCGTGGCGTCGTCCAGGACACCGGCCGCGTGGACGACCCCGGTGATCGGGCCGAGGGCGTGGCGTACGGCGTCCAGGGCGGCGGTCAGGCCGGTCCGGTCGGCGACGTCGGCGTGCGCCAGGTGCACGCTCACCCCGCGCTCTTCGAGCCCGTGGATCCAGCCCAGGGCGTCCGCGGTGGGTGCGCTCCGGCTCATCAGGGCCAGCCGGCGGGCGCCCCGGCGGACCAGCCGCTCGGCGACGACGCGCCCCAGGCCACCCAGGCCGCCCGTGATCAGGTACACCCCGTCCGGGGTGGTGGCGCCGTGCCCGGCGTCGTCCGAGCGGGTGCGGGCCAGGCGGGGTACCAGTCGTCCGGCCCCGCGGAGCGCGACGAGCCGTTCGTCGTCGGCGTGCCGCAGCTGGGTCCACAGAGCATCGGCGCCGTCCGTGGGCGGGAGGTCTACGAGGGTGGTCCTCAGCTCGGGGTGCTCCTGCGCCACGGCGAGGCCGAAGCCCCAGGCGAGCGCCTGCTGAGGATGTGTCACCTGCGCGCTGTCACCGGCGGCCTGGCTGCCGCGTACGACGACGAAGAGACGGGGCGCCGGTGCCTGGGCCCGTTCGGCGATGGCGCGCACCAGGTGCAGGGTGCTCAGGCAGCACAGCCGGGCCGCTTCCTCGGCCGTACGGGCGTTCTCGACGGCGGGAGCGTCGAGTGCGGACAGCTGGACGACGCGCTCCGGGGGTTCGTTCGCGAATGCCTCGTCGAGGAGGCGGGCCAGGTGCCGGGGATCGGACGGGTCGAGGACGTAGTGGCCGGGGTCCTCGGCGGTGAACTCCGCTCCTCTGCGGGCGATCACATGGGGCACCGAGGTGCCCAGCCGCTCGACGAGTTCGCGGGCCGTGCCCGACTCGTCGGCCAGGATCAGCCACCTTCCCGGTGCGGGCGGCTCGTCGGCGAGCGGCCGGGACTGCCAGCGGGTCTCGAACAGGGCGCCGTCCAGCGGGGAGAGTGCGGCCAGCTCGAACTCGTCGGCCTCCAGGATCAGTCGGTCCCTCTCGTCGTACAGCCGAAGGTCCACGGTCGCGGTGTCGCCGGACACGGACCGCAGCTCGCACGTCACCCACACGGGGGTGGTGCGCACTCCGGTGTGACGCAGTCGTCCGACCCCGGCGGGCACGAAGGCCCGCCCCTGCGGCGCGTCGCCGGGCAGGGCGGCCGTGTGGAAGGCGGCGTCCAGGACGGCCGGGTGGAGCAGATGACCGGCGGCGGGCCTGTCGGCGAGTCGGGCCAGGGCGGTGGAGTGGGTACGGTGGCCCGACTCCAGGCCCCGGAAGGCGGGCCCGTATTCGATGCCGAGGGCGGCGAGAGCGGCATAGACGGCCGGCAGGTCGGCCGGCTCGGTGCAGCGCTCGCGCAGCGCGGCGAGCGGCTCGCCCGGGTCGGCGGCGGGTTCGGCGGGCGCGACGGCGATGCGTCCGTCGACGTGGCGTTCCCAGCTCGCGCGCTGTCCGCCGCCGCCGGGCGCCGAGGCGATGGTGAAGTGCCGGAAGCCGTCGGCGGCGGGGCGCAGGACCAGTTGGAGCCGGGTCGGCCGGGACGCGTCGAGGCGCAGTGGCTGGAGGAACCTGACGTCGCAGAGCCGTACGTCCCCGCTTTCCCGTACGGCGGCCGCGGCCTCCAGCGCCATGTCGAGGAAGGCGGCACCGGGCAGCCACACCTCGCCGGTGACGCGGTGGTCGGTCAGATAGGCGAAGCGGCTGTCGCGCAGGTCCACCTCGCCCTGGAAGAGGTGCCGGCCGGCCTCGTCGCTGGCCTCGACGTGCGTGTCCAGGAGCGGTGAGGCGCCGGTCGCGGTGGCCGGGGCGGGTGCGAGCCAGTGGCGTTCGCGGGCGAAGGCGTAGGTCGGGAGGTCGACGCGCCGGCCGGCCGGGAACAGGGTCGGCCAGTCGGGCGTGTGGCCGGCCGTGTACAACTCCCCCAGCCTGCGCAGCAGGACGTCCCGCCCGCCGCGCTGCCGGCCCAGCGAGCCGACGCTCACCGCGTCGATTCCGGCCTGGGCCGCCACCGCCTCGACGGACGAGCCGAGCGAGGGGTGTGGGCTGAGCTCGACGAAGTAGCGGTATCCGTCGGCCAGCATGCGGGTGATCGTGTCCGCGAAGCGGACGGGCTCGCTGAGGTTGGCGTACCAGTAGGCGGGGTCCAGGCGCTCGCCCGGTACGGGTTCCGCCAGCACCGTCGAGTACAGCGGGGTCGTGGGGTGCCCGGCGGGCCGGATGCCGGAGAGGCTGTCGAGCAGGGCGTCGCGCAGCGGGGCCATCAGCGGGGTGTGCGAGGCGAACGGCGTCGACAGCGACCGGGCCCGGATGCCCTGCTCGTCGAGGCTGCGGCGCAGCTCGGCCAGCGCGTCGCCGTCGCCGGAGACGGCCGTGGAGTGCGGGCTGTTCACGGCGGCGAGGAACAGGCGTCCGGCATAGGGGGCGAGCAGTTCCTCGACCCGCGGGCGCGGCAGGTCCAGGGACAGCATGCCGCCCTTGCCCGCGACCGGTACGACCGCCTGGGCGCGCCCGGTCACCACGGCCACGGCGTCGTCCAGCGTGAGCGCGCCCGCGCTGTACGCGGCGGCGATCTCCCCCAGGCTGTGCCCGGTCACGCCGTCCGGGGTGACGCCGAGCGAGCGCCAGGCGGCGGTCAGTGCCGCGTTCACCGCGAACAGCGTCGGCTGGAGGTACTCGGTCCGCTCCAGCGGGGAGAACTCCTCGGGCGCTCGCAGCGCGTTGAGCACGGACCACCCGGCGTGCCGCCGCACGGCCTCGTCGATCCGCGTCAGCTCCTCGCGGAACGCCTCCGACTCTGCCAGCAGGTCGAGCCCCATGCCGGGCCACTGACCGCCGTGGCCGGCGTAGACGAAGGCGACCTTGCCCGTCTGTTCCTCCCGCGGCGGGGGAAGCGGGATCCGTCCGGCCGCGAACTCGCCCAGCACAGAACGCAGTTCGTCCGGGTCCCCGGCCACGACCGCCGTGCGCCACTCGAAGTGGCTGCGGTGGTGTGCCAGGGCGTGGGCGACGTCCGGCAGCGCGGCGGAGTCGTCGGCGAGGTGACGTGCCAGAGCACCGGCCTGTCCGCGCAGGCCCGCCTCGCTGCGGCCGGACAGGAGGAACAGGGGCGTCCCGGTGGGAAGCCCGGCTGACTCGGACTCGGCCCGCGATCCGGCCTCCTCCACGATCACATGCGCGTTCGTGCCGCTGATCCCGAAGGCGCTCACGCCCGCCCGCCGGATCCGCTCCCGCGACGCGGGCCAGGCGGTCGCCTCCCGCAGCAGGTGCAGCCCGCTGTCCGCCCAGTCGACGTGACGGCTGGGCGTGTCGGCGTGCAGGGTGCGCGGCAGGCTCTCGTTGTGCAGCGACTGCACCACCTTGATCAGGCCGAGCACCCCCGAAGCCGCCTGCGCGTGCCCGACGTTGGACTTCAGCGAGCCCAGGTACAGCGGGCGGCCCTCGGGGCGTGAGTCGCCGAAGACCTCCGCGAGGGCGTTCGCCTCGATCGGGTCGCCCAGCGTCGTGCCCGTGCCGTGCGCCTCGATGTGGTCGATGTCGGCGGGCCGGAGTCCGGACTGTTCCAGCGCCCGCCGGATCACCCGTTCCTGCGCGGGGCCGTTCGGCGCGGACAGGCCCTGGCTGCGACCGTCCTGGTTGACGGCGGTACCGCGCAGCACGGCCAGGACCCGGTCACCGCCGCGCCGGGCGTCGCTCAGGCGTTTCAGTACGACCATGCCGGCACCCTCGGCCCAGATCGCACCGTCGGCGCCGTCGGAGAAGGAGCGGCAGCGGCCCGTCGGGGAGAGGCCGCGCAGCCTGCTGAACTCGACGAAGGTCTGCGGCGTGACCATCAGGGTGACTCCGCCGGCGAGCGCCAGATCGCATTCGCCCGCGCGCAGCGCCTGCGCCGCCAGATGCACCGCCACCAGCGACGACGAGCACGCGGTGTCCACGGTCAGCGCGGGGCCGTTCAGCCCGAGCGTGTACGCGAGGCGTCCGGAGGCCACGCTCAGCGCGGAACCCGTGCCGACGTAGCCGTCCAGTTGATCGAGCCGGGTGCCGGACAGGTAGTCGCTGCCGAACATCCCGACGTACACGCCGGTGGTGCTGCCCGCCAGGTCGGCGGGCACGATTCCGGCACGCTCCAGCGACTCCCAGGCCGTCTCCAGCAGCAGCCGCTGCTGCGGGTCCATGGCCGCCGCCTCCTTCGGGGTGATGCCGAAGAATCCGGCGTCGAAGGACTCGATGTCGTCGAGGAACCCGCCTTCGCGGGCGTACGACTTGCCGAGCGCGTCCGGGTCGGGATCGTAGAGCGACTCCACGTCCCACCGTCCCGCCGGGAACGGTCCGACCGCGTCCCGCCCCTCCGCCACCAGGTGCCACAGTCCCTCCGGGTCGACCACGCCGCCGGGCAGCCGGCAGGCCATGGCGACGAGGGCCACCGGTTCGTCCGACGAAGGCGTGGACGCCGACACGGACGCGGACACGGACGCGACTTCACGGCTCGTAGCGCGTGTCGTCGCCAGGGCGCCGGTCAGCAGGTACTCGGTGAGGCGGGTGGGTGTGGGGTGGTCGAAGAGAAGGGTGGCGGGGAGTTTGGCGCCGATGCGGGCGCTGATGCGGTTGCGCAGATCGACCGCCGTCACCGAGTCCATGCCCAGGTCACGGAGCGGCTGGTCGGGGCGGACGGAATCCGCCGAGCGCAGGCCGAGGGCGTGGGCGGCCTCCTCGCGGACGAGCGCGAGGACGCGTGCGGCGCGTTCGGGCTCCGGCAGCCGGGCCAGGCGGTCGGCCGGCGTGGGGCTGTCCGACCCGGCGCGGTGGGGTGCGGGGAGCAGGGAGCGCCACAGTGCCCCGGTCGGCGCGGCGGCCTTGAGCCGGGGCAGGTCCAGCGCCCAGGCGACCAGGTGCGGGGCCTCGCGGCGCAGGGCCAGCTCGGTCAGCTCGCGGCCCTGGCCGGGGGTGAGGGCGCGGTGGCCGAGGCGAGCCATCCGCTCCAGGTCGGCATGCTCGGCGGCGAGTCCCCCACCCGCCCACGCGCCGAAGGAGACCGAGACCGCCGGCAGGCCCAACGCCCTTCGGTGATAGGCGAGTTGGTCGAGGAGGACGTTGGCGGCCGCATAGTTGGCCTGGCCCGCGTTGCCGACGACTCCCGCCGCCGAGGAGACCAGGAGGAAGAGGTCGAGCGGCGCCTCGGCGGTGAGCCGGTGCAGATGGGCGGCGCCGTCGACCTTCGGGCGCAGCACCTGTGCGAGGCGATCGGAGGTCAGCTCGGCCACCACGCCGTCGGCGAGGACCCCGGCACAGTGGACGACGCCCCGCAGGGGTGACTCGTCCCCGATACGGCCCAGGAGTCCGGCCACGGCGGCGGCGTCCGCGACGTCGCACGCGGCGATCTCCACGTCGGCGCCGAGGGCGGCCAGTTCCGCGACGACGTCCGCCGCACCGGGGTCACCGGCTCCCTGGCGGGACGTCAACAGCAGCCGCGGGACGCCGTTCTCGGCGAGCAGGCGGGCGATGCCGCGGCCTACCGCGCCGAGACCTCCGGTGATCAGCACGGTGCCGTCGGTGGGGATCGGGGCGGGCCGTCCGGGAGGCGCGGGGCGCGCCCGCACGAGGCGCGGCGCGAGCAACTCATCGGTGCGAAGGGCGAGTTCCGGCTCGTCGGCGTGGGCAGCGGCGCAGAGCAGCGGCGCCTCGTCGCCGTCGAGGTCGAGCAGGGTCAGCCCGAGGTCGGGGTGTTCCGCACGAGCGCTGCGGGCCAGACCCCACAGCACCGACCGCGCGACGTCGGGAACCCTGTCCCCGTCGGTTGCCGAGATCGCCCCCCGCGTCACCCAGATGGTGCGCGCGGGTGCCTCGTCCGGCGGGAGAGCGATCAGCGCCTGGAGCTCGGCCAGGGCCTTGGCCGCCACCTCATGCGCTGCTCCGGCGAGTTGGGCGTCGGGCGTGGTGCGGGGCCAGACGCGTACGACGGTGTCGGCGCCCTCGTCGGTGACCTGGACGCCCGCCGTGCGCAGGTCGCGCAGGGCCGTCGCGACGGCCGGGTCCGACCGGTCGCCCCGGACGGCCCACACTGTGCCGGGCGCCTCGGCCTGCCGCTCCGGTACGGCCGTCCACGCCACCTCGTACAGGTGGCGGCCGTTCTCCGAGCCGTCGTTCAGATCGGCCGGGTTCACGGCCCGCAGGCGTACGCCCTCCAGTCGGCCTGCCGGGAAGCCGTCGGCGTCCCACAGGGTGACGTCCAGGGTGAGGTCCGGCGTGTGGTCCGGCGTGGGGTCGGTCCCGGCGCCGCCTGTCCGGCGTACGGACACCGTCAGGTCCGTCGCGCCGCCGGGCGGCAGGACGCAGCGGGCCATCGCCACGGGCAGCATGACCCGCCGGCCGGAGCTCTCGAGGGCGGCGGCCACATGGAGGGCGGCGTCGAGGAGCGCCGGGTGCACCGGGTAGGGGTCGGCCGCGTCGCGGGCCACGGGTGGGAGTGCCAGGCGTGCCAGGAGGGTCCCGTCGCCGGTCGCGGCGGCCTGTCGTACGCCCTGGAAGGCCGGGCCGTAGCCGAGGCCGAGCTCGGTCAGTCGTGCGTAGGTGTCCTCGGCCCAGGCCGGTTCGGCCGTCTCGGGCCACGTCGGTGGTTCGCCGGCCGGCGCGGCAGCCGGTTCGGCCGCGGACGCGGTGGCGTGCAGGATCCAGTCCGTGGGTTCCTGGCCGCGAGGACGGCTGTGGATCGTGATCTCCGGCACGGCCCCGGCGGTGACCACTTCCACGGACACCTCGACCGTGCCGGTGCCCGGCAGGGTGAGGGGTGCGAGGAGGAGCAGGTCGCAGACGTCGGCCGGGGTGTCCGGGCGGGCCACGGCGAGGGCGGCGCGGCAGAGTTCGAGCAGGGTGGTGCCCGAGACCACGGTCCGTCCGAAGACGGTGTGGTCGGGCAGCCAGTCGGCGGTGGCCGGGGACCACTCGTCGCGGAAGGTCCAGCGGGTCCGGTCCGCCGACTGGAGCTGGATGCCGAGCAACGGGTGCGCGGCGCGGTCGAAGAGGCCGGGCGGGCCGGCGCAGGCGGCGGGCTCGATCCAGTGGCGCTGTGCGTCCCAGGCGTACGTCGGCAGGTCCGCCGGGGTGGTGCGCGGGACCGGGCGGTGCCAGTCGATCCGCCGTCCGTGGACGTGGAGTTCCGCGGTGGCACGGTCCAGACAGGCGGGCCCGTCCTCGTCGCGGCGCAGTGATCCGACCGCGACCAGGCGTTCGTCGATGGTGTGCAGGGCGGTGAGGAGCGAGGGGTGCGGGCTGAGTTCGACGAAGTAGCGGTAGCCGTCGGCGGCCATGCGCTCGACGGTGGACGCGAAGCGGACGGGTTCGCGGAGGTTGGTGTACCAGTAGTCGGCTTCGAGTTCGTCGGTGACCGGCTCGGCCGTGACCGTGGAGTACCAGGCGACGGACGTGGGGCAGGTGGTGACTCCGTCGAGTTCTTCGAGGATCGTGGTGCGGACCGGCTCGACCCGGTCGCTGTGGGAGGCGTAGTCGACGTCGAGGCGGCGGACGAAGATCTGCTGCCGTTCGAGGTCGGTGAGCAGGGCCTGCACGGCGTCCGCGGCCCCGGCGATCACCGTGGAGCGGCCGCTGTTGACGGCGGCGACGGCGATCTCGCAGCCGTGGGCGGCGAGTCGGGCCTCGACCTCGGTGTGCGGCAGGGCGACGACGGCCATCGTGCCGGTGCCGGACAGTTCGGTCAGGGCCTGGCTGCGCAGGGCGACCACCGCCGCGGCGTCGTTGAGGCTGAGCGCTCCGGCGACGCAGGCGGCGGCGACCTCGCCCTGGCTGTGTCCGACGACCGCGTCCGGCCGTACGCCGCGGGCACGCCACACGGCGGCCAGCGACACCATCACGGCGAACAGGACCGGCTGGACGACGTCGACCCGGTCCAGCGCCGGGGCGCCCTCGTCGCCGCGCAGAACGGACGGCACCGACCAGCCGGTGAAGGGGCGCAGGGCTGCGTCGCAGCGGTCGAGTTCGTCGGCGAACACGGGGTCGCGGTCGAGCAGGTCGCGGGCCATGCCGCCCCACTGGGCGCCCTGCCCGGGGAACACGAACGCCAGCTTTCCCGCGGTGAGTGCCGATGAGGGGCCCGCGGTCAGCTCGGGGGCCGGGCGGCCGTCGGTGAGGGCCCGCAGGGCGGTGAGCAGTTCCTCGCGGTCGCTCGCCCGGACGACGGCCCGGTGCTCGAAGTGGGTGCGGTGGTGGGCCAGGGTGGCGGCGACGGCGGGGAGCGGCAACTCCGGCTGGTGCTCCAGGGTTTCCAGGAGCCGGCCCGCCTGTGCCCGCAGTGCCGGCCGGGTGCGGGCGGCGAGCGGGAAGAGGCCGGCGCCGGGGAGGTCGGCGGGCGCCTGTCCCGTCTGTTCCGCGGGCGCTTCCTCCAGCACCACATGGGCGTTCGTGCCGCTGATGCCGAACGCGCTCACCCCGGCGCGCCGCACCCGCTCGGGGTTGCGTGGCCAGGTCCGGGGTTCGCCGATCAGACGCAGACCGCTGTGCGGCCAGTCGATGTGCCCGGTCGGGGTCCCGGTGTGCAGGGACGCCGGCATGCGCTCGTGATGGAGGGCCAGCACGGTCTTGATGACCCCGGCGATGCCCGCGGCGGCCTGGGTGTGTCCGATGTTGGACTTGAGGGAGCCGACGCCGAGAGGGTGGTCGGCCGGACGGCCGGGTCCGAAGACCGAGGCCAGCGCGCCTGCCTCGATGGGGTCGCCCAGCGGGGTGCCGGTGCCGTGTGCCTCGATGTGGTCCAGGTCGTGCGGCTGGAGACCGGCCGCGTCGAGCGCGGCCCGCAGCACCCGTTCCTGGGCGGGTCCGTTGGGGGCGCTGAGGCCCTGACTGCGGCCGTCCTGGTTGATCGCCGACCCCTTGACGACGGCGAGGATCCGGTCGCCGTCGCGGCGCGCGTCCGTGAGCCGCTTGAGCAGCACCACGCCACAGCCCTCGGCCCACACCACGCCGTCCGCGTCCGCCGAGAACGGGCTGCACCGCCCGGACGGTGACAGCCCGCGCAGCCGGCTGAACTCGACGTGCCCCCGCGGGGTCACCAGCAGCGTCGCACCGCCGGCCAGCGCGAGGTCGCACTCGCCGCCCGCCAGGGCGCGCGCCGCCAGATGCAGGGCGACCAGGGAGGACGAGCAGGCCGTGTCGACGGTGACCGCGGGCCCCTGGAGGCCGAGCGTGTAGGCGATACGCCCGGACGCCACGCTGGACGCCGAGCCGGTGCCGACATGCCCGTCGAGCTGGTCCAGGGCGGCCGAGGCCAGATAGCCGCTGTCGTACAGACCGACATAGACGCCCGTGGAGCTGCCGTTCAGTGTGTCCGGGACGATTCCGGCGCGTTCGACGGCCTCCCAGCTGGTCTGCAGGAGCAGCCGCTGCTGGGGGTCCATGGCGGCGGCCTCGCGCGGCGAGATCCCGAAGAAGGACGCGTCGAAGCGGTCGATGCCGACAAGGTAGCCGCCGCGCAGGGAGTACGCCTTGCCGGTGGCGTCCGGGTCCGGGTCGTGCAGCCCTCGGGTGTCCCAACGCCCCGCCGGTGCCTCGGTGATGGCGTCCTCACCGGCGGCCAGGAGCCGCCAGAGGGCCTCGGGGTGGTCGGCGCCGCCGGGGAGTCGACAGGCCATGGAGATGATCGCGATGTCGTCGTCGGCGCGCGCGGGCGTGCCGTTCGAGGGCGGAACGGCTGCCGGGGTGGTGCGCGTGGGCGTCTCGTCGAACACCGCCTGCGCCAGGGCCGCGATGGTGGGGTGGTTGAAGATCAGTGAGGGGTCCAGGGGCCGGCCGGTCGACGCGGACAGGTCGGCGGCCAGCGTCACCAACTGCCTTGAGCTCAGTCCGAGTTCGGCGAGTGGCCGGTTCGGGTCGACGGCCGGCGGGTCGAGCCCGGCCGCCTCCGCGACGGCCGACTCCAGCCAGGCCCGCACGCCCTGCGGTGTGGTGAGCGACGGCTCGGAGAACTGCTTCGGGGACTCGTGCGCAGGCATCTAGACAGGTGTCCTCGTGGATTCGGGCAGGGGCGGCGGTGGCCGTCCGGCGGGCGGGGCTCGCTCGGGTGGTACGGCCGACGGGGCCTACGAGTGGTGCGGCGGATCCGTCGGCGTACGACGGCCGACCGGGCGGTGTCAGCTCAGGGCGGGCGCGGCGACCGCGGCGAGGGTGCCGTCCAGGTAGGCCGCCCGGGTGGCGTGGCGCTGGATCTTGCCGCTGGACGTCTTGGGGATGGAGCCCGGCTCGACCAGGACGACGTCACGCACCGACAGGCCGTGGTCCTCGCCGATCCGGCTGCGGACGACGTCGATGATCTTCTCGGCCTCGGGCGCCGCGTCGGGGGCGATCTCGGCGACGACGACGGCCTGTTCGCCGTCGGCTGCCCCGGCTCCGCCGTCGACGGAGAACGCGGCGGTGCAGCCGGGGCGCAGGGCCGGGTGGGCCATCTCGGCGGTCAGTTCCAGGTCCTGCGGGTAGTGGTTGCGTCCGTCGATGACGATGAGGTCCTTGAGGCGCCCGGTGACGAAGAGTTCGCCGTCGCGCAGGAATCCGAGGTCGCCGGTGCGCAGGAAGCGGCCGTCGTGGCCGGTCAGGGTGGCGCGGAAGGTCTCGCGGGTGGCGAGGGCGTTGCGCCAGTAGCCCTTGGCGACGCTCGCGCCGCGCACCCAGATCTCGCCGACCTCGCCCTCGGGCAGTTCCTCGCGCCGCTGGGGATCGGCGATGACGAGGGTGACGTGGGGACCGGGGCGGCCGCAGCTGACGGCCGCGGCATCGCTCTGGCCTGCGTGCGGGCCGGTTTCGGAGGGCTGGAGGAGGGTGGGCGGGGTGTGGACCGTGCTGCCGGTGACCATCAGGGTGGACTCGGCCAGGCCGTAGCAGGGGTGGTGTGCCGCACTGCGGAAGCCGGCCGGGGCGAAGGTCTCGGTGAAGTGCCGGAGGGTCGCGGCCCGGACCGGTTCGGCGCCGTTGACGGCGACCTTCCAGCTGCTGAGGTCGAGGCCGTCGAGAAGCGCGGGGCCGGCGTGCTTGAGGCAGAGTTCGTACGCGAAGTTGGGGCCGCCGCTGGTGTGCGGGCGATAGCGGCTGATCGCGGTCAGCCAGCGCTGGGGCTGCTGAAGGAAGTGCAGCGGGGAGAAGAGGGTGGCGGTCACACCGAGGTAGACCGTGTTGAGGACGGGACCTATGAGGCCCATGTCGTGGTACACGGGCAGCCAGCTGACGAACATCTCATGGCCGTACTCCTCGATGATGTCCGGCGTGTGCCCCATGGAGTCGGTGAGGATCCGCTCGTTGTCCAGCAGGTTTCCGTGGGTGACCATCACGCCGCGCGGTGCGGCGGTGGAGCCGGAGGTGTACTGGAGGAAGGCGACCGAGTCGGCGGTGAGGTCGGGCTCGCGCCAGGCGGCGGCCGCCTCGTCTGCCATGTCCTCGGTGGCGAGGCAGGTGATGTCGGCGAGTTCGGGCAGGTGCTCGGCCATGCCGGACAGGGCCGTGATGACCTCGCGGCTGCCCAGGATCACCTTGGCGTCGGCGTCGGCGATGAGCCGCCTCATCCGGGTCAGGGCGCGGTGGTTCTGCGCGCGGCCCTGCGGCGGGACGCCCGGTACGGCGACGACACCGGCCGCGAGGCAGCCCAGGTAGCCGCAGACGAACTCAAGGCCCGGCGGGTACAGCAGCATGGCCCGGGCACCGGTGAGGCCGCGCTCCTGGAGGTGGGCGGCGATGGCACGGGAACGGTCGGCGAGGCGGCCGTACGAGATCTCCTGGATCTCGCCGTCGCAGTCGCCGGTGGCGAGGTAGCGGTAGGCGGTTCGGTCGGGGTGGTGGGCGGCGTGCTGGGTCAGCAGATCGACCAGGGATCGAACCATGTTGCGAGTCTCACCTGTCTGGATCGGTGGGCGAGGAACTGGAGTTCGAGGGGCGCGCCATGGGTGCGCGCGGACACCTCGGTCGGCCCGGCCCCCTTGCCGGACCTTCCGTCTCTACGACTCGTCGAGGAGCGGCGACGCTGATCCGCCCACCCCTCGCGTCCCCCGTGCGGCATTGCTACCGGCGAGTAGCACCATAGCAACTCCGTTCGGTCCGACGGGCCGAACGGAGGTAAACCCTACGGGCCCCAAGGCGGTTCGCGAAGTGAAGTATGCCGCAGCCGGTCCGAAGCCGCCCCTGAACAGCCGAAAGCCCGGACACCGGGGGCTTCCCCGATGTCCGGGCCGTACGGGTGACCGCTCGGTCAGCCGCCGTTCAGCCGCCTGCGCAGCAGCGTCTTGCCCAGCTCGGCGCCCTTGCGGCTGTCCGCCTGCGCCTTGCGGAACAGATCGGCCACCTCGCTGTCCTTGCCGCGCCACCGGGGACAGACATGCACCCCAACGTCCGTATCTTGTACGGCAATTCAGACTGTCTGCACAGAAGTGAGCAGAGCCCGGACAGTTTCAAAATGAAGTATCGATCGACCGTGCGAGATCAGTCGATGACGGTGTGTACTGTGCTCCGAGCGCCTCGCCCCGCGGCCGTGGAACCGGCCCTGCCCGACTGCCCTCGAACCGACCTCCTGGGAAACCGACTCGATGATCGAACTACCGGACCTGGCGACCGGCGGTCTCGCCGTCGGCATGGTGTCCGCACTCGCCCTGGGTGGCGGACTACTGCGCGCACAGCGCCAACAGGCCAAGCAGCGGGCCGAGTTCGACGCGTTGCGACACCAGCTCAAGACCGTGCTGCAGACGTTCACGGCCGAGGTGGAGCACCTCGCGCAACAGCGCGTTCCCGCCGCCGCCCGGCAGCTGTCGCATCCCCACGTCGCCGTGCCCGGGCCACTCCGTCCGCAGACCTCGGGTTCCGCACTGGAGCACGCGCTGGAGCAGGTGCTGAGCGGACTGCGCACCGAACTGGCCACGCAGCGCACCCGGATCGACGCGGCCGCGCAGGCCGGCATGCGGGGAGCGACACGCGAGATCCAGGCGGCCCTGTACCGCCTTCAGGACGCCCTGCGCCAGCTCCAACAGAAGTACGACGACCCGGAGTTGGCGCAGACACTGTTCCAACTGGACCACGAGAACGAGCAGTCGCTGCGGCGCGCGCAGGTCGCCGCCGTGGTGTGCGGGGCCTGGGTCGGGCTCGCCCGCGAGGAGTCGCACCTGGTGGAGGCGGTGACCGGCGGCCAGGCCCGCCTCGCGGGCTATCACCGCGTCCGGGTCCACAACCACCTGACCGCGGGCACCGGGCTCGTGTCGCACGCCGTGGAGCCGGTCGCGATCATCGTCGCCGAACTCCTCGACAACGCCCTGCGCCACTCCGCGCCGGACACGGACGTCGTGGTCAACCTGGAGCACGTCCACCACGGCGCCTGCGTCACCGTCGACGACGCGGGCCTGGGCATGACCCAGGACGAACGCGCCCGCGCGCAGCGGTTGGTGGCGGGTACCGAGCCGATCCTGCTCACCGACCTCGGCGATCCGCCGCGCATGGGGCTCGCCGCGATCGGGCAGCTGACCCGGCAGTTCGACCTGAGTGTGGATCTGTCGTCGCCGTCGCCCTACGGCGGGGTCCGGGCGGTGCTGCGCGTCGACAGCCATCTGCTCAGCGCCATCGACCCGGCCGAGCGACCGCCCGCGGCGAGCGCGCCGCGCTCCACCCGCACGACCTCCCGGGCCGAGGCCCCCGCCGGCTCCGGAACCGAGGTGTCCGCCACCTCGCACGGGTACGGGGCCGACCAGGACGACGACGCCCCGGACACCGCGTCCGGGCATCACGCTCCACGCGACGCCGGGGGTCTGCCGCAGCGCCGGCGCCGTGCCCGGGTGGCCGCCGCGGCGAAGGACGTACCCGCGGCGCGGCCCGCGGCCCGCCGCCCGGATCGGGCCGCCGCCGCACTGGGCGCGCTGCAGGCCGGTACCGCCGCGGCCCGGACCGCGGCCGCCGAGCCCCCCGACGACGACTCCACCGCCGTACCGGAAGCCGGGCAAGCGGCACAGCCGGCGCCCGAAGCCACGCCGAACGACACCGATCAGACCGATCAGACCGATCAGACCGGCCGGAACGACCACACCGGCCGGAAGGTTCACGAAGGGGGAACGGCTCGATGACCAGCCGCGATACGGGAGACACGGCGTGGGTGCTCGAACCGATCCTGCAAGTGCCGCATGTGGTGGCCGCCGTACTGCTGACGCGGGACGGGCTGGTGACCGGGTACACGGACGCGCTCACCCGGGCCTCGGCCGAGCGGGTGGCCGCGATCACCAGCACCGTGCAGGGGGCGTGCCGGACGGCGGCCGCCGCGTTCGCCGACCGGGACGGGGCCGAGGTGCGGCAGGTCGTCGTCGAGTCGGACCACGGCTATGTGCTGATCGTGCCGACGGACCACGGCACCTGCGTGGCCGCGTACGGGGACGCGGAGGTGCGCCTGGACCTGCTCGCGCACCGGGTGCACTCCCAGGTGGCGAGACTGGGCGAGAAGGCGATGGCCGCCACGCCCCGGGACGCCGACGGCGGCGCACCGGCATGACGGGCCGCCCTGGCGGCCGTCCCCTGGTTCCCGCGTATCTGTCGACCGGCGGCGTGGCCCGGCCCAGCCGCCCCCAGCTGGAGCGGCTGTCGGTGCTCACCGGCACCGGCACGTCCCCGCCCGCCGGTCTGCCCGCCGCCCAGCTCGCCCTGCTGGACGCCCTGGACGACGGTTCCCTGACGGTGGTGGAGGCCGCGGCGCTGCTGCGGCTGCCGGTGTCCGCGGTGCGCGTCCTGGCCGGCGAACTCGTCGACCGGGAGCTGGTGCTGGCCCGCGCGCCGATCCCGCCCGCCGGACGCTTCGACCCCGACCTGCTGGAGAGAGTGGCCGATGGCCTTCGCGCCCTCAAGCACAACTAGCGGCATCCACCTGCCCGACACCGCCCGTGACCTGGTCAAGATCCTGGTCGCCGGACCCTTCGGCGTGGGCAAGACGACGCTGATCGACTCCGTCTCGGAGATCCGCCCGCTGCACACCGAGGAACCGCTCAGCGAGGCGTCCGCGCAGGTCGACGATCTGGCCGGGGTGCGGGACAAGTCGACGACCACCGTCGCCGTCGACTTCGGCCGGATCAGCCTGTCCGGCGGGGTCGTGCTGTATCTGTTCGGCACACCCGGGCAGGAGCGGTTCCGGGCGCTGTGGGACGACATCGCGTACGGCGCGCTGGGCGCCCTGGTCCTGGTCGACAGCCGTCGGATCGACGCGTCCTTCGACGTCCTGGGTCTGGTCGAGGACTCGGGGCTGCCGTACGCGGTCGCCTTCAACGCCTTTCCGGACGCGCCCCGGCATCACACCGAGGAACAGCTGCGCGGCGCCCTCGACCTGGAGGCGGGCACCCCGATGGTGACGTGCGACGCGCGGGACGCCGACTCCTCCGTGGACGCGCTGCTCGCGCTGGTCCAGCATCTGATCGACCGCAACGCTCCGGAGGACGCCCGGTGACCACCCGTTCCCCCGACCGGCAGGCCTTCACCCGCTCGGCACCCGTGCGGCTGTGGGAGGACGGCTTCGCCCTGGATCCGTACCGCTACTACGACGCGCTGCGTGCCCAGGGCCCGGTCGGCTGGGCGGAGTTGGCGCCGGGCGTGCCGGCGTACGTCGTCACCGACCGGCGGGCGGCGCTGGACCTGCTGCACGACACGGACACGTTCTCGCACGACCCGCGGCCGTGGGAGGCCACGGTCGCCGACGACTCGCCGGTCCTGGGCATGATGCGCTGGCGGCCCAACACGCTGTTCGCCGACGGCGCCGCCCATGTCCGGTACCGCACCTCGCTGATCGACGCCTTCGACCTGATCGAGCCGCACGACCTGCGGGCGCGCGTGCACCGGGCGGTGCGGGTGCTGGTGGGCCGGTTCGGGCCGAAGGGCGAGGCCGATCTGGTGGGCGAGTTCGCGCGGCCGCTGATGGCTTTGGTGTTCAACAACCTCTTCGGGCTGCCGGACAGCCAGAGCGACCGGCTCGACGGGGCGCTGGGCAAGATGATGGAGGGCGGCGGCGAAGCGCCCGAGGGCGAGGCGGAGTTCGGCGGTTACGTACTGGAGCTGATCGCGGCCAAGGCCGAGCGGCGGGGCGACGACCTGCCGAGCCGGCTGCTCGACCACCCCGCCGGGCTCACCCCCGAGGAGGTCACCTGGCAGGTGTTCCTCACCCTGGGCGCCGGGCACGAGCCGACGGCCAACCTGGTGTCGAACGCGCTCTCCCGCATCCTCGGCAACCCGCTGTACTACTCCACCCTCACCAGCGGGGCGCGCCCCGTGACGGACGCGGTGGTGGAGGTGCTCCACCACGAGACACCGTTGGCCAACTACGGCATCCACTACGCCCGCGGCCCGGTGTCCTTCCACGGCACCTGGATCAGGGCCGCGGTGCCGGTGGTCGTCTCCTACGGGGCGCTCGCGCACTTCGCCGAGCAGGAGGTCACCAGCGGCCGGCACCCCAAGGACGCCTCGCATCTGTCCTGGTCGGCGGGCCCGCACGCCTGCCCGGTCCGGCAGCACACGCTGCTCATCGCCACCGAGGCGATCGAGCGGCTCACGCAGTGGCTTCCCGACCTGGAGCCGGTCCTGCCCCGCGCCCACCTGACCTGGCGGCCCGGCCCCTTCCACCGTTCGCTGACCTCCCTGCCCGTCCGGTTCAGCCCTCGCTCCCCCGACCAGCCAGGAGTCGCCTCGTGACCGTGACCGACCGCATCGACCGCTTCGCCATCGACCCGTTCGGGGCCGACATCGCCGCCGAGAGCGCCCGGCTGCGCGCCCTCGGCCCGATCGTGCCCGTGGAGCTGCCCGGCGGCATCCCGGCCTGGGCGCCCACGGGCTACGACACCCTCAAGGAACTCATCCTCGACCCGCGGGTCAGCAAGGACCCGCGGCTGCACTGGCGGCTGTGGCCCGAGATCGGCGAACACCCCTCCTGGGGCTGGATCCTGGGCTGGGTCGGCGTGGTCAACATGCTGTCGACGTACGGCGCCGACCACGCGCGGCTGCGCAAACTGGTCGCGCCGAGTTTCACCCAGCGCCGCACGGAGAAGATGCGTGCTCGCGTGCGGGCCATCACCGCGGACCTGCTCGACGCCCTCGAAGCCCACGCCGACGGCGGTTCGGAGGTGGATCTCAAAGCCGGGCTCGCCCACCCGCTGCCGATGCGGATGATCTGCGAACTGTTCGGTGTGCCCGAGGAGTTGCGGGCGGACACCGGCGCGCTCATCGCCGCGATCATGGACACCTCCGACCCGAGTCCGGAGCACACCGCGTTCGTGCAGCGGCAGATCGGTACGGTGCTGGGGGCGCTGATCGCCCACCGCAGCGAGCACCCCGGGGACGATCTGACGACCGAGCTGATCCGGGTGCGCGACGAGGACGGCGACCGGCTCAGCGACGAGGAACTCGTCTACACCCTGCTGCTGGTGATCGGCGCCGGTTTCGAGACGACCGTCAATCTCATCGGCAACGCGGTCGTCGCCCTGCTGACCCACCCCGAGCAGCTGGCCGCCGTACGCGCCGGGGAGATCGGCTGGGACGCGGTGATCGACGAGACGCTGCGGGTGCATCCGTCGATCGCGTCGCTCCCCCTGCGGTTCGCCGTCACCGACATCGAGGTCGGGGACGTGACCGTGCCGGCCGGGGACGCCATCATCACGACGTTCGCCGCCGCGGGGCTGGATCCCGCGCACTACGGGCCGGACGCGGACGGCTTCGACGCGTCACGCGGAGCGGACGACCATCTGGCGTTCGGGATCGGGGTGCACCGGTGCATCGGCGCTCCGCTGGCCCGTGTCGAAGCGCTGACGGCGCTGCCCGCCCTCTTCGACCGCTTCCCCGGCCTGCGGCTGGCCGTCGACGAGAAGGAACTGCGGCAGGTGCCGTCGTTCATCGCGTTCGGCTGGCAGGAGATTCCGGTGCGGTTGCGGGCCTGAACGGCTCTACGCGCGGGGACGCGACCGGTCCCCCGTTCCGGTCGTGCCCCCGCGGGAAGTCGAACTTACGTCTATGGCGGAGGGCTTGGGTATCGCGTCGATGCCCGTTGCCCCGCCGCCGGGACTCACCTGTGCACAAGTGAGTCCGGAAGGCCCGATTTCGTCGTCGGCAGGGCGGGCTGGTCCAGATCACCGACCGCGAGATGGGCCAGGACGACCTCGTACAGGTCGGTGCCGCCGGCGAGGAGCTGGCGTTCGAGGACGGGTTCCGCGCTGCGGACGTGTTCCCGGACGGTCTGGGCGTGGACGCCGAGGGTCTGCGCGGCGCGTTCGGCGTTGCCGCCCTCCGCGATCCAGGTGCGCAGGCTGCGGCGCAGGTCCCGGGTGTCCTTGTCCAGGCCGGCGAGGACGTCGTGCGCCCAGGTGAGCATGGCGGGCCCGGACAGCAGATCGCGCAGCGAGACCTGGCCCGCCTGCGACGTACCGGTGTCGTCCGGGGCGTCCGCGAGGCTCACCTGGGTGTTGAGCGCCAGGTGGACGACGGCACGGGCGGTCAGGTCGGAGAAGTCCGTGCGCAGCAGTGTCTCCACGCGCTCCATCCGGGCGCGGACGGTGTTGCGGCTGACGCCGAGGACCTTGGCCGCGCTCACGGCGGTGAACTCCAGACCCAGCCGGGTGGTGGCCAGCAGTTCGGCGCGGGTGTGGTGCGCCAGCGTGTCGAGCGGCCGCAGCAGACGGGCCGCCCAGCCGCGCAGGGGTGCCGGGTCGATCAGCCGCTCGGGGTGGGTGCGTTCGGCGTAGACCGCGGCCTTGTCCGGTCGGAAGTGCGCGACGGCCAGCGCGCTCACGGCCTGTCCGTACGCGGTGGCGGTGCGGGCCAGGCTCTGTCTGGCGCTGCCACCGATGAACGTGCGGGGGCGCGGGCCGATCAGCGACCGCAGGTCCCGGGCCTCGCCCTCACCGGGCGTCACGACGATCACATGCTCGTCCACGGCCGGGCAGAGCACGACCAGGGCCCGCTCGCCCGTCACGTCCAGGCATTCCACGACGAGCCGGTCGCGCTCGTGGGCGGGGCTCTCCACGACGTGGACGCAGGCCGTGTCCGTGTCGAGGAGGCCGGGCCACAGTCCCGCGGCGACGCGGCGTGCGGAGACGGTGTCCTCCACCATCAGCAACTGCAGGATCGCCAGGCGCAGATCGGACGTCGCCCGCGCGAGCCGGTGGCCGGCGGCGGTCGCCTCTCCCGCCTTCAGCAGGAGCTCGATGACCTGGACGGTGTGCGTGACCATGTCGGAGGCGCGCCGGTCGAAGGGCGCCTCGCGCGACACCGCGAGCACACCCGCCGACGCGGGGTTCGGATACGCCACCCGGACGAGCCGCAGATGACGGCCCTGTCCCTCCCAGGCGGCGGAGGCGATGCGTCCGGCGGCGACGGCCGCGACGAGGTTGTCGTCCAGGTGCGGCCGCTTGCCCGCGAGGAGCGTGCCGGTGTCGTCCTGCAGCGAGGCCGTGCCCTGCACGGCGTCCGCGAGCCAGGCGACGACCCGGCCGACGTCCCGCCCGTTGGGCCGCAGGTGATCAAGCAACTCCTCCGCCCACACCGAGGCGTCGGCGCTCACCACCCCCGCCTGACGGATCCCGTCCTCTCTGCCAGCCACGTCGGCCTTCACCTCGTCCTGCACTTCACTCACGACATACCGCTCGGGACGTTACCTCACCTGTGCACCGCGGCAAGTCGGCGCTCGCGTCGGGTACGGGTTTCCCGGGATCTCGGGGCGCAATCCGCCGGCCTGACGGGGCCTGCGCCGCCGCCGGGGCTCCAGGGCATAGGCTCGGCGGATGGCGAAGTACTTCGACGTGCACCCCGACAATCCTCAGCCGCGCACCATCTCCCAGGTCGCCGACAGCGTCCGGTCCGGTGCGCTCATCGCGTATCCGACGGACTCCTGCTATGCCCTGGGCTGCCGGCTGGGCAGCCGTGACGGCATCGACCGGATCCGGACCATTCGCCGCCTGGACGACCGGCATCACTTCACCCTCGTCTGCCAGGACTTCGCGCAGCTCGGCCAGTTCGTGCTGGTCGACAAGGACGTGTTCCGCGCGATCAAGGCGTCGACGCCCGGCAGCTACACCTTCATCCTGCCCGCGACGAAGGAGGTGCCACGCATGCTCCAGCATCCGAAGAAGAAGACGGTCGGCGTGCGTATCCCCGCCCACGTCGTCACCCAGGCGCTGCTCGCCGAGCTGGGGGAGCCGCTGCTGTCCAGCACGCTGCTGCTGCCCGACGAGGACGAGCCGATGACGCAGGGCTGGGAGATCAAGGACCGGCTCGATCATGTGCTGGACGCGGTGGTCGACTCCGGTGACTGCGGTACCGAGCCGACGACGGTGATCGACTTCTCGGGCGGCGAGGCCGAGATCGTGCGCAAGGGGGCGGGTGACACGTCCCGGTTCGAGTAAAGCGGTCCCCAAGCGGGAGGGGGTGCCGGGGGCCGTTGGATGGTGCGTGAAACCATGTGCGCGGCCCGGCTCCACCGGGTCGGCGACCCGTTCGCCGTGCGCTGCGCAGAGAGGCAACCCCCATGACCTCCGTACAAGGAACCGACGTCGAGATCCTCACCGAGGACGGCACCGCCGACGCCTATCTGGCCCACCCCGCCGACGGCGAGCCCCGTCCGGCGGTCCTGCTCTACATGGATGCCTTCGGTCTGCGGCCGCAGCTGCGGACGATGGCGGACCGGCTCGCCGAGGCCGGTTACACGGTGCTGGTGCCCAACGTGTTCTACCGCCACGGACGCGCCCCGGTGGTCGAGTTGCCCGAGTTCATCGATCCCGGGGCCCGGCCGGAGATCTTCGAGAGCATCATGCCGATCATGCAGTCGCTGACGCCCGAAGCGTCGATACGGGACGCCGGTGCCTATCTGCGCTGGCTGGCCGAGTGCCCCGCGGCGGCCGACGGTCCGGTGGCACTGACCGGTTACTGCCTGGGCGCCCGGCTGTCCCTGCTGACCGCCGGCACGTATCCGGAGCGGGTCGCGGCAGCGGCCGGCTTCCACGGCGGCCGGCTCGCCACCGACGCGCCGGACAGCCCGCACCTGGTGGCCGAACACATCACCGCCGAGCTGTACTTCGGCCACGCCGACCAGGACCCGTCCCTGCCCGTCGAGCAGATCGAACGCCTGGAGAACGCGCTCACCGAGGCCGGGGTTCGCCACCAGTGCGAGGTCTACCCGGGTGCCGGGCACGGGTTCACGCAGGCCGACACCGCGTCCTACCACCGTGAAGGGGACGAGCGGCACTGGGCCGCGCTGCTCGATCTGCTGAAGCGGACGTTCTGAGCGCCGAGCACGGCGCCGGTGGCGTGCTCAAGTGGTGCTCCGCAAACCGGATTTGACGCCATATCGGCGCAGGAGGCGGGCGCAGTCCGCCGGTCGACCCGGGGGCAGGAGCACGATGACCGGATGCCTGGGATAGCGTCGCTCTCACTTCGGACGAGTGAGAGGGACGTTGTGCAGGTTCAGGTGCGTGGGCGTCGTGCCCGCTGGTGGGTGGCCTTCGGGACGATCGCGTTCGGCGCGGTGTTCCTGGTCGTCGGGTTGATCCTGGCGGGGGTGTCGGTCTCGTTCCTGGCGAACGCGGAGCGTGCCCAGGGCACGGTGGTGACGCTGGAGTGGCGCAGCGACAGCGGCGGCTCCTCCCGCAAGTCGAGGGGGAGCAACGAGCCCACCGCGTACCCGGTGGTCGAGTTCACGTCGAAGGACGGCACGCCGAGGACGTTCCGAGGCTCGACGGGATCCAACCCGCCGTCGTACGACAAGGGCGAGCGGGTCGAGGTGTTGTACCGCGCCGACTCCCCCGAGGACGCCCGGATCAACGGGTTCGCCTCGCTGTGGCTGTTGCCGCTGATCTTCGGTGGGATCGGGCTGGTGATCGGGGGGATCGGGACGGCCGTCGCCCTGGTGGGCCGGCGGCGTTCCTAGGGCTGCGGCTCACTCACGAAGCGGTACTTCAGGTGGGTGGCGAGCGGCGTGCCGACCACCCTGACCTGCTCGAGAGTGCGCTGCCCGGCGCCCGGGCCCTCGAAGAGCCGCAGTCCGGCGCCGAGCAGCGCGGGCACCACGTGCAGTTGCAGCTCGTCGATGAGCCCCTCCCTGAGGTACTGCCGCACGGTGCTCGCTCCGCCCGCGATGTCGACGTTCCTGTCACCGGCGGCTGCCTTCGCCTGGTCGAGGGCGCCGTGGATACCGTCGGTGACGAAGGTGAAGGTGGTGCCGCCCTCCTTCACCAGGGTCGGCCGGGGGCGGTGCGTGAGGACGAAGACCGGGGCCCGGAACGGGGGGTTCGCGCCCCAGAACTCCTCGCCGGTGTCGTACATCATCCGGCCCATGACCACCGCTCCGGTGGCGTCGAACCATTCACGCATCAACTCGGAGTCACGGTTTTCCTCCCCGCCGGTCATGCCCTGGCGCTCCCGCCAGCTCGCCAGGTTGTGGATCCACTCGAAGAGCGGCTCGGCGCCGTCGCCTCCCGGGTTGTCGACGGTTACGCCGGTGCCGGCGATGTAACCGTCGAGGGAGATGGCCAGGTCCGTGGTCACGGTCACGATGGGGGCTCCTGAGTCGTGGGGAGTACTGCCTTCACTCTCACGTCGATCGGGAGCCGCCCCGTTCGACAGCCTTCCGCGGACCTGTCGAAGGAGGCCGGGACCGCGCTCGTTCAGGCCAGGGACTCGAAGTAGGCCTTCTGCGCGGGGTAGTACTCGTCGAAGTCCGGCCGGGGGCCGTCCGTACGCGCGGCCGTGAGCAGGTCCAGGTAGTACTCCCAGCCCGCCCCGATCTCGCCGAGCTGTTCCGTCGAGGTGAGGTGGTGGATCAGGTGGAGCTCCGTGGTGCCGTCGGTCTCCGCCAGCCGGAGTTCCAGCGACCAGGCGCCGGCGGTGTCGTCCGTCGAGACGGCGAGTCGGTGCGGCGGCTCGCAGGCGTCGATCCGCATCGGGTACCAGGGCGCCGTCTCCTCGAACACCAGCTGTACCTCGACGGTCCGGCCGGGAGCCGCGTCGCCGCGCCACGGGCCGAACCAGCGCGCGGTGCGTTCCGGCTCGGTGACACTCGCCCAGACGTCGCCGACCGGGGCACGGTAGGTGCGGGTGAGGATCAGGTCGTACCCCGTCGGTGTCGGTACGAGCTGTCCGGTGGGTTCAGGTGTCATGCCGTGTCCTCCTGGTGCGTGGTGCGGGGCGTGTCAGCGGGCTGTGCCCGCAGGCGGTCCCGGCGGGTCCGGTGGACCTCGGTCTCCAGCGCCGCGAGGCGCTGCGTCCAGTCGGACCGCCGGCCGTCGAACTGGGCGAGCCAGGCCGCGAGCGGGTCCAGCCGGGTGTGGACGAGCGAGTAGCGGCGGTGACGGCCGGACTGTTCGTCCCGGACCAGTCCGCTTTCGCGCAGCACCCGCAGATGGCGGCTGACCGCGGGCCGGCTGATGGCGAACCGCCCGGCGATCTCGCCCGCCGTGAGCGGAGCGGGCCGCAGCATGACGAGGATCTCCCGGCGCACCGGATCGGCGATGGCTTCGGCTATGTCCGTGAGGTCGTCCACACCGAAAGCGTAACCCAGCGGTTACGCGTTGGCTCCATGGCGTCGTCGACCCGCGCGGGCGGGCGCGGGAACCCGGCACCGGAGCGGCCCGCGACCGCCGGGATTCGCCGCGGCTAGCCGGTGATGCGCTGAGGGACGGTCAGGTCCGGGTGGCCGAACAGACGGGACAAGGCCGACGGATCGTCACCGCGGCAGGCATCGGCGACCTCGTCGATCAACCGGTCGTAGTCCGGGCCGGTGCTGCCCTCGTAGGCGGCTGTCATGCGGCCCCACTCGTCCCAGTTCAGCGTCTCGTGCCTGTGGAGTGCGGCGAGGTCCCGGACGGCGTTGCCGCTGATCTCGTGCGGGCCCCAGGCGTGATCGGTGCCGGCCGTGCCGAACATGAACGGATCGAGCACGCCGTCCCGGTACCGGGCCCATGCTTCCCCGCCGGTGAGGAACTCGCCCGGAGCGAGATCGTCCGGGCGGGCGACGAAGTTCCCGCCGAGGTGTTCGGTGTCGACGCGCACCCATCGGCCCTGGTCGTCGTCCCGGTACTCGGTGATCCAGTGGTCGAAGCCGCGCCCCTGCTGGAAGTAGGTGCCGAAGCCGCACCGGGCGCGGGCGGCGACACCTCGGGCCCGCAGGAACGCGCAGGCGATCGTGGCGAAGTGACGGCAGGTGCCGATCACGCGTGTTGCCGGTGTGCGGGGCCGGTGCAGGGGAGCCGGATCCAGAGCGGTCAGCGTGGCGATCAGTCGGTTGACCGGCCGGATGTTCTTCTCGGCCGTCCGGGCCTCGGGGATCCCCAGTTCGGCGGCGTCCGAGGGCTGGATGACCAGGCCCCGCACAGCGGCGCAGATACCGACGGGGTCGTCCGGCAGTCCCTCGATGAGTGGGAGTTGCCATGCGTCGAGGGTCGTGAAGGGCCCGGGCTGCGCGTAGTCGAACTCGTCATCGGCCATGACCGGGCATGGTAGCGGTGGAGGTGTCCGTGGCGGTGCCGGTGGCGGACCTGGCCAGGTGTGCGGCAACGGCCATGACCAGGACGGAGGCCAGGACGATCCCGGCGCCGACGTACAGGGGTGCCCGGTAGCCGAGGCCCGCGGTGAGGGCCAGTCCGCAGAGCCAGGCGCCGAGCGCGTTGCCCAGGTTGGAGGCGGACACGTTGGCGCTCGCGGCCAGTGCCGCTCCGTGGGCGTGGTCGGTGACGCGGGTGATCATGCCGGGCACGCCGGCGAACCCGGTCACCCCCATCAGGAACACGAGGATCACCGACGCGACGGCGCTGTCGGCCAGGAGACCGAACGCGGCGAGGGTGAGGGTGAGTCCGAGCAGGGAGAGGAGCAGGGTGCGGTCACGGTCGTGGGCGGGCGCTCGCCCGCCGACCCAATTCCCCACGACCCAACCCCCACCCCCAACCCCCCCCCACCCAACCAAATCCGCCGAAGAGAAACCCCCCACCCCCCTTCAGGTGTCGGCTACACCGCTCCA
>NZ_JBHVGZ010000028.1:55592-117852 GCF_042800355.1 Streptomyces sp. NPDC057623
GACGACCAGGCCGACGCCGTAGACCATCAGCAGCCAGGCGACGTCGGCGGAGGAGAAGCCGCCGACCTCGGTGAAGGTGTAGGCGACATAGCTGAAGGCGCCGAACATCCCGCCGTAGCCGAGCGCGGTGGCCGTCAGGGTCAGCCAGACCTGCCAGGACCGGAACGCACGGAGCTGGGCCCGCAGGCCGGTGGGCGGGAGCGGGCCGGAGCCGTCGCCCGGCGCAGTGGGCGGCAGCTCCCGGCCGGGGACGAGCGCGACGATCCCCGCCAGCGCGAGCACGCCGATCCCGGTGACCGCCCAGAAGGCCGCGCGCCAGCCCCAGCGCTCCCCGACCAGCGCGCCGAAGGGCACGCCCAGCACGTTCGCCAGCGTCAGCCCGGCGAACATCACGGCCACCGCGCGGGACTTCCGTTCCGGCGCGACCAGGTCGCGCGCGACCAGCGAGCCGATCCCGAAGAACGAGCCGTGGCAGAGCGCCGCGACGATCCGCCCGAGCATCATCACCGGATAGCTCGGCGCGATCGCGGACAGCAGGTTGCCGATGACGAACAGCGCCACCAGGCCCACCAGGACCTGCTTTCTGGGCAGGCGTGCCGTCGCCGCGGTCAGCGCGATCGCGCCGATCGCGACGCTCAGCGCGTAGCCGGAGACCAGCCGGCCGGCCGCGGCCTCGGACACCGCGAAACTCGACGCCACCTGCGGCAGCAGTCCGGCGATCAGGAACTCGGTGAGCCCGATGCCGAAGCCGCCGAGTGCCAGGGCGATGAGTCCGCTCGGCATCCGACGCCGTTCGGTCGCGCTCAGGCGTAAGAGGAAGTCCGTGTCCCCGGCCGTGGATTCGCTCATGGTGCCACCCTCACGCGTGGTGGCGGATACGACCATGGACAAAGATCGCCGGCGCTTGGACGAACCGGACGGCACACCGGGTACGCAATCGTCGCGCCCGGATGTGCGGCACCGGTGGGGCGGGCGCAAGCTGGAGGGGCGCCCGCTCGCCCGGGAGGGGCCGCCCTGTCGCACGAGACCTGTGGGGAGATCCCGGATGACTTCGATGGCGAACCTGCCGGACGTCGTGTCACGCGAGGAGTGGCTCGCCGCCCGTAAGGAGCTGTTGGCCAGGGAGAAGGAGCTCACTCGGGCCCGTGACGGGGTCAACGCCGCGCGGCGGCGGCTGCCGATGGTCCGCGTGGACAAGCCGTACACCTTCGAGGGCCCGGACGGGCGGGTCGGCCTGCTCGATCTGTTCGAAGGGCGGCCCCAGCTGGTCATGCACCACTTCATGTGGACCTACATCGTCGACGACGACGGCACCGAGCACCCCCGCGAGACGGGCTGCAGCAGCTGCTCCTCCGCGGCCGACCAGATCCCCGCGCATCTGCGGCAGCTGCACGCCCGCAACACGTCGCTGGTCGCGGTGAGCCGGGCGCCGTACGAGAAGCTCGCCGCGTACCGCGCGCGGATGGGGTGGACCTTCCCCTGGTACTCCTCGGCCGGCAGCGACTTCAACTACGACTTCCACGCCACCGTGGACGACCGGGTCGCTCCGGTGCAGATCAACCTCCGTTCCGAGGCCGAACTCGCCGAGGCCGGCACGGCGTGGTCGGAGGATTGGCGGGGCGACTACCCGGGCGTCAGCGCGTTCATGAGGGTCGGCGACGAGGTGTTCCACACGTACGCCACGTTCGGCCGCGGCATCGAGGAGTTCCACAACGGCTACCCGTACCTCGACCTGACCGCCCTCGGCCGCCAGGAGGCGTGGGAGGAGCCGCAGGGCCGCACGGAGCCGCTCGGACGGGAGGTCGGCGGGCCCGGGATGCGGCTGCCCGACGAGTACGACGCCTGACGGGTAGGACGCCTGCCGACCGGTGGCGTGCCGGGCCGGGTCCGGGCGGTGTGCGGCGTTACGGTCGGCGGCATGGACGGTGATCGCCGAGGGTGGCGTGCGTGTGTGCTCAGCGGGGCGGTGTTCGCCGTGTGCATGGCCGGCACCACGCTCCCGACTCCCCTCTACGGCCACTACCAGGAGAAGTTCGGCTTCTCCGAGCTGATGGTCACCGTCGTCTACGCCGTGTACGCCTTCGGGGTCATCGGTGTTCTGCTGCTCGCGGGCAACGCCTCGGACACGGTGGGCAGGCGCCCGGTGATTCGGTGGGGCCTGGGCTTCGCGGCCGCGAGTGCCGTCTGCTTCCTGTGTGTGACGGGGCTGGGCTGGCTGTTCGTGGGGCGGCTGCTGTCGGGGCTGTCCGCCGGTCTGCTCACGGGGGCCGCCACCGCGTACGTGATGGAGCTGGCGCCGCCCGGTGGCGCCGCCCGGGCCACCCTGGTGGCGACCGCCGCCAACATGGGCGGGCTGGGCTGCGGCCCGCTGCTGGCCGGAGTGCTGGCGCAGTACGCCCCCTGGCCGCTGTACCTGCCGTTCGCCGTGCACCTCGCCCTGGTGGTGTGCGCGGCCGTCGTTCTGACGTGGCTTCCGGAGACCGTCAGGGAGCGGAGTTCGCTGCGCACCGTGCGGCCGCAGCGGCCCAGCCTGCCCCCGCAGGTGCGGTCGGTGTTCGGGCCGGCCGCCATCGCCTCGTTCGCGGGTTTCGCCCTGTTCGGGGTGTTCACCTCGGTCAGCCCGGCGTTTCTCGCCGAGTCCCTGAACGAGCGCAACCATGCCGTGAGCGGGCTGGTGGTGGCGCTGGCGTTCTTCGCCTCGACGGCCGGGCAGCTTGCCGTCGACCGGGTCGGCGTCGGGCGGTCGCTGCCGCTGGGCTGTGCCGGGCTCCTCGCCGGGCTGGCGCTGCTCGCGGGGGCCCTGTGGGGGGACCTGCTGGTGCTGGTCGTGCTGAGCGCGATCGTCGGCGGGGTCGGGCAGGGGCTGTCGTTCCGTGGGGCGCTGTCCTCGGTCGCCGCGGCGTCTCCGGCGGAGCAGCGCGCGGCAGTGATCTCGACCCTGTTCGTGGTGGCGTACACGGGCATCTCCGTGCCGGTGATCGGTGTCGGGGTGCTGGCGGATCCGATGGGGCTGGAGGGCGCGGGTCTGGTCTTCATCGCCTGTATGACCGTCCTGGTCGCCACCGCGGCCGCCTATCTGCTGCGCCGGCCGGTGCCGGCGAGAACGTGACAACCCGCCTTCGCCACAAGGGTGGTCGAGTCGGCTTCGGCGCCGCGCCCGCTACGCCGACCGCCCCTGGCCGGCCCGCGTCGACAGCCCTCGGCGCAGGCACTCGGCGAGGCGGCGGGCGATCGTGCCGTCGGGGTCCAGGCGGGGATTGAAGATCGTGACGTCGAGTCCCACGGCTCCCGCGTCACCGAGTGCCGTGCGCAGCACTGTCTCCAGCTCTTCCCAGCTCAGCCCGCCGGGGAGGCGGTAGTCGACGGCGGGCATGATCGCGTCGTCCAGGACGTCGACGTCCAGGTGGACCCAGAAGGCGGCGGTGAGGCGGGCGACCGCCCGGCGGGCTGCCGCTGCGGCACCGGACGCGCGTACGCCGTCGAGGTCGATCGCGTGCAGCTCCGGCGGCAGCGGCTGCATACCGGCCTGGGCCGATTCGTCGGCGTCGCGGAAACCGAAGGCCACGACGTCCTCGTCCCGCAGCAGCGGGCCCCTGCCTTCGAGGTCGGCGAGCAGTCGGGGGCCGCGCCCCGTGACCAGGGCGAGGTCCATCGAGGCCACCTCGCCGTACGGTTCGGCCGAGGGCTGGTAGAAGTCGGTGTGACCGTCGAGAAACAGCAGGCCGTAGCGGTGTCCGCGGCGCCGCAGGGCGAGGAGGTTGCCGAGCAGGATGGCGCAGTCCCCGCCGAGGACGACCGGGAAGCGGCCCGTTTCGAGGGCGTCGCCGACGGTGTCGGCCAGCCGGGCGGAGTAGTCCGCGATGGCGTGCGGATTGAGGACTCCGGTGCCGGCGTCCCGGGTCGGGTCGTAGGCCGGTGGTTCGACCCGGCCGCCCGGTACCGCGTCGAGACCGTCCAGCAGACCGGCGTCGAGCAGGGCCGTCGGCAGGTCCTGGACCCCGGAGGGCCGCAGGCCCAGCACGGACGGTGCCTCGATGATCGCGAGTTCCCGCATGTCCGGCCTCACTCCCTCATCCGGTCACACACTCCATCTGTGCCACATCCCGCGGGCGGCCACCACTCGTGGCGCGCCCGGGCGGGAAGGGGAACGACCCGCCCGGCGCCCGTGTCGTAGCACGCGTTGTCACGAACAGCGGCCCGCTGGCCAGAACTCGCCCGCGTGTGACCGGAGTTGACTCACGGTGATGCAGAGTTCAACTGCTACCGGCGGTAAAGCCTTGATTTACGCACCCTTGACACGTAGACCTGTGCTCCACAAATGGCCAGAACTCTGGGGGGAGTTGGCTTATGCAAGGCACGGTTGACGGGTTCCGCTATGGCGCGGTGGCCCCACTCGCGGCCTATCTGATGGCCTGCTTAGGAGGGGCGTTAGGGCTGCGGTGCATCGTCCGGTCCCTGCTCAACGGACAGTCGTGGAGGCCCGGTTGGCTGGCACTCGGTGCCGCGTCGATCGGCTGCGGCATCTGGACGATGCACTTCATCGCCATGATCGGCTTCCACGTCGAGGAGGCCCGGATCCGCTACGACGCGGGGCTCACCGTCCTCAGCCTCGCCGTGGCGATCGTCGTGGTCGGTGTCGGCGTGTTCATCGTGGGCTACCGGGGGGCGGGCGGGGGCGCGCTGACCTGCGCGGGCGTCATCACCGGGCTCGGAGTGGCGGCGATGCACTATCTGGGCATGGCGGCGTTGCGCCTCGACGGCAGCATCCACTACGACGTGCTCACCGTGGGCCTCTCCGTCGTGATCGCGATCGTCGCCGCGACCGCCGCGCTGTGGGCCGCCGTCACCGTCCGCGGCTTCCTGACCAGCCTCGGCGCCAGCCTGGTCATGGGCGTCGCCGTGTCCGGCATGCACTACACCGGCATGGCCGCCGTCCGTGTGCACCTGCACGGCACGACCGGTTCGTCATGGGCGGGCGACTCGCCCTCCTCGCTGGCGCTGCCCATGCTGCTGGGCCCGATCGTCTTCCTCGTGCTGGCCGGGGTGGTGGTGATGTTCGACCCGCTTCTGGTCCTGGGCGAGGGCGAGCGGATCCGGTCCGGCACGGCTCGGCGAAGTCAACAGCCCGCATCCGACCCGGAGTTCAGGCCAACGGCCGGTACGCCGCGGCCCAACCGGGAGTCGTACGCCCGCAAGTGGTGAGCCGGGAGCGGGAGCGCGGCGACGCGCCGGATCCGCGCTCCCCCTTCTCGGCCTTCTCTAGATCATTGTTACGGTGCACGCGTGTCTGACTCCTCACGCGATACCGCCGAAGGCGCCGGCTGGGGCGCCGCCGAACCCGGCGCGTACAAGCAGCTGATGCCGCACAAGGTCGAGAAGATCTCCTGGCTCGACCCCAGGATGCTGTGGGCCGCCCGCAACGGCGTACTGGCGTCCTGGTTCGGGGACCCCACGGGCCGCACCCGCGGCAGGTGGGTGGCGCAGCGGACGGCCGCCGGGGCGCCCGCCGACAAGGTGATCCGGCGCGACGACCCGGACCGGTTCTCCTTCCTCGTCATCGGCGACACGGGAGAGGGCGACGATCCCCAGTACGCCGTCGTCCCGGGCCTTTTGAAGACGGGTCAGGACACCCGGTTCGCGGTCATCGCGAGCGATGTGATCTATCCGGTCGGCAGCGCCGACGACTACGGCAGCAAGTTCTTCCGGCCCTACCAGGACTACCAGGCACCGATCTACGCGATACCGGGCAACCACGACTGGTACGAGGACCTCGGCGCGTTCATGCGCGTCTTCTGCGACGACGCCCCGCCCCTCGCGCCCGAGCCCGCACCGCGTCCGCCCAGCCGGGCCTGGCTGCGGTCGCTGCTGTGGCACCGCCCCCGCAAGGGAGACGGCCAACGGCTGGCGGAGCACGGGAAGTTGCGGTCGGCGGCTGCCCAGCAGGCCGTCCAGCCGGGGCCGTACTGGGCGATCGACGCCGGGCCGGTGCGGATCGTCGGCATCGACACCGGGCTGCTCGGGACCCTCGACGCCGAGCAGGGCGCCTGGCTGCGCGAGGTGTCGAAGGATCCCCGCCCGAAGATCCTCATCACGGGCTCGCCCCTGTACGTGGACGGCGAACACCACCCCTGTGCGATCGAGGGCGGCGGCACCGTCGACGAGATCGTCCGTGACCCGGCGCACCGCTATGTCGCGGCGATCGGCGGTGACATCCACAACTACCAGCGCTACCCGGTCCAGGTCGACGGCCGCACGATCCAGTACGTGGTCGCGGGCGGCGGCGGGGCGTTCATGCACGCCACGCACACCATCCCGCGGGTCGACATCGCGAACGTCACCGAGAAGGACTTCCGCTGCTATCCGCTGCGCGGTGACTCCCTGGCCTTCTACAGCACGCTGTACGGCCGCCGGCTGCGCCTGCGCCGCTTCTTCAGCCTCACCGAGGCCGAGGCGTCGGCCGTCGTCGCCGAGCGGCTCGGCATCCCGCTGACCCGGGCCCAGCAGACCACGGCCCGCCTCACCTGGCGCACCCGCCTGGTCGCCGGCCTGCTCGGCGCGGGTCGGCGCCCCGACCGCACCGCGCGGTTCCGCCTGCCCGTGCGCAAGATCTACACGCAGCTGTTCTCCCCGAGCTCGGCGACGTACAGCCCGCCGTTCTTCAAGTGCTTCCTGCGCCTGGACGTCACTCCGGAGACCGTCCGTCTGCGCTGCCACGCCGCCACCGGCAGCCGCGCGCAGGAGGTCGAGCCGCCGGTCGAGGACGAGGTCACGATCCCCCTGAACTGATCACCGCGCTCGGGAACACGCGGGTCCGTGATCGAGTTGGCACTGCCGAATGCCATTGAAAGTTCAATGACGGAGGGGCTCATGCCGCCGACCTCACGCCCGCTGCGCAAGCTGGGCTTCCTCACCATCGGGCTCTTCGACGAGGCGGACCCACGCCGTGGCCACGAGTCCACGCTGGAGATCATCGAGCTCGGTGAACGGCTCGGCTTCGACAGCGCGTGGCTGCGCCACCGTCATCTCCAGTACGGCATCTCCTCCCCCGTCGCCGTCCTGGCGGCGGCCTCGCAGCGCACCAGCCGGATCGAGCTGGGCACCGCGGTCATCCCGCTCGGCTGGGAGAACCCGCTGCGGCTGGCCGAGGACCTGGCGACCGTCGACCTCCTGTCCGGCGGCCGCCTCAACCCGGGCGTCAGCGTGGGCCCGCCGATGCACTACGACCGGGTGAAGGAGGCGCTCTACCCCGACACGGCCGACGCCGAGGGCTTCGGGTACGAGCGGGTGCGCCGACTGCTGGGCTTCGTGCGGGGCGAGCAGGCCACGGAGTTCAGCGGGGCCGAGGGGTTCGAGACGTTCTCGGACCGCGTGCAGCCGCAGTCCCCCGGCCTCGGCGGCCGTATGTGGTACGGCGGCGGCAGCCTGAGTTCGGCCCGGTGGGCCGGCGAGCACGGGATGAACTTCCTGACCAGCAGCGTCGTCAAGGTGGAAGGCCCCGAGGACGCGGGGGCGAGGGCACCGGACTTCGCCGGCATCCAGCTCTCCCACATCCGCGCCTTCCGTTCCCACCACCCCGACGGCGACCACGCCCGTGTCTCCCAGGGCCTCGTCGTCATCCCCACCGACTCCGCGACGCCGGAGCAGCGCGCACGGTACGAGGAGTACGTCGCGAAGCGCACCCCGCGCACCGCGTCAGCGCAGGGCCCGGCGCGCCTGCTGTTCGCGCCGGACCTCGTCGGCACCTCGGCGCAGATCGCCGAACGCCTCCACGCCCATGCCGCGTTCCGCGAGGTGGACGAGGTGGCGTTCGCGCTGCCGTTCACCTTCGAGCACGAGGACTACGTGCAGATCCTCACGGACATCGCTACCGGGCTCGGTCCGGCGCTGGGGTGGCGTCCGGGAGGATGACCCGGTCGAGCAGATGCAGCGGCGCGGGCCGCACCCCGGCGGCCTCCACCGCCTCCCAGTGAGCCAGGGCGCGGGGCAGGTCGACCAGGCCATGGGTCAGGGGCAGGTCAGTCGGCGGCCGGCCGGTCTCCCTGAGACGGGCGTGGAGCAGTGACTCCAGGCGGCACGAGGCCAAGGTGCCCGCGATCCCCGGCGGTCGCACGGCGAGGCTCGCGCTCGCCACGGCCGGCAGCCCCTCGCCGAGCCGTGTCTCGGTCCGTTCGAGGGCCAGCAGGCCGCCTCCGACGACCAGCACGTCCTGTGCGCGGCTCATCCGGTCCAGTGCCCGCGCCGTGTCGAAGCAGTGCGGGAAGGAGTCGTCGACCACGACCGTGCCGGGGCGCAGCCGGTCGACGTCCAGGAGAGCCGTCGCGCCGCTGACGGCGGTGACGATCACGTCGGCTTCGTAGACCGCAGCGGGCAGCGCGCGCCCGGACTCCGCGACCTGGACCGGCATCGCGGAATGCCCGGACGACAGGTCGGCTGCCAGCCGTTCGAGTCGCTCGGTGCTGCCGGGCAGGTCGCACAGCAGCAGCCGGGCCGGGGGACGGGATGCCGTCGCCAGCAGCAGTCGTAGGGACGAGGTGCCGATCGAGCCGCAGCCGACGACGGCGAGGGACAGGTCGCCGAGAGCGCGGCCGGTCGCCTCCAGTGCCCGGTGGACGGTCTTGGCCACGGCGACGGTCGTCGAGGCGTGTCCGGTGGTGATCGCCGCGCTCGTGGTGGTCTCGCGCAGGACGTCGTAGCCGTAGCCGGTGAGCGACGGGATCATGCCCGCGAGCGAGACGCAGCGGGCGCCGAGGGAGGCGGCGTGCTCGACGGCGCGAGCGGTGCGGACGGCCAGATCGCCGGCCGGGCTCAGTTCGTCGGCGAACAGCGGGAGGGCGACGAAGCCGGAGTTCCCCAGCGGGGTGCTCGTCTCCTCCAGCAGGCGGGCCCGGCCGTCCGGGAACAGGAGCGCCCGGATCTCCTCACGGCCGAGACCGGGGCTGTCGTACGGCAGTCCGGCGAGGGCGGCGAGGTGGTGCGGGGCGGGCAGGTAGCCGACGAGCGCGGCGTCGAGGCCGGGCCGCCTGCGACGGCCGCCGCGGTCGGGGGCGGCAGCGGTCCCGCTCAGCGCCTGACGCAGCTGCCCGCGCATCTCCTCGGCGAACCCGGTGACCTCACCGGGCGTGAGGGCCGCCGCCGAGGCGCGCACGGTGACGCGAAGTCCCTCCCCGTCCGCCACCGGCCGCACGGCGAGGAACACGTCCGTGCCCAGCGGCGGCGGGGCGAGCGCGGTGTCGGACTCGTCGGCGTGCAGGGTCAGGGTCCCGTCGTGCTCGGAACCCAGGGAGGTGAAGTCGAGGAAGGTGAAGAAGAACTGGGCGTGGCGCGGCAGTCCCGCGGCGGTGCGCACCTCGCTGGGGCCTTCGGCCCTGGCCAGGTCGGCCTCGGCGGCGAGCCGCCGCAAGTCGTCCTCGAAGGCGGCGAGTCGGTGCGGTCCGTCGCCGGGCAGGGCCGGGCGCAGCGCCACCGCCTCCGCGAACGGGCCGAACACCCGATGCGCGTCCGCGGTGGAGTCCTCGCGTCCGGTGACCGCGAGCCCGAGCATCAGGTCACGCTGACCGGTGAGTTCCGCGAGGGCGCGGTAGTACGCGGTGAGCAGCGGCGCGTACAGGGTGCGGTGTGCTGCTCGGGCGAGCCGCCGCAGTCCCCCGGTCGTGGCGGCGTCCACGGTGAAGCCTGCGGTGTGGAACGCCGGTGGGGTGTCGGCGGCCTCGGCGCCCTCGGGGTGGGGCCGACGCAGTACGGGGGGCGTGTAGGGCGCGCGGAGGCGGGCACGGTACGCCTCCGCCGCGGGGCCGTGCGGATGCGGGCGTTCAAGGGACCTGGTCACGTGGTCGCGGAAGGTGCTGTCGAGCGGCGGCAGGCCGTGCGGCAGACCGCGGTCGAGGCGGTCGTACGCGGTGAGCAGTTCCCGGGCGAGGAGGGCGGCGCTGAAGCCGTCGCCGATGAGGTGGTGCGCGTGGACGAGGAGCACGTGATCGGCGGGCGCCACGGTGAACAGCCGGAGCCGCAGCAACGGCCAGGCCCAGGGCTCCAGTCGGCGCCCCGCCTCCTCGGCGATCCGCTGCTCCAGCAGGTCGTGGTGTGCGAGGGACTCCGTCTCCACGGGCAGGCGCAGCGAGTCCGGCAGTTCCTGCTGCACGGGCGGGCGGGCGCCGGCCGGGAAGACGGTGCGCAGCATCGGGTGCCGGGCCACCAGGACGTCCACGGCACGCTGGAGGACGTCGTGGCGCAGCGGGCCGCGCAGCCGGAACCGGGCGAGCCAGCCGGAGCCGGACCCCGGGTTGACCGCCTCGGCGAGCAGGAAGCCCCGTTGGGAGGGTGTGAGGGGGTAGGGGCCCGGCGGCCGCGCGGGGCCGGGGTCCGGGGCCGGGGCGGGCGACGGGTCACCGGGCGCGCTGTCGAGGGCCGCCGCGAGTGCGCTGAGTGTGCGGTGGGTGTAGACGGTGGTCGGCCGTGGGACCGCGGGCAGGTCCGCGCGCAGGCGTGCGAAGAGGTCGAGCACCATGATGGAGTCGCCGCCGAGCGCGAAGAAGTCGTCTTCGCGGGTGACGTCCGGTACGTCCAGGAGGGCCGACCAGATACGCGCGAGGGTCCGTTCGGTCGGGGTGCTGGGCGGGGTTCCCGGGCCGTGCTCGTCGGCCCCGTCGGACGCGTCCACGCCGGGTTCTTCCCCGGACTCGGCGGCCAGCAGCTTGCGGTCGATCTTGCCCGTGCCGGTCAGGGGGATCGCCGCGATCGAGCGGATGCGTCCGGGCAGCATGTAGGGCGGCAGCGCACGGGCCAGGAAGGCTCGCACCTCGCGCGGGTCGGGATCGGCCGAGCCGGTCCGGGGCTCGACGTACGCCAGCAGGCGTCCCTCGGAGAGCAGGACGGCGGCGCGGGCGACGTCCGGGTGCGCGAGCAGCGCGGCCTCGACCTCACCGGGTTCCACCCGGTGGCCGCGGACCTTGACCTGGTCGTCGAGGCGGCCGAGGAACTCCAGTACGCCGTCCGCGGACTGGCGGACCCGGTCACCGCTGCGGTACCAGCGGCGGCCGTCGCGCTCGACGAAGACCTCCGAGGTCAGCCGCGGCTCGCCCAGGTAGCCGGGGGTCAGCCCGGTTCCGGCGATGAGCAGTTCGCCGGCCGCGCCGGGCGCGACGGGACTCCCCTCCTCGGTGACGACGGCCAGTTCGGTCCCGGCCACCGGCCGCCCGATGGGCAACTGGCGTACGTCGTCGGCCGGCCGGGTGTCGATGATGTGGCAGGTGGCGTTGATGGTGGACTCGGTGGGCCCGTAGAGGTTGGAGATCCGGTGCTCCGCTCCCCCGTGTCCGTCGACCAGGTCGAACCATCGCCGTACGTGCGCGGCGGGCAGGGCCTCGCCGCCGACGTGGACCCAGCGCAGTGCCGACAGGTCCGGAGGTGACCCGTCCAGCCTCGCCCGGGTCTCGGCGGCGGTCAGCAGTCGCTCCCACAGCGTCGGCACCGAACTCCACACCGTGATCCGGTCGTTGACGATCCGTTCGAGGAGTGCCTCGGGGTCCCGCAGGAGGTCCCGGGTGAGGGTGTGGACGGTTGCGCCGGCCAGGAGCGGTGCCAGCAGCTGGCGCACGGAGGCGTCGAAGCAGACGGACGCCGTCTGCACGAGGCGGTCCCCGGGCCGGTAGCCGAAGGTGGTCAGTGACCAGTCGAGGTAGTTGAGCATGGACCGGTGCGTGATCGGAACCGCCTTGGGGCGGCCGGTGGACCCCGAGGTGAAGATCACGTAGGCGATGGCGTCCGGGGCAAGGGCCGCGTCGGCGGGAGCGGTGTCGTACGGCGACGGCTCGGCCGAGGCCGGTTCGTCGACGGCGACCGGTGTGATCCCGTCCAGGGCGGCGACGGCCCCGCGTGTCGCGGAGTGGCAGACCACCACGTCGATCCCCGTGCGTTCCACCTGGTCACGCACCCGGGCCACCGGATGGGCCGGGTCAAGGGGCACCCATCCGGCGCCCGCCCGAAGGATGCCCACGACGCCGACGACGGTGTCCGCCCCGCCCGGTTCGGTGAGCAGGCCGACCAGGTCGCCGGGCTGTACGCCCCGCGCTCGCAGCCGGGCCGCGAGGGTGTCGGAGGCGGCGTCGAGTTCGGCGTAGGTGAGCGTGGTACGGCCGGTGTCCACCGCTACGGCCCCCGGGGCGGCTCGGAACCGGGCACGGAGGCGGTCGAGAATCCCCCCGTCGCTGTCGTCCCGCCGCACAAGGGCGGACTGGTCGGCCATGGCCCGCAGTTCCGCCATGTACTCCCCCGCGAGGCGTTCGACGGTCTCGCGTCGGAAGAGGTGTGCGGGGTGGTTCCAGGAGAAGTGCAGGGTCGTGTCCGATTCCCAGCACAGCAGTCCCAGCCGGGTCGCCGCGGACGCGGTGGCCGCGGCGGTCGGGGTCACGGTGACCGGCCAGTCCCGGCCGTGGCGCACGGGGAAGCGGGCGAAGCTGAAGCCGGCCGGGGCGACCGTACGCGGGGCGGAGCCGGTGGTGGGCAGCAGCGCGGCGATGTCGGGACTGGCGAGCGTCGCGTGGGCCTCCGCCTCCCGCCAGACGCGCCGCAACCGCTGGGCCAGCGCGGTCACGGGCTCGTCGGGTTCGACGACGGCGAACACCGGCAGCGTGTCGGCGAGCGGGCCCACGAGGCGATCGATTCCGGGCAGGGGCGCCTCACGGCGGGCACGGGCCACGTTCACGGCGACGGCCCGCTGCCCGCCGCTCCAGCGGGCCAGACAACGCCCGTACGCCGCGAGGAGCAGGTGGAAGAGGGAGACCTCGTGCCGGGCCGCCACCGCGCGCAGCGCCGCCGCCAGCGAGGTGTCGACGGTCGTCTGGTGGTGGGTGAGCGGGGGCGCCGGGAGCGCCCGCGGGTCGCCGTCGTACGGCAGGTCCGCCTGCCGTCCCCCCGCCGCGACGGCCGCGGTGTGCTCCGCGACGCGGTCCCGCCAGTACTGCTGGTCCCGGGCGAAGGCAGGGGACCGGCGGTCGGCGGTGACGAGGGCCGCGTAGTCGGCGAACTCGGAGCGAGGGGCGGGGAGTTCGGGTGGGCGGCCGTGGGCCAGGTCGGTGTAGAGCGACCAGAGTTCCTCGCACAGCAGCTTGAGGCTGAAGCCGTCCGCCGCGCTGTGGTGGACGGCCAGCAGCAGGTGGGTGACGTGGGCGTCCCGCCGGTCGCGGACCAGGAGGGCGCGCGCCGGGTCCTCGACGGTCAGGTCGAACGGCCGGTTGTACAGAAGCTGTTCGAGGTCGGACAGGGGTGGCGGGGTGCCGTCGGGCTGGTGGACCTCGTACCAGCGGGGCGCCCGGTCGGTGGGCTCGGCGGGCGCGGAGTACTGGCTCGGTGGTGTGCCGTCCTGCGTGATCCGCAGGCGCAGCATGGGGTGGCGGGCGGCGAGGTGGGCGAGTGCCCGGCCGAGGAGGTCGGGGTCGAGGGGGCCGCGGACGGTCTGGCGGAGGTAGCCGTAGGCGGTGACGCCCTCGTACAGGGCCTCGGTGGTGAGGAAGGCGCGCTGGAGGGGCGTGAGGGGGCGCGGCGTGTGGGCCGCCGGGCCGCGACGCAGGGGGGCGGGCGCGCGGGATGCCGGCGGGCGCTGTGTGCCGAGGTGGGTGGTCAGTTCGCCGATCGTCCGGTACTCGAAGAGCAGGGTGGCGGGCAGGGGCAGCCCGAGTTCCGTCTCCAGGCGGCGCGCGAGGTCGACGGCGGTCAGCGAGTCCAGCCCGAGGCCGAGGAACTGCTCGTCGTCCCCGATGCCCTCGGGAGCCCGGTGCAGGGCCTCGGCCAGCAGACGGCGGATCAGGTCGGCCGTGCGGGCCGGGTCGGGCGAGCGGGCCGGGTCGGGCACCGTGCCGTCGGCGGGCGGTGCGGGACGGGCCGCGGCAGGCGGCCTGGGGCTGGCGGTGCTCGGCGCGGGGCTGGCAGGCGGGCTGTCGGCCGCGCGGTCCATGGCGGCGACCGGCTCTGCGGGCGTCTTCGAGGGGCTCACCAGCACGTGCGCGGCACCCGTGGAGATGGCCGTCCGCAGCCCGGCGATCGCGGCCCGCGCGGTCATGGGGCTCAGTCCGCGGGCACGCAGCCGCGCCTCGGCCGGTGAACCGGCGGCCAGTCCCGCGTCGGCGACGGGGCCGAACCCGATCGCCTGCCAGGGCCGGCCCGCCATGCGCTCGGCTGCGGCGAAGGCGTCCAGGAAGGCGTTGGCGGCCGCGTAGTCGCCGAGCGCGCCGGCGAGACCGGGCAGCACCGAGGAGACGGAGGAGAAGGCGACGCGTACGGCCGGTTCCTGGCCGTGCCGGCGCAGCGCGTCGGCCAGCCGCACCGTGCCCCGCACCTTCGCGGCGAGCATCTGCTCGATCTCCGCGTCGGTCTTGGAGCGGAGGGTGCCGGGCCGGACCGTACCGGCGGCGTGGAACACCCCGTCCAGCGGGGGCAGGGTGGCGAACAGGGCGTCGACGGCGGCTTCGTCGGACACGTCCGCCGCGTGGTAGCGGGCCCGGGCGCCGTGGGCACGGAGCTCGGCGAGCAGTTCCTCGGGCACGCTCGCGGAACGTCCGGTCAGGATCAGTTCGCCTGCGCCGCGCCCGGCCAGGTCACGGGCGAGCACGGAACCGAGCCCGCCGGCTCCGCCGGTGATCAGGTAGGTGCCGTCCGACGGCAGGGCACCGGGCGGCGTGGCGACATCGGCCACCTCGGCTGTCGTACGGCGGAGCCTGCGCCCGGCGCGCCAGGCCACGGCGCCCTCCGCACCCGCCCCGGGGGCCGAGTACAGCTCCGCTTCCAGGGCATCGACCCGGGCGTCGAGCGGGTCGCGGGAGGAGAGGTCCACGCAGCGGGCGGCGAGCCCCGGGTGCTCCGTCGGGAGTGCGAGCGTGAAGCCGTGCAGGAGTGCCTGGTGCGGGCGTGCCCGTTCCGGCGACGCGCCGGTGACGCAGGCGTCCTCGGTGACGACCAGCAGCCGGGAGCAGTCGGCGGTCAGCAGGTCCAGCACCTGGCGCAACGAGGTGATGGCGGTGGTGCCCGGGGTCTGCGGGCCTTTGTCTCCGGCGCCCGCCTCTCCCCCCAGCCACACCACGGTGTCCGCCGTCGCCGTGCCCGTTCCGTGAGCGGCGTCGTCCCTCAGAACCGTGACCCCACGGCCGGCGAGCCGCTCGGCCAAGGCCCGGCCGAGCGCCCGATCGCCTCCCGCCAGCCGTACCACGCGGGGCCCGCCCGCAGGCGTGAGCGGAGCGTCCCCCCAGCCGAGCCGGCACACGACAGGCACCGCGTCGGTCCTGCGTGGCCAGTGGCGGGTGCGCTGGAAGGGGTACGTCGGTACCGGCACTCTCGGACGCCCGGCGGCCGGGGTGGTCCGGCTGGTCCGGAGAGCCGCACGGTTCAGAGCCGCACGGTCCAGGATCGCGCCACGGGTCCACAGCCGGCCCGCCGTCTCCAGCAGCGCCCGCGACCCCGAAAACTCCGCGTCACTGCCCGCGACTGAGGTGAGTCCGGTCGTCAACACCCCCACGTCCACGGCACCTTGAGCGCGCGCCACCCCGCGGACGGCCCCTCCGAGGGTGTTCCCCGGACCGAGTTCGAGGAAGGTGTCGTAGCCCTCCTCCAGAAGCTTCGCCACTGCCGCACCGAACCGCACCGGCCGCACGGCATGCTCCTGCCAGTACTCGGGCGACAGACCGGGCTGCCACGCGCCGGTGACCGTGCTCAGCATCGGCACGGCCGCCGGTTTGAGGGTCAGCGCCTTCGCGGCGTCCCGCAGCGGATCGAGGACCGGCTCCAGCAACGGCGAGTGGAAGGCGTGGGACACCCGGAGCCCGCGTGCGGCCACGCCCCGTGTCGTCAGTTCGGCGAGGGCACGGTCGACGGCGTCCCGGGCGCCCGAGATCACCACCTGATCCGGCCCGTTGACCGCAGCGACGCTCAGCGAGCCGCCGGATGCGCGGACGAGGTCGGCGACGGTGTCCTCGTCGCCCCGGACGGCGGCCATGGTTCCGGGGAGGGCCAGTTCGGCCACCAGCCGCCCGCGCTCGGCGGCGAACCCCACCGCCTCGTCCAGGGTCAACGCACCGGCGACACACGCGGCCGCGATCTCGCCCACGCTGTGCCCGGCGACCGCGTCGACCGGCACACCCCACTCCGCCAGCTGCCGGGCGAGCCCCACGCCGAAGGCGACGAGCAGCGGCTGGGCCACCTCGGTCCGGGCCAACTCCCCGGGATCGATACCGGGATCGAGGCACCACTCGGCGAGCGAGCGCCCGCGTACGGGCCCCGTCAGCGAGGACGCCTCGTCCAGAACCTCACGGAATACGGGAGCCGACCGGTACAGGGCGCGCCCCTGGCCGGGGCGCTGGGCTCCCTGTCCCGGCAGCAGGAACACCGTCCGCGGGCGGGACCGGGCGGGCGTGCGGTCCGCCGCCGTGCGGGCGGCGTCGAGGCGGTCCGCCAGGTCACCGTCGGCGATCACGGCCAGTCGGTAGGGGCCGTCGTCACGCGCGGTGTTCACGGTGGCGCAGATGTCCGCCTCGTGCGCCTCCGGGTGGGTGCGCGCATAGGCGGCCAGGTCGACGGCGGCCGCCCGCAGGGCGTCGGCACTGCGGGCCGACAGCGTCAGCAGGTGGGGGCCGTGGGCGGCGGCGGGAGTCTCGGAGGGTGTCCGTGCGGGCGGCTCCTCCAGGACGGCGTGGGCGTTGGTGCCGCCGAAGCCGAAGGCGTTGACGCCCGCGATCAGGGGCCCGGGAGCCCGCCATTCCCGCTGCTCGGTGACGAGTTCGAAGCCGGGCGCGACACGCTCCAGGTACGGCGCGGGCAAGGTGGTGCCCGGGACGGCGTGCGGGGAGGGCGGGAGCCGGCGGTGCTGGAGCGCCAGCACCGTCTTGACCAGGCTCGGCATACCGGCCGCGTTGAGCAGGTGCCCGATGTTCGCCTTGACCGAGCCGAGCAGGCGCGCGGTCCCGTCCGCGCGGGGCGCAAAGGCGTGCCCGAGTGACTGTGCCTCGACGGGGTCGCCGACCGGGGTGCCGGTGCCGTGCGCCTCGACGTACGACACCGCGTCGGGGTCGATGCCGCACGCGCCGTACGCCTGGGTGATGACCTCGCGCTGGGTGCGCGGGTTGGGGGCGAGCAGGCTCAGCGACCGCCCGTCGTTGTTGACCGCGGTGCCGCGGACCAGGGCGAGTACCGGATCGCCGTCCCGCAGGGCGTCGTCCAGACGGGTGAGGACGAGGGCCGCTCCGCCCTCCCCCGGCACGATTCCGTCGGCGGCGGCACCGAAGGGGCGGCTGCCGCCCGTCGGGGACAGCGCGCCCGCGCGTTCGAGCAGCCGGTGCCCGGTCGGGGTGAGGGCGAGCTGGACGCCGCCCACCACGGCGACGTCGCACTCGCCGCTCTGGAGGCTGCGCCGTGCCAGGTGGAGCGCCACGAGGGCCGAGGAGCAGGCGGTGTCCACCACCAGGGCGGGGCCGTCGAGGTCGAGTGCCTGGGAGAGGCGGGCGGCGATCAGGTTGGGCAGGTTGCCGGTGAGCGCGCCGGGGTGGCCGGCCAGGTCGCCGTCCGTGGCGGCGGCCAGGATCTCGCGGTATCCGCTGTCGCCGACGGCGGCGAACACGCCGACCCTGCGGCCGGTCCGGCGCGGGCCCGCGTATCCGGCGCGCTCCAGGGCCTCGTGGGCCAGTTCCAGGAAGATCCGCGCCTGGGGGTCGGTCGCGCGGGCCTCCTCGTCGTCCATGCCGAAGTAGGCGGCGTCGAAGGCCGAGGGGTCGGGGAGGAAGGAGCCGAAGAAGTCGGGGGCGTCGTCCCGTAGGCCGCCGGAGGCACCATCCCTTCGGCCGCCGGGGACGTCCTCCCATCGGCCACCGGGTACGGCCGTCAGCGTGTCGCGGCCGGAGAGGAGGAGTTCCCAGAAGGCTTCGGGGGTGTCCGCCCCGGGGAATCGGCAGGCCATGCCGAGTACGGCGACGGGTTGGCGCCCCGCGCGCTCGTCGGCCGGCATCGCGACCCGCCTCGCCTCGGACGCTCCGTCGGCCTCCCCGATCAGCGCCAGCACATGACCGGCCAGCGCGGCCACGGTGTGCTGGTCGCGCAGGTCCCGGGGCTCCACCGTGACGGAGAAGGCGTCCTCGATCCCCGCGAGCACCGACATCGCCTTCAGTGAGGACCCGCCGAGGGCGAAGAAGCGGTCGTCCCGGTCGATGGCCGCCGGGGCGAGGTCCAGGGCCTGTGCCCAGATCTCCCGGATCGCTTCCTCGACGTCACGCCGCGAGCGCGGCGCGTCCCCCTGCGGACCGCGCCGGGCCCGCCGGGCAGCCGACGGACCCTCGGCCCGCGCCGCGGCCAGCCGCTCCTCGACGGCCGCGTAGGCCCCCGCCGCGAACCGCTCCCGCATCAGCGCCCGGCGCAGCTTGCCGCTCGTCGTCCGGGGGAACGCCCCCGGCGGCAGCGGCAACACGCGTACGTCGTCGTGCCCCAGTGCCTCGCGGACCCGGGCAGCCGCCGAGTCGAGCACCGGAAGGGCCGTGGCCAGGGCGGGCCGAGCCCACTGGACGAACACCGCCACACGATCGCCCCCGGTCCGTGGATCGGTGGACCCGACCGCCGCCACCGTCCCGCCCGGCAGTCCCGGCGTGGCGGCCACGGTCTCTTCCAGGTCGGATGCGTGGAAGGTACGTCCGCCGACGAAGACGACGTCCTTGTGGCGGCCGGTGACGCACAGTCGGCCCTCGTGCCGGAAGCCGAGGTCGCCCGTGCGCAGCCAGCCACCGCCGAACGCGGCCGCGCTCGCCTCGGGGGCGCGGCGGTAGCCGCGTGCCACCTGGGGTCCGCGTACCTCGATGTGACCGACCCGGCGGTCGTCCAGGAGCTTCCCGGCATCGTCGGTCACCCGGAGCTCGCAGTCCGGGACGGGGCGGCCCACATCCATCAGTTCGACGGCGTCCGGGCCGGCTTCGGCCGCGACGGCACGGCCACGGCTGAGGGCCTCGCGGTCCAGTCGCAGGGGCGCGGCGGTCTCCCCGAGCGGGGGCACCGTCACGGCGAGCGTGGCCTCGGCCAGTCCGTACACGGGGAGCATGGCCGTGGCGTCCAGCCCTGCCGCGCCCGCCCTGGCGCTGAACTCCCGCCACACGCGCGGTGCGATCGGCTCGGCACCGACGAGCATCAGGCGTACGCAGCTCAGGTCCAGTGCGGCCCAGGTGCTGTCCGGTACCCGTCGCGCCGCGAGCGCCAGTGCGAAGTTCGCCGCCGAGAGCAGGGTGGCCCGGTGCCGGTCCACCGCTTCGAGCCAGCGGGCCGGGCGCTTGGCGAAGGTCAGCGGTTCCAGTCGTATCTGCTTCAGACCTGCCGCCATGGGGACGAGGTGGGTGCCTATCAGACCCATGTCGTGGAAGTACGGCATCCAGCTCGCCACCACGTCGTCCGGCGTGATCGCCATGGCGGCGCGGATCTGCCGGAGGTTGGCGAGGACGGCCCCGTGGGTGAGTTCCACGCCCTTCGGGGCACCGGTGCTACCGGAGGAGAACTGGAGAAACGCGAGGTCCTGGGCCTCTGGGCGGGGCAGCGAGCGCAAGGGGCGGCCTGCGCGCAGCGCGTCCAGCCGCAACGCGCGCACCGGACCCGGGATCTCGGCGAGCAGGGCGTCGGTGGTGTCGTCCACGACGACCGCGGGCCTGCCGAGGAACTCCCACACCGGTCCCACCCGGCGTGCCTCCGGGGCGAGCGGCACCGGCACGAGTCCCGCCGCCAGCGCTCCCCAGAACATCGGCTGGAAGTCCTCGCCGCGATCCGCGAGCAGCGGAACGGGCGTGCCGGGTTCCAGTCCCGCCTCGCGGAGCCCTCCCGCCACACGCAGTGCGTCGTCGCGGAGTTCGGCGAAGGTGACGGTGTGTTCGCTGCCGTCTCCCCGGACATGCACGACGACCTGGCCGGGTGACTCCTCAGCGGCGTGCCGCAGTACGTCGAGGAGCGTGGCGGCGGTACGGCGCCCGGGAGTCGGCATGCGTTTCCTTCCTCGTCGCACGGGATCCGGCCCGTGGACGCGCCCTGCCGGAGTCCGGTACCCGGGCCGAGCGTTGTCGATCATTCACCTGTACGACGACGAGTCTCGTCGAACGGTTCACCGGCGAAATGATCAGTTGTCGGCATCCGTACGGCCGAGGGCCGCCGCGATCGCGGCGAGACAGGCCGAAACCGGGCCCAGTGTGAGCAGGCCACTGGCGGCGCCGGCCAGTTCGTTCGCCGCCGGGGCGAGGGCGGTGCGGGCGCGGGCCAGGGCCGTCCGGTCGCCGAGGGTCAGGGCCGCCCGGGCGGTGAGGCACCACAGCGCCTCCTGGAGGAGGTCGCGGGGCGGTTCGGGCGTGGCGTGGAGGGCCTCGGCGGCCTCGGAACGTCGGCCCTGGTCGAGGAGGAGCAGGGGGTGGGCCCAGGGGGCGTAGGGGCCCCAGTCCGTGTCTTCGTCGAAGCCGAGGGGCAGGGCGTGCCGCACGCGCAGGCACAGCAGCGCGAGCGGCGGCAGGCCGTGGGCGAGGCCCGGCATGCCCGCGCCGTCCAGCAGGGCGGCCGCGTCCCGGTAGGCGGCCTCGACGTCCGGCACGGGTGCCCGGCCGGTGGCGTCCAGCCGCAGGGCGGCGTACCAGCCGGTGAACACGCCGACGAGCGGGCGTTCGTGCCGTGCGGCCAGTGCGTCCGCGGCGGCCGCGTGGCGGTCGGCGGCTGTGAAGTCCCCGAGGGCGGCGCGGGCCTGGAGCCGGACGAGGTGGCCGAGGATCTCGAACGCGCTCAGGCCGTGGCGGGCGGAGAGCGCGACCAGTTCCGCGCCGATCTCGTCGCGTCGCGGCGCCAGTCCGGTCCGGTCGAAGCACTGCATGAAGGCCGCGTTGAGGGCGAACGCCAGCAGGGCCGGATCGTCCAGCCGGCGGGCGAGTTCCTCGGCGCGGCGGGCGGCCTGCGGGCCCCTGGCGAGCGGGGTGCCGCGCGACTCCAGCGCGATCGTGGCGAGCAGGCCGGACTTGGCCGCCTGGTGGCCCTCGGCGGGGAGGGCGGTGAGGGTGCGCTCGGCGGCGGCGACGACCTGCGCGGCTTGTTCCGGGTCGTCGAGGCGGGTCCAGATCGCGGGGACGTCGTAGGTGCCGATCACCCGGGCCGTCAGTTCGGCGTCGCCCAGTTCCTCGGCGGCCGCGACGGCGGCGACCCGGTGCTCGCGGGCGGCCGGGAGTCCGCTGCCGCCGGTCAGGGCGAGGTTGCGCAGCAGGCCGGCGGTGGACTCCAGGCGGGCGCGGGCACCGGGGGCGACGGTGCGGTCGTAGGCGGCGGCGACCTGCTCCCAGACCCGGCCGGCGGAGTGGTCGCGTGCCTCGCCGAGGTGGTCGGCCTGGTGCAGGATGTCCGCCTCCAGGGAACGCAGGCCGGGCCCCGGGTCGATGCCGAGTTCCCCGGCCAGCAGGGCACGCGCCCGGCGCAGCACGTCCAGCGCGTCGGCCTGACGGCCCGTGCGGTACAGCGCCAGGGCCAGCAGGCGCCAGGCGTTCTCCCGCCAGGGGTGCTCGGCCGCGTGCGCCCGAAGGTCCGCGGCGGCCCGGTCGGCCAGGCCGAGGGCCAGCAGCGTCTCGGCGCGCAGTTCCACGGCGTGCAGGCGCAGTTCGGTCAGGCGGCGGCTCTCGGTCCGGGCCCACGCCTGCTCCGCGAACTGAGCGTAGGCGGGGCCGCGCCACCAGCCGAGCGCTTCGTCCAGCCGTACGGTCGCCTCCCTGGGCGGCAACGTCACGGCGGCGCCGACGGAGTCCTCGAAGCGCCAGGCGTCCACCGTGTCCTTCGCCGTGCGCAGGGCGTACCCCGGGCCGTCGGTGACCAGCAGCCGGGCCGGGGTGCGGGGCGGGCGGCCGGGTTCGAGGGCGCGACGGAGCGCGGCGACGAAGGTGCGTACGGCGCCCACGGCGTCGGCGGGCCGGTCGTCCGTCCAGAGGTCGTCGACCAGGCGGGAGACGGGCACGACACGGCCCCTGGCGACGAGCAGCCGGGCCAGGACAGAGCGGTGTCTCGGGCCCTTCAGGTCGATCGCGTTCCCGGCCGCGTCCCAGGCCGTCACCGGTCCGAGCACACCGAAGGCAGCGCCCACGTCCTCCACCGCCGTCCTCCTCCCCGGGTCACCGCGCGCCGCCGCTGTGCTCATCACCCGCTCATCCGCCGCCGGGAGGATCGAGGAACCCGGTCTTCCCGAACGGAATCCTCCCCCATCACATGAGAAGGAGCGGAGCCATGACACCTGTCATCGCCGGTTTCGATCACCACCGCGTTCCCGTCGCCGACGGGATCTCCCTGCACACGGCCGTAGGCGGTGCCGGCGCCCCCGTCGTCCTGCTGCACGGCTTCCCGCAGACCCACCTGATGTGGCGCCACGTGGCCACCGATCTCGCCGCCGACCACACCGTGATCTGCCCCGACCTGCGCGGCTACGGCGCCAGCGACAAACCGGCCGAGACCGACGGCGGCGGCTACGCCAAGCGGACCATGGCCGCGGACATCGTGGCGCTCGCCCGTGAACTCGGGCACGAGCGTTTCGCGTTGGCCGGGCACGACCGTGGGGCCCTGGTGGCCTTCCGGGCCGCGCTGGACCACCCCGGGACGATCACCCACCTGGCGTGTCTCGACGTCCTGCCGACCCTGGACATGTGGGAGGTGATGCACGGCGTCACCGCAGCGGTCGGCTTCCACCTCTATCTGATGGCCCAGCCGCCCGGCCTGCCCGAGCGCATGATCAGTGCCGCGCCGGACGACTTCTTCGGCCACTTCCTCGACCTCTGGACGTCCGACCGGCGGGCCGTGCCGGACGAGGTCCGCGCCGCCTACCTGGCGGCCTGCCGTGCGGCCGTGCCGTCGATCGTGGCCGACTACCGGGCCTCCGCCGGCATCGACGTCGAGCACGACCGGGCCGACCGGGCGGCCGGCACCACGCTCCGGATGCCGGTGGGTGTGCTCCAGCAGGACTGGGGCGCCGCCCTCGGCTTCGACGCCACCGCGCTGTGGCGCGCCTGGGCGCCCGATCTGGTGCACACCACCGTCACCTGCGGTCACTTCATGGCGGAGGAGGCGCCCGACGACATCGCCAAGGCGCTTCGGGACCTGCTCGCCCGCTGACCGTTGCGTGCGGTGAGGTCACCGGCGGCGGACCGGCGGTCGCCTACCAGCGCCCCGGTTCGGTCCCGGTGATCGGCTCCGACGGTTCGCCGTCCACCCCGACCGGTACGTCCCCGGCGAGCATCACCCGGTGCATGGTCCGGGGGAAGTCGAGGTGCGCGTTGTCGCTCGGGGCGAGGTGGATGGTGGCCCGGTTGTCCCAGAAGGCGACGCTGCCGGGCTCCCAGCGGAACCGGACCGTGTACTCGGGTCGCACCGCCTGCTCCAGCAGCATGTCGAGGATCGCCCGGCTCTCCGCCCGCGAGAGGCCGGCGATCTGCTCGACGTAGTAGCCGTTGACGTAGAGCACCCGCTCCCCCGTCTCCGGATGGACGCGCACCAGCGGATGCAGCGAGGCGACCTGGTGGCCCAGCAGATGACGGACGTACGCGTCGTCGCCGGGACGGGGCTGGTAGCCGACGCCGAGGCGGTGCTCGGCCCGCAGCCCGTCCACGAACTCCCGCACCGGGCCGGAGAGTCCGGCGTAGGCGGCCGCCAGGTTGGACCAGGTCGTGTCGCCGCCGTACGGGGGTACGGTCTCGGCGCGCAGGATCGTCGCGGCGGGCGGGTCGATACGGGCGCCGTGGTCGCAGTGCCAGCCCCGCAGCAGGGTGTGGCGGCGGCGCCGCAGCCACTCGTCGTGCTCCATGCCGAACTTCCCGCCCAGCTCCAGCCGGTCGGCGGTGGTCTCGATCTCGGGGAAGTCCGCCGGGGAGGCGCTCCCCCGCTTGCGCGGGACGACCGGCTCGCCGAACCGGCGGGCGAACGCCACATGCCCGGCGTGGTCCAGCCGCTGGCCGCGGAAGAACACCACCTTCCAGCGCAGCACCGCCGCCCGGATGGCGGCGACCACGGCGTCGTCCGGCTCACCGGCCAGGTCGACGCCCGTGATCTCCGCCCCGATGTGCCCGGCGGCCGGTCGCACCTCGATCCCCGCGGCCCGCTCCGCTCCGTGCGCTGTGGCCCTGTCCGTCGTCATGCCCGCTCCGTCGGTCGTCCGTCCGCACCGGCTCCGGTCCGAGCCGGTTCCAGGAAGATCGTGACAGTGTTCGGCGGGCATGGCGACAGGGCCTCGAGCGGGCCGCGGCAAGGTGTCAGAGCGCGAACTCCCGTATGACCGTGTTCCGGAAGACCGCCGTGCCGCCGATCGTGAAGAGCGCCAGCCCGGTGTCGGCCGGATCCGGGAAGACCTCGGTCGAGTGCGTGTAGCGGCCGTCGTCCACGAACATCTCGATGGACGTCCGGTCGATCAGGATGCGCAGCCGTACCGTGCCCGCGGACGCGTCGAAGGGGCTTCGGCTCTCCTGCCACCGGCCGGTGCTGTCGGGGCTCACGGTGTATCCGCGGTTGACGAAGGCGTAGTCGCCGTAGATCCCGGCGTCGATGTGGCGGCCGCCGTCGGAGGAGCGCCGCAACTGCAGCCCCGCGCCGGTCAGTTGGTCCCAGGTGATCTCGGTGGACACCTCGTACGCGGTGCCCGAGTAGTCGAGCAGGAGGCTCCCGTCGACCTCCAGGTCGCCGAGGTCGACCGTGCGGGAGACATGGGCGTCGAGACCGGCGACCGGCTGGGAGGCCAGGTAGTACGTGCCGTCCGTCGCCCGCCGCAGCGTGACCTCGCGGACGATCGAGTCGGTGCCGTTGAAGCCGTCGCACTCCATCGTGGGCGTGGTGCCCGCGTAGTCCCAGTGGTTCAGCCAGCCGATGGCGTACCTTGCCGCCGGGTCGAGCGTGCCGCCGGCGTTCCGCTTCTCGAAGGTGACGGCGGCGTACCAGTCCCAGCCGCGGTCGAGCCACTGCGGGTCGCTCAGGTCGGGTGTGAACGTGGTGCCGTCGAAGGACCCCGTCCAGTAGGCGTACGTGCTCGGCAGCCCGGATCCCTTCCCGTTGGCGCTCACCCCCAGCACCCACTTCCAGGTGCCGTCCGCCGCCCGGATGCGGAACAGGTCCGGGCACTCCAGCACGCCGATGCCGCCCTTGATGAAGCCGCCGACGTACGTCCACGACTTGAGGTCGGCGGAGTGGTAGAAGCCCACTTTGTCGTTCTCGGCGAGGGCCATCACCCAGCGCCCGCGTTCCTCGTCGCGGATGACCTTGGGGTCGCGGAAGTCCCGGACGCCGGGGTTGGCCAGGACCGGGGCGGTGCCGTGGTTGGTGAACGTACGGCCGCCGTCGGTGGAGTAGTACAGGTACTGCGCCTGGGCGCCGTCGCCGGGCGCCATGGTGGCGAGGACGATCACCGCGCCCGCGCCGAAGCCCGCCGTGTTGCCGGTGTCGACCACCGCCGAGCCGGACCAGACGTCGCCGTTGGGTGTGGTGTCCTTCGGCACGGCGATCCCGCGGTCGGTGAAGGACACCAGGTCGGTGCTGGTCGCCAGGCGCCAGGCCGTGCCCGCGGACGTGCCGCCCGTCGAGTAGTCGGGGTTGTAGAGGTAGTAGTAGTGGTACTCACCGTCGATCCACACCGGCCGCTGCGGGTCGTTCATCCACTGGTCGGGGACCGTGAAGTGGTACTCGGCACGGTAGCTTCCGGTGCAGGCGGCAGCCGTGGTGGACGCGGAGGGCGCTGACGCCGCCGACGCGGATCTCGAACCGGCGGGAAGTAAGGCGCCGGCCGCGCCCACGGCCGAGGCGATGAACAGCGACCTCCTGGATATTCCGGGTATGCCGGATATACCACGCATGACGAGGCTCCTTTCCCTGACGACGTCGTCAGGACTGCGGCTCATGGAGATCCGTACCGGATGCGAACCGGATCCGGACGGCCCACCGGAACCGGAGTCGTTCAATCCCGGACCGGTCGACCTGGATCGGAACTGTGAGGCCTAACTCGTTAAAGGTCAAGCCGTTCACGACTCTTGACAGGGCCGCGATGGCCTTCACATCATCTGGGCATCAGATTCTGACTAACACGAGTTAGGCCCGTTCAGATGACCGACTCGAACCTCAACCGCCGCACCCTCCTGCGGTACGGCGCCTACGGCGCGGGAGCCGCCGCGCTGGCCGGCACCGCCGCGAGCTGGGACCGGCTCACCGGAGCCGACATACCCGGCCGCGACGACGGCTCCCTCGTCGTCGCCACCCTGGGCCCCGCCTACGGGCCGGAGGCCATCCGCACCCTCACGGAGGGCTTCAAGGAGGTCCACCCCGACATCAAGCTCCGTATCAACGCCGTGCAGGCCGTCGACTGGTCGGACTTCTTCGCGAAGATCCTCACCCAGATCGCGGCGGGCACCGCGCCCGACCTCGTGTACGTCGCCACCGAAGGCGTCCAGCTGTTCGCGCAGCGCCTCGGGGTCCCGCTGGACGACTGGGTGAAGCGGGACGCCGAGGAGCTGCGCGAGTACTTCGCCGACGTCCATCCCTCGCTGGTGGAGTCGATGATGTACGAGGGGAGCCTCTACCAGCTGCCGGTCGAGTTCAACGCGGCCGACATGTACCTCAACAACCAGGTCCTGAAGCGGGCGGGGGCGGACTTCCCGGCGGCCGACTGGACCCGCGACGACTTCACCGCGCTGATGCGGGACATGAAGAAGTCCAGCGGCTCCCAGTTCACGCCGTACTTCTGGACCAACCGCCTGTGGGGCGGCGTGGTGCCCTGGCTGTTCGCCAACGACACCAACCTGCTCAGCGAGTCCAAGGCGCCGGGCGGCGGCTGGCTGTGGGACTCCTTCTACCCGGCCGCCGCACGCCAGGGGCGCGGGGGCGGCTTCCGGTGGACGACCCCGCAGGCCACGGACGCACGGGTGGAGGAGGCGTACGACTATCTCGCCTCCCTCGTCCAGGAGGGGCTGTGCACCCGGCCCGAGGGCGGCAACGGCCAGAACCTCATCGGCGTGTTCTCCACCGGACGGGTCGGCGTCACCCCGGCCGGCGGCTTCTGGGCGGGCGGCCTCCACCAGGCCGGCATGCGCGCGGACGGCTTCGACGCGCAGTACTTCCCGCGCTGGCGCACCCAGCGCATGCAGTACGGCGCCGCGGGCTACGCGCTGCTGCGCACCTCGAAGCGACAGCAGGAAGCCTGGGAGTTCATCAAGTACGCCGCCCGCAAGGACACCCTGACGCGGCTGTTCAAGACCAACCAGACCACTCCGGCACGCCGTTCGATGCTGACGGCCGACCGCTACCGCGAGACCGGCCCGGACCACTGGCAGGTCTTCTACGACACCCTCGACAAGTTCCCCGACACCGGGCCGATCCCGGCGCCGCCGCAGGTCGCCGAGTTCGAGCAGGTGCTGATCAAGCACACCGGTACCGCGCTGGCGTCGCGGCGCACGGTGGCTCCCGCGCTGCGCCGGATGCAGCGCGACCTGGAGAAGGCCATGGAGCGTGAGGTATGACGAACACCCAGATACCGGCCGTACGGCCGCGACAGCCGGCCACGCCCCCGGCCCCCGAGCCCCGTGGCTCCGCCCGCGACCGCGGCACCCGGCTGCTCGCCACGCTGTTCCTGGCGCCGACGATCGTCGGCATCGTCGTCTTCACGGTCGTCCCGATCGTCGGCTCGGTGGTGCTGAGCCTCTTCCACTGGAACGTGATCGACGACCCGAGCTTCGCCGGGGCCGCCAACTACCGGGAGGTCTTCACCGATTCGACGGTGCTGGTCTCCTTCGGCAACACGCTGGTCTTCATGGTGTTCGCGGTCGCACTGCAACTGCTGATCGCCCTGGCGCTGGCCCTGACGGTGAACGGGCGGATGCCGGTGTGGCTGCGCTCGGTGTTCCGGTCGGCGTTCTTCTTCCCGCTGGTGCTGTCCGCCGCGTCGATCTCGGTGGTGATGAAGTACCTGTTCAACCAGGACTTCGGGATCGTGAACTGGATGCTCGGGCTGGTCGGGATCGCCCCGGTGCCCTGGCTGACGTCCGAGAACGCGGCGATGGCCACGGTGATCCTGGTCTACGTGTGGCAGCAGTTCGGGTTCTCGTTCCTGCTGTTCGTCGGAGGACTGAACAACATCCCCAAGGAGATCCACGAGGCCGCCTCCCTGGACGGCGCGACCGGTCTGCGCAAGCACCTGAACGTCACGCTGCCGCTGCTGTCCCCCACGCTGCTGGTCGCGTCGGTGGTCGGCATCATCAACGCACTCCAGGTCTTCGAGCAGCCATACGTCCTCACCAGCGGCGGCCCCGGCGACGCCACCCGCACCGTCGTGATGGTCATCTACGAGGACGCCTTCGAACAGCTCCGCTTCGGTGAGGCCTCGGCGGTGGGTGTGCTGCTGTTCGTGCTGATCATGGCGGTCACCGCCCTCCAGTTCCGGCTCAGCCGGCGTTTCGTCCACTACCAGTGAGCCGGGTGAGTCCTCCATGAGCCAAGCAACCCTGTCCCTGAGCCGAACCCGGCACTCGCTCGCCCCCTGGGCCCGGATCGCCGCGCTGGCCGTGTGCGCGCTGCTGACGCTGGGCCCGGTCATCTGGACCGTCTCCACCTCGCTGCGCACTCCGGCCGAGGCCATCGACCTGCCGCCGAAGATCATCCCGACGGATCCGTCCCTGGAGGCGTACAGCGGGGCCTTCGACCAGATCGACGTCTGGCTGCTCGCCCTGAACTCCACGCTGGTGACGGCGCTGATCGCGGTGGGCCAGATGATCACGGCGGGCCTGGCCGGGTACGCCTTCGCCCGCCTCGAATTCCGCTTCAAGAAGCCGCTGTTCGGGCTGGTCCTGGCGACCATGATGGTGCCGCTGCAGGTCACGATCGTGCCGGTGTTCCTGGTGCTGAAGTCGATGGGCCTGACCGACACCCTGCTGGGTCTGATCATCCCGGCCTTCCCGACCGCGTTCGGGACCTTCCTGATGCGCCAGTACTTCCTCGGCATGCCCAAGGACCTGGGCGAGGCGGCGATGCTGGACGGCTGCGGGCCCTGGCGGACCTTCCGGTCCGTGTACGCCCCGCTGGCCGCGCCGGGCCTCGCGATCGTCGGCGTGCTGGCCTTCAACTACCACTGGAACGAGTTCTTCCGCCCACTGATCCTGGAGACCTCCAACCAGAACTACACACTCCCCCTGGGCCTGGTCTCCCTCCAGGGGAACCTGGGTACCGGCTCCATCTCGGTGGTGCTCGCCGGCGTCGTCCTCTCCATGATCCCCGCCGTCGCCGTGTTCGTCGTCGGCCAGCGCCCTCTGCGTGAGGGCATCACGTCCGCAGGAGTCAACCGTTGAGCCTGACCGCTCCGTCCACGGACCCCGGCGCCCCGCGCTTCCGGGTCCGTCCCCCCGCCAACTGGATCAACGACCCCAACGGGCCCTTCCGCTGGCGGGACCGGTACCACCTCTTCTACCAGCACAATCCCGCCGCTCCCGTGCACGCGAACGTCCACTGGGGGCACGTCTCCAGCGCCGACCTCGTGGAGTGGGAGCACCATCCGATCGCGCTCACCCCGACGCCCGGCGGCCCGGACGAGGCGGGGTGCTGGTCGGGGTGCGTGGTCGACGACGACGGTGTACCGACCGCGGTGTACACGGGCGTCGACCGCCACCACGTCGGCCTCGGCGCGATCTGCCTGGCACGGGCCGTGGTTCCGCAGGACGAGACGCTCACCGACTGGAAGCCGCTGCCGACGCCGGCCGTGGCCGGTCCGCCCGCCGACCTGGACGTGGTGATGTTCCGCGACCCGTTCGTGTTCGGGAGCGGCGGGCACCGCTGGGCGCTGGTCGGCGCGGGGCATGCCGACGGGACGCCGTCGGTGCTGCTGTACGACTGCGACGACCTGACCGACTGGCGGTTCGCGGGTGTGCTCCTGGACGGCGACGACCCGGTCGCGGCGGATGCCTTCGGCGACAAGGCGGTGGGCTGGGAGTGCCCGCAGCTGTACGCGACGCGGGGCGGGGACTGGGTGCTGGTGCTGTCGCTGTGGGACGGGGACCCGTGCAGCACCGGCTATCTGACGGGACGTCTGCAACCGTACGGTGAGGGCGGGTTGCGCTTCTCGCCCCGTGCCGGTGGGCGGCTCGACCACGGGCGGGACTTCTACGCCCCCGCCGTACTCCAGGAACCCGACCGGGCGTTGCTGTGGGGCTGGTCGTGGGAGGCTCGCGAGCAGGGCGAGATCGACCGGGCGGGGTGGGCCGGGGTGCTCACGGCGCCGAGGGTCGTGGACGTGCACCCGGACGGGACCCCGCGGGTCGTACCGGCGCCGGAGCTCGCACTGCTGCGCGCGGCCGAGCCGTTCGTCACGGAGCCGGGGCGACACGCTCCGCTCCCGCAGGCGTACGACCTGACCGTCACCGCGTCCGGCCGCACCACCGTGAGCCTGCTGCGGTCCGCCTCGGGCGCGGCGCTGACGGTCGTCCTGGACCCGGACGAGGGCACCGTGACGCTCGACCGGGGCGACTGGCCACGGACCGGACCCGAGGGTTCGGCGCCGATCGTGGTGCGGGCGCCGGCCGGCGAGGTGCGGATCCTCGTGGACGGCTCGCTGTTCGAGCTGTTCGTCGGCGATCGGGCGACGGTCACCGAGCGGGTCTACCGGCGCCCGGACGACGTGCCCGAGCTCGTCGTGTCGGGCGGCCCCGGGGCCACGGTCACCGGCTGGGAGCTGGTCCCACCGACGCACGACTGATCACGGGGCACGCCAGACGCCGTACCGTCGCGGGCGGCGTCCGGCCCGTTTCGATCGCGTCGAGGAGCAACCGCGCTGCCGCGTCGCCCATCGCCCGGTGGGGCAGCGCGACGCTGGTGAGGGGCGGGGTGAGGAACTCGGCCATGTGTTCCTGGTCGTCGTAGCCGACCACCGAGAGGTCGCCGGGGACGGTGATGCCGAGCCGGGTCGCGGCGTGCAGGACGCCGGCCGCGACCCGGTCGTTGTAGCAGAAGACACCGGTGGGGCGCCGGTCGGCGGGGGCGCCGTCGAGGACGCGCATCGCGCCCTCGTACCCGCCGGCGATCTCGCCGCCGGTGCGGACGACCCACTCCTTGGGGACGGTGATCCCCTCGGCGCGCAGCGTGTCCCGGAAGCCGCGCAGGCGGTCGAGGGAGGCGAGGTCGTCCTGGCCGCCCACCATGGCGACCCGGCGGTGCCCCTTCTCCAGCAGCAGCCTGGCGGCCGTACGGCCGCCGGCGCGCTCGGCGGGGATGACGGCGGGCAGCGAGTCGTCCTCGGGCAGGCAGTTGGCGAGGACGGAGTGGGTACGGTGCAGGCCCTCGGGGACGCGGACCCGGCGCAGCGACATGGCCGCGTAGATGATCCCGTCCACGCGCCGGTCCAGGAGTTCGGCGACGGCCGCGTCCTCCTTGGCCGGGTCGCCGCCGGAGTCGATGGTCAGGACGAGGTGCTCGCTGTCCCAGGCGGTCTCCATGGCGCCGCGCAGCAGCCGGCCGGCGAAGGGTGAGGAGGCGATCTCGTCGGTGACCAGGCCGATCACGGCCGTACGGCGGCGGCGCAGGCCGCGGGCGACGGGGTCGGGCCGGTAGCCGAGCTGGGCGGCCGCCTGGCGGATGCGTTCCTGGGTGGCGGGTGAGAGGTTGCCCTCGGCGCGTCCGTTGAAGACGAAGGAGACGGCGGTGTGCGACACCCCGGCGAGCCGGGCGACGTCGCGTGACGTGGGCCGGCCGGATCCCGCCGGCTGCTTCTCCTCGGTGCCGCCCATGCCGTCCGCTGCCCTCATCCCCACCCGTCCGGTTGATCGATCCTCACCCTATCCGTGACGCTGGGTGTACGGCACAGTCGAGGGAAGGTCGGACAGTGATCAGCATTCCGCTGCACACGCTCAACGACGGTACGACGATCCCCGCCATCGGCCTGGGTACCTGGCCGATGGACGACACGCAGGCGGAGCAGGCGGTTCGCGACGCCCTGGAGCTGGGCTACCGCCTCGTCGACACGGCGACGAACTACCGCAACGAGACCGGCGTCGGCCGCGGCATCGCCCGCGGTGGCGTCCCGCGCGAGCAGGTGGTCGTGACGACGAAGCTCCCCGGCCGGCACCACGGCTACGAGGAGACCCTCGCCTCGTTCGAGGAGTCCCGCGCGCGTCTCGGCCTGGACTACGTGGATCTCTACCTGATCCATTGGCCGCTCCCCCGCGTCGACAAGTACGTGGACTCCTGGAAGGCCATGATCAAGCTGCGGGAGGACGGCCTCGTCCGGTCGGTCGGCGTCTCCAACTTCACGGCCGGGCACATCGAGCGGCTGGGGAAGGAGACCGGGGTCCTGCCCTCCGTCAACCAGATCGAGCTGCACCCCCTCTTCCCGCAGGCCGAGCTGCGCGCCTTCCATTCCGACCGGGGCATCCTGACCGAGAGCTGGAGCCCCCTCGGCCGGGGCACGGACCTGCTGGACGACCCCGTGGTCGGCGCGGTCGCCGAGGCGCACGGGGTGACACCCGGCCAGGTCGTCCTGCGCTGGCATGTCCAGCTGGGCGCCGTCGCCATCCCGAAGTCGGGCGATCCCGGCCGGCAGCGCGCCAACCTCGACGTCTTCGGGTTCGAGCTGAGCCCTGCCCAGATGACGGCGGTCGCGGACCGCGCCCACCGGCGTCTCGGTGGGCACCCCGAGGTGCACGAGGAGTTCTGACCGCGCGTCGCGGGCGCCCCCGCGGGTACTCGGGGCGCCCGGGAAGGAGGCGCTCGTGGGTGAGAGGGACCGGTTGCGGGACTACCGCGGCAAGCGTGACTTCGGGCGGACGCGAGAGCCGGAGGGGAGCGCGGACACCTCCGGGGCGCAGCCGCGGTTCGTGGTGCAGATCCATGACGCCCGCACCCTGCACTTCGACTTCCGGCTTCAGGTCGAGGACGTACTGAAGTCCTGGTCGGTGCCGAAGGGGCCGTCCGGCGATCCCCAGGACAAGCGGCTGGCCATGCCCACGGAGGATCATCCGCTGGAGTACGAGGAGTTCGAGGGTGTGATCCCGAAGGGCGAGTACGGGGGCGGCACGGTGATCGTCTGGGACAACGGGACGTACGAGCCGATGAGCCATGACCGCGAGGGGCGGCCCGTCGACTTCGGTGAGTCGATCGAGCGCGGTCACGCCACGTTCCGGCTGAGCGGGTCGAAGCTGCACGGCGAGTACGCGCTCACCCGGTTTCGCGACGGGCTCGACGGTGAGCGGGAGGCGTGGCTGCTGGTGAAGGCCGGCAAGGGCCGGGCGCACGGGCACCGCACGCCCGACCCGCACCGGGCCCGTTCGGTGCGGACCGGCCGTACCCTCGGCCAGGTCGCGGCCGACGGCGACGAGGGGTGAACGTGTCGGGGCGGCGGTGAATTCGGCGGATGTTCTGGTTCCGCCTTCAACCGCCGTTCCCTGCCTCTATGTTCACGGCGACGACTGCTCTCGCCTCAGGAGGCCCCTCGTATGCGCACCGCGCTCCGCACCGCCGTATCCGGCGCCGTGGTCGCCGCCACCGTCCTCGTCGGCGGACCCGCCCACGCGACACCCCCGGGCCCCGGAGTCACCGGCCGGACCATCAGCCAGACCACCGTGGGCGACACCGACTACGTGGTGCGAGAGGTCACGGTGCCGCCCGGCCAGGCCACCGGCTGGCACTACCACGACGGTCCCGTGTACGGCTACGTGCAGCAGGGCACGCTCACCCACTACCACCCCGACTGCGCCGTCGACGGGGTCTATCCGAAGGGCACCGTGGTGCGCGAGCCGGGCGGGCCCGGCGACGTCCACCTCGGCCGGAACCTGGGCGACAGCACGCTCGTCCTGGAGGTGTTGTACATACTCCCGCACGGCGCGCCCTTCTCGGAGGACGTGCCCAACCCGGGCTGCCCGTTCGAGTGATCACGTCGGCGGCAGCGGCTGTTCCGCCCAGATCGTCTTGCCGCTGCCGGTCTGCCGGCTGCCCCAGCGCTGGGTGAGCTGGGCGACGAGCAGCAGGCCGCGGCCGCCCTCGTCGAAGGCGTGGGCCCGGCGCAGATGCGGGGAGGTGGAGCTGCCGTCGGAGACCTCGCAGATGAGAGTGCGGTCGCGGATCAGGCGGAGCTGGATGGGCGGGGAGCCGTACCGGATGGCGTTGGTGACGAGTTCGCTGACGACGAGTTCGGTGACGAAGGCCGCCTCGTCCAGTCCCCACGCGGTCAGTTGGTCGGTGGCGGCCTGTCGGGTGGCGGCCACGTGCTCGGGGTCGGGCAGGACGTCCCAGGTGGCGATGCGGTCCGCGCCCAGGACCCGGGTGCGGGCCAGCAGCAGCGCCACGTCGTCGCTGGGGTCCTCCGGCAGCACGGCCTTCAGAACGGTGTCGCACAGGGCGTCGAGGGATTCGGCGGGCGCGGTCAGCGCGCGGCACAGTTCGGCGGTGGCGTGGTCGATGTCCCGGTCGCGGTCCTCGATGAGACCGTCCGTGTACAGGGCGACCAGCGAGTCCTCGGGCAGCTCCACCTCCACCGCCTCGAAGGGCAGCCCGCCGACGCCGAGCGGGGGTCCGGCGCTCATCTCGATGACCTGTGTGGTGCCGTCGGGCAGCACCAGGGCGGGCGGCGGGTGACCGGCGGCGGCGAGGCTGAGGCGGCGGGTGACGGGGTCGTAGACGGAGTAGAGACAGGTGGCGCCCAGTTCGGCGACCTCGTCGCTGTCGTCCCCGGCGAGGTGGGTGACCAGGTCGTCGAGGTGGGTGAGGAGTTCGTCGGGCGGCAGGTCCACGTCGGCGAGGGTGCGTACGGCCGTGCACAGGCGCCCCATGGTGGCCGACGACGGGATGCCGTGTCCGACGACGTCACCGACGACGAGGGCGACGCGTCCGCCGGACAGCGGGATCACGTCGAACCAGTCGCCGCCGATTCCGGCCTGCGATCCGGACGGCCGGTAGCGGTGGGCCACCTCGACGGCCGCCTGTCCGGGCAGGCCCCGGGGCAGCAGGTTGTGCTGGAGGGCCAGCGCGGTGGTGCGCTCGCGGGCGAAGCGGCGGGCGTTGTCGATGCAGACGGCGGCCCGGCTGGCGAGTTCCTCGGCGAACACGGCGTCGTCCTCGCCGTAGTCGTCCGACTGTCTGATGCGTACGGCCACGGCGACGCCGAGGGTGGTGCCGCGGGCCCGCAGCGGCACCGCCATCATCGTGTGGGCGCCCACACGGTGCCGCCGGCCCTCCGGGGCCCGGGCGTCGCGTTCCGCGATCCACCGCATGAAGGCCGGCTCGCCCGCCTGGCTCTGCAGCACCCGGCTTTCGAGAATCGCCCGCGCGGGCGGCGAGAACGGCGGGTAGTAGTCCACCTCACCCAGGTGTACGGCGGCTTCCGGGGTGCCCTCGGTGCCGGAACCGTGGGCGACCCGGCGCAGCGCGATGTCCGTGCCGGCCAGGGCCGGTGGCTCCTCCGCGCCCAGGACCCAGTCGAACAGGTCCACGCTGGCGAAGTCGGCGAACCGGGGCACCACGATCCCGATCAGTTCCTCCGCGGTGCGCACCACGTCCAGGGTGGTGCCGATGGCGGCGGCCGCCTCGTTCAGCAGGGCCAGCCGCTGCCGCGCCCAGTACTGGTCGGAGCTGTCGAACGCCGCCAGGGACGTGCCCAGGATCTTGCCGTCGGCGTCCCGTACCGGCCACATCTCGATGCTCCAGGCGTGCTCCCGGTTGAGGGCCGGGGCTCCGGTGAAGCTCTCGTAGCGGACGGGTCTGCCGGTCTCGGCGACCTGGCGCAGATGCCAGTGGAAGCCGCGGCTGTGCTCGGCGTCCTCCACGGTCTCCGGGAAGTGCCGGCCGATCAGCACGTCCTCCGGCACGCCCATCACCTGGCAGGCGGCGTCGTTGAGCCGCAGATAGCGCTGCTGGGTGTCGAAGACCGACATCGACATCGAGGCCTGCTGGAAGGCCCGCTCGCCCAGACCCGGCTCCGGAGCGCCGGGGGGTTCGCCGGTGACCATGTAGCCGTCGGGTGCGCCGTCCGCGGTCAGCACGGCGTGCGCCCGCAGGGCCAGGGGTACCTGCGAGCCGTCGTGATGAAGCAGGACGACGGTGCCGGTCAGCGCGGCCAGGTCGGCGGGCGACGGTTCCTCGGCGAGCAGGTCCCGGGCGGGCCGGCCCACGGCCTCCTCGGCCGTACGGCCGGTGAGCTGCCGGGCACCCTCGCTCCACCCCTTGACCACACCCTGGGCGTCGAGGATCGCCACGGCGGAGACGCGCTCCATGTCGTCCAGCATGAGTCCTTCACGGCACCGCATCAACCGCGACGCCCCGAGGGTTACGCCCGTCCGGCCCCACCGGTCGGGCCGGTGGGGCCGTCGGCTCACTTGCGCAGCGCGGCGAGGGCCCGGTCGGCGTGGGTGTTCATCCGCAGTTCGCTGCGGACGACCTCCAGGACCGTGCGGTCCTGTCCGATGACGAAGGTGACCCGCTTGGTGGGGGCCAGCGAGAAGCCGCGTGCCACGCCGAACCGCTCGCGGACCGACCCGTCGGCGTCGGAGAGCAGGGTCATGCCGAGCGTGTGGCGGTCGGCGAACTCCTGCTGGCGTTCGACCGCGTCACCGCTGATCCCCACGGGCCGTGCCCCGACGGCGGCGAACTCGGCGGCGAGATCCCGGAAGTGGCAGGCCTCCGCGGTGCAGCCCGGGGTGAGGGCGGCGGGGTAGAAGAAGAGCACCACCGGCCCCTCGGCGAGCAGCTCGGTGAGGCTGCGGCCGGTGCCCGTCTCGTCGGCCAGTGAGAAGTCCTCGACCTTGTCGCCGACCTTCAGCTGTGCGCTCATGCCCGGCCCTCCGCGTTCTTCGCTACGCCCCGCGCCCAGAGCACGAGGGGGATCTGGAGCGGCAGCCGGCCGAAGGCGGCGGCCTTCTGCGGGGTCGGGCGGTGCCGCCGGTCGGCTGCCGTCTTCACGTTCGCGGGGAACACACCGACGAAGAACGCCGCTGTGGCCAGCGCGGCGGCCTTGCGGGTGCGGGGCGATGCCAGACCCGCCGCCAGCGCGAGTTCGGCGACGCCGCTGGCGTACGTCCAGGTCCGGGCCTTGCCCGGCAGGGCGCGCGGCACGGTCGCGTCGAACTGGCGGGGGACGGCGATGGGGGTACCGCCCATGCCCTTAAGGCTATGGGGGAGGGCGACACCCGCGGTGGCCAGCAGGCCGGCGAGCAGCAGGGGTGAGCGTTGGGACCGTGGCACGGATCCTCCTTGGACGGCCTGCTCCTTCTTGGACGGCCTGCCGCCGGATGCTACCGGAGGGTAGGCAGCGGCCCGCCACCCGCCCCCTGCCGGTTCATCGGGCCTGGTGCGGGCGGCGGTTGTGGGTTCCGGGCGTGTAGCCGAAGGAGCGGCGGAAGACGTCGATGAAGGCACTGGCGGAGGACCAGCCGCAGCGGTGGGCGACGGTGGTGACGGGGATGTCCTCGGCGAGCAGCCTCAGCGCGTGATAGAGGCGCGACTGGGTGCGCCACTGCGGGAAGGTCATGCCGAACTCGCTGCGGAAGAGCCGGCTGAGCGTGCGCTCGCCCGCGCCGGTCGCGGCGCCGAGCGCGGAGAGGGTGCGGGGGTCGGCGGGGTCGGCGTGGACGAGTGCGCAGACCTCGGCCAGGCGTGGGTCCGTGGGGGTGGGCAGGCGCAGGGGCTGCTGCGGTGACGCCCGCAGCCGGTCGCACAGGACGGCGAGCAGGCGGCGCCGCTCGGGGGTGTCGTCGGCCGGGTCGCGGGTATGGGCGAGGATCAGCTCGCGCAGGAGCGGATCGACGGCGAGGACGGTGGGGGCGTCCAGGCCGAGCGAAGCGAGACGGGGGTACCCCCGGACGGAGTCCGGGGCAGGGTCGTCGTCGGCGGGCAGCCCGACCAGGTGCAGGTCCAGCCGGCCGTGGGCGCGATGCGCGTGGACGGTGCCGGCGGGGACCCAGATGGCGCGGTTGCCGGGTGCGAACCAGGTACCGGCGTCGGTGGTGACGGCGAGGACGCCGGAGTCCGCGTAGACGATCTGGTGGTCGTCGTGCCGGTGCGCGTCGATGCGTTCACCGGCGGCCAGGACCTGAGCGCGGGTCGGGGCGATCGGGGTGTGGCGGATGTTCGACACAACCAGGCAGTTTATCGGAAGCGGGCCAGGCGCCGCTGCCGCGACGATCGCAGGATGTCCACGAAACGCAACCGCGCCATCACCTTGCTGTCCCTGGGCCACGCCTGTGTCGACGTGTACCAAGGGGCGGTGGCGGCCCTCGTCCCCTACTTCGTCGCCGAGCGCGCCTACAGCTACGCCGCCGCCTCGGGCGTCGTCCTCGCCGCGTCCTTGCTGTCGTCGGTGGTGCAGCCGCTGTTCGGGGCGCTGACCGACCGGTGGGCGATGCCCTGGCTGCTGCCGCTGAGCGCGTTGACGGGCGGCGCCGGGGTCGCGCTGAGCGGTGTCATGGACTCCTACGCCCTCACGCTGACGGTCGTCGCCGTCTCGGGGATCGGGGTCGCCGCCTATCACCCGGAGGCCGCACGCGCGGCCCGCGCAGCCGCGCGCGGCAGTCATACGGCGATGGGCTGGTTCTCCCTCGGCGGGAACGTCGGTTTCGCGCTGGCCCCGCTGCTGGTGGCCGCGGTGGCCGCCACCGGTGGGCTCGGCGCCTCTCCGCTACTGGTCGTACCGGCCGTGGTGGGGGCGGCGCTGTGCGCGGCGGCGGTGCGGTCGGCCCCCGGTGGAGGGGAGGCCGCGGACAGGGCCGCCGGACTCGGCAGCGACGACTGGGCATCGTTCCTGCGGCTGTCCGGTGCCATCGTGTGCCGGTCGGTCGTGTTCATCGGCCTGAGCACGTTCGTCTCGCTGTACGTACGGCAGCGGACCGGCGGTGGGAACGTGGCCGGTACGGCCGCGCTGTGTGTGCTGTACGTCGGCGGCGCGGTGGGCACGGTGGCCGGGGGCCGGCTCGCCGACCGGTACGGGCGTCTCACGGTCGTACGTCATGCGTATGTACTGACCGTGCTCGCGGTGGCGGGGGTGGTCCTGGTGCCCGGGCCGCCGGTGTATCTGTTCGTCGCGCTGACGTCGGCCGGCCTGTACGTGCCGTTCTCGCTGCACATCACGCTCGGCTAGGACTATCTGCCCCGGCGGGTGGGCACCGCGAGCGGGGTGACGCTGGGGCTGACCCTGAGCGTGGGGGGTCTCGCCGCGCCGGTCGTCGGTGCGCTGGCCGACGCCACCTCGCTGCGGACCGCGCTCGTCCCGCTCGTCGTCCTGCCCGCGCTGGGGCGGCTGCTGCTGTGCGGGCTGCGGGAGCCGGAAGCGCCCGCAGGGGTCGCCCAGGCGGCCGGCTCGCCGGGTGAGCGCCCTCGCGCGGCGTCGGCCTGAGCGGAGGCGGGCGAGCCGTCCGGTCAGGCGGTGCGGGCCGGTGCCGTCGGCTGCGGTTCGCTCTCCTCGTCGACGGCGTGGGCGAGGAAGTCGTCGACCATGCGGTGGAAGAGCGCGGCCAGCCGGCCCAGTTCCTCGGGTGTCCAGTCGGCCAGGGCGAGCTGCATGCCACGGGCGCCGGCGTCGCGGACCCGGGCGATGGCCTGCCGGCCGGCGTCGGTGAGCTCGATGCGCTGGGCGCGGCGGTCCTGGGGGTCGGGGACCCGGGTGACGTAGCCGCTCTTCTGGAGCTGCTGCACCGTGCGCGTGACGTGCGAGGCCTCCACACCCAGCCGGTTGGCCAGTTCCCCGGGGCGCAGCGACTCCGAGTCGGCGACCTGCCGCAGCAGCGCCACGGCCGCCCGGTCCAGCGGCACCCCGGCCAGGGCCATGAGCCGCTCGTGCTGCCGGGCGCGCGTACTCAGGTAGGTGATCCGGGTGAGCGCGCGCTCGATCTCGATCACTTCCGGGGACGCGGGGGTGTCGGGGAGTGGCGGGGTGGGCATGGGGACCACTTTACCATCTCATTGCGTAACTCAATTAACTTACGGCGGGCCCGGTGGACCGCTGTGGTCCACCGGGCCCCGGCCGCGCGGCATGTCTCAGGCGGACGCCCCGCCCGGCACGGCCTCGACGCGCGAGGGGGACGACATGGTCCCGTCCCACTCGGCGCCCGTCATGATCGCCTGCCGCCACTGCCGGATCGCCTTCGGCGGCATCCCCACCGCCAGTGCACCGGTCACCCGGTCACCCCGGCGGTAGGCGGCCACGAACCGGCCCTCGGCGAGGTCCCCCTCGACGACGGCGACCTCGTCGTGGCCGCGCAGATAGCCGTACGCCTGGATCTTCATGTCGTACTGGTCGGACCAGAAGTACGGCACCGGCGCGAACGGCTTGCGCGCGTGCGGGTGCAGCAGGTTGCGGGCCGCGGCCATGCCCTGCTCGGCGGCGTTGGTGCGGTGCTCGATCCGCATCGCCTGCCCGAACAGCGGGTTGTACCAGCGGGCGACGTCCCCGGCGGCGTACACGTTCCGCGCGGCCTCGCAGTACTCGTCGCACACCACGCCGTCGCCGACGGTGAGGCCGCTGCCGTCGAGCCACTCGGTGTTGGGCAGCGAGCCGATCGCGACCAACACCTCGTCGGCCTCGACCAGTTCCCCGTCAGCTAGGCGTACGCCGTCCTCGGTCACCTCGGTCACGGTGGTCCCGCAGCGCAGGTCCACGCCCCGCTCCAGATGGGCGCGCGTCAGCATCGCGCCGACCTCCGCGCCGACGGCGTGCGCGAGGGGCACGGGCGCGGGTTCGAGGAGCGTCACCTCGCAGCCGAGCCGCCAGGCGACGGCGGCCGCCTCGGCCCCGAGGAACCCGGCGCCGACCACGACCAGTCGCCGGCCCGGCGTGAGCCGGTCCCGCAGCCGCAGGGCGTCGTCCAGGGTGCGCAGCACATGCCCGCCGGCCCCCGGCAGCCGGCGCGGACGTACCCCGGTGGCCAGGATCAGGCCGTCGTAGGGCAGCGTCGAGCCGTCCGCCGACTCCAGTGCGCTGTCGGCGAGTCGGAGGCCGGTGGCGGCCACTCCCAGGCGCAGGTCGAGGTCGAGCCCGGCCAGGTCGCCGGAGGCGCGCAGGGCCAGCCGCTCGGGCTCCCATTCGGCGGCCAGCAGCTGCTTGGACAGCGGCGGGCGGTCGTAGGGGGCGAGCGGTTCGTCGCCGACGAGGGTGAGGGTGCCGTCGTAGCCCTCGCGGCGGAGCGTCTCGGCCGCCGCGAGCCCGGCGGCCGAGGCGCCCACGACGACGATGCGCCTCACTGGTCCACCAGGCGGATCGCGGCGGCGGGGCAGATCGCGATGGCTTCCTGTACGCCGTCCATCAGGTCATCGGCGGGGTGTTCCGCCAGCAGGATCGCGACGCCGTCGTCGTCCCGCTGGTCGAAGACCTCGGGAGAGGCCATCACACACTGGCCGGAGGCCACGCACTTCGGTTCGTCCAGTTCCACGCGCATCGGCTTGCTCCTTGTTCCTCAGTACTTGTGGGGGTGTCACCAGGCGACGGGCAGGCACTTGACGCCGTACGCGGTCCCGGTGTGGTTGAACGCCAGCTGTTCGACCGGGGCGGCCGGGCGCAGGGTGGGGATGCGCCGGTAGAGCGTGCTGTAGACGACCTGGAGCTCCAGGCGGGCCAGGTTCTGGCCGAGGCACTGGTGAGGGCCGTAGCCGAACGCGTTGTGCTGACGCGCCGGGCGGGACAGGTCGAGGCGCTCGGCCTCGGGGAACGCCTCCGGGTCCCAGTTGGCGGCCTGGAGGTCGAAGAGGATGCCGTCTCCCTTGCGGATGACCTGACCGCCGATCTCGATGTCGTCCTTGGCGACCCGGCGCAGACCCGAGTGGACGATGGAGAGGTAGCGCAGCAGTTCGTCGACGGCGCCGTTGACGACCTTCGGGTCGTCGGTCTCGCGGAGCACGGCGAGCTGGTCGGGGTGCTCGAACAGGGCGAGGGTGCCGAGGCTGATCATCGTGGCGGTGGTCTCGTGGCCGGCGATCAGCATGGCGACGCCCATGTTGACGGCCTCCTGGTGCTCCATCTCACCGGCCTTGACCTTGGCCGCCATCCCGGACAGCACGTCCTCACCCGGATCGGCGAGCTTCTCGCGGAACAGCCGGTCCAGGTACTGGCCCAGGGCACGGCCCGCCGCGCCCGCCTCCTCGGCGGAGAGGGAGGCGTCGAGGACACGGTTGCTGTTCTCCTGGAAGAACTCGTGGTCCGCGTACGGCACGCCGAGCAGTTCGGCGATGACCAGGGAGGGCACGGGCAGGGCGAGCGCGGTGAGCAGGTCGGCCGGGTTGGGGCCGGCCAGCATGGTGTCGATCAGGTCGTCGACGATCTTCTGGACGGCCGGCCGCATGGCCTCGATCCGCTTGACGAGGAACGGGCCGTTGACCGACCGGCGCAGCCGGGTGTGCTCGGGGGCGTCGGTGTTGGTGATGAGCTTGGGGGTGTGCGGGGCGATCGCCGCACGGTGGGCGTTGACGTGCGGGAAGTCCGGCTCGTGGTCGTCGTTGCTGACGCGCGGGTCGGTGAGCAGGGCCCGCTGGTCGGCGTGACGGGTGATCAGCCACGGCGTGTTGCCGTTCCAGATCCGCACTTTGGTGACAGGTTTCTCGGCACGCAGCTCGCCCACGGCCGGCGGCGGGGCGAGCGGGCAGCCCGTCGCCCTGGGCATCGGGTACGCGGGGGACCCCGGGGTCGCGCCGGACGCGGCCTCGGTCTGGGTGTCGGCCATGTCTCTCCTCGGTGATGGGGGGCTCCGGTGGGGCGGAGCTCCGGGATGACTTAGTCGAGGCCTCGATGAGCACATGCAAACAGAGGGGTCTGACGTGAGCCGGTCAGTTTCCTGACAGAAGCCTGACGTGGCCCGGATCACACGGCGGTCGTGGTCAGGAGCCGAGGTCGGACCGGCCCAGCCAGTAGCCGAAGCCGCGGCGCGTGTGGATCAGCGCCGGGGTGTCCCGGTCGCCCTGGTCGCCCCGGTCCACCTTGCGGCGCAGCCGGGAGACGAGTTGCTCGATCGCGTTGTCGCCGCGGTTCTCGCCCCACACGTAGCGGCCGATCTGCTCCTTCGACAGCACCCGGTGGGCGTTGACCAGGAGATGGCGCAGCAGCCGGTACTCCGCGGGCGTGAGGTCGAGTGCCCGCGTCCCGCGCCGCGCCCGGCACACCGTGTCGTCCAGCACGAGGTCGCCGTAGCCGAGGGGGTTCGCGCCGGTCCGGCCCGGGCGACTGCCGCGCAGCAGCACCTGGATCCTGGCGAGGACCTCGGCCACCCGGAAGGGCTTGGTGACGTAGTCCCGCTCCCCCGGGCCGAGTTCGGGCACGAGCCGGTCCAGGGCGTCGCATGCGCTGAGAAGAAGGACGGGCGGACGGTGCGGGAGCGCGGGCCGGTGCTCCCGGCCGAGGTGCGCCGTGTCCGGCATGTCGGTGTCGAAGACGACCAGGTCGAAGCGCCGCGTCGCGACCAGCGCCAGCGCGTCGACGCCGGTGCCGCTGACGCTGATCCGGTAGCCGGCCAGCTCCAGGGTGGTCGAGAGCAGTTCGGCGAGGTCGGGCTCACCGGCGACGACCAGGACATGCTGGCCGGCGCCGCGCGCGAGGGCGGGGGTCTCCCGGGTGGCGCCGGCCGCGGGCGGGGCGGTCTGCCAGGCACTCATAACCCGCACCGCCCGGCGTCGCCGCGGCGACTGCGTTGGCCCAGAGTCGGTTTCACGGTCCTGCTCCTTGTGTCGTCAACCTGCTGCGGTGGCGTCAGTGGCCCGGCGTGACGGGTGCCAGCCACATGCCGACGACGGCGTCGGCGAGGCCCCTGGCGGCTTCGTCCCAGGTGGACCGTGGGGTGGGGGTGTGCTCGGCGAGGGCGCGCTCGCGCTCGGCGGCGACGTGGACGATGAGGTGACGGACCATCTCGCCGCGTTCGGCGCTCACCTCGGGCGGGAGGTCGGGCAGGCACCGGCGCAGGCCCTCGATGATCTGCTGGAGGGACGGGGAGGTGAGGGCCTCCTCGACCATGATCCGGTGCAGTGCCGGGTCGGCGACGACCTGGGCGCAGAACCGCGCGTACCAGGTGGGGCTGCCGAGCGCGGCGAGGTGTTCGAGCGCCGGGCGGACCAGGCAGTCCACCCAGCCGCGCACGTCGTCGGGGTCCGTCAGGCCGGCGACGAGGCGGGCGCGGATCTCCTCGATGCGGGTGGCGTGCTTGCGCACGATGGCGCGGACCAGGTCGGCCTTGGTGCCGAAGTGGTAGCCGACCGCGGTGTTGTTGCCCTGGCCCGCGGCCTCGCTGACCTGACGGTTGGAGACCGGGTGGACTCCGTGTTCGGCGAAGAGCCGCTCGGCCGCCGTCAGGAGCAGCTCCCTGGTCGCGTTGACCTGTTCCTCGCGCAGTGCCCTGCCTGCCATGATCACCACCGCACCGGGACTTCACTCGGCACCGCGAAGGCCAGTCCCTGAAGCCGTCCGCGGGTTTCACAGACCTACAATCTAAGTCAATTGATTGAAAGAAGCGGCGGGCGGTGGACATGGTGGAGCGGGCTACACCTGTGACCCGGGTGCCGGCGCCCCCGCGCGCGGCGCCCGGCTCACCTAGCGTGAAGGGCATGCGGGCGACGATGCGGCAGGCCGGACGCGCGACGGTCCATCTGACGGTGGCCGCGGCGATGGCCTTCGGGATGTACCTCTTCGTCACCGTGCTGCTGATCACCGCCGTCGGCACGCTCGCCGTGATCGGCGCCTGGCTGCTGCCCGAGACGGTGCTCCTCGTCCGGCGGATCGCGGGAGCCAAGCGGCGACTGACCACCGCCTGGACGGGGCGGGCGATCCCCGAGGCGTACCGGGCCATCGAGGGGCCGCTGACCGACCGGCTGCGGACGGCCGTGCGCGACCCCGGCACGCTCACCGATCTGCGCTGGATGGCCGCCTACTACGTCTACGGCGCGCTCCTCTTCGTCGCTCTGCCGCTGTGGCCCCTCGGGCTCGTCGTCGACGGTGTGGGATGCGCGGTGCTGGGCCGGCGGGCCGTCGTCCTGCCGTGGATCGTGCGCCTGGCGGACCTGGAGGCCCACTGGTCGACGTCGCTGCTACGGCCGTCCCCGAAGGCGCTGCTGGCCGCCCGGGTGGAGCAGCTGACCGCGACCCGGGCCGACGCGATCGCCGCGCACGGCGCCGAACTGCGCCGCATCGAGCGGGACCTGCACGACGGCGCACAGGCCCGGCTGGTGGCACTGTCCATGCGGATCGGGCTCGCCAAGCGTGCCTACGACCGTGATCCGGACGCCGCGCGCAAGCTGCTGGACGACGCCCAGGAGCAGGCCGAGCAGGCGCTGACCGAGCTGCGGCACGTGGTGCGCGGCATCCATCCGCCGATCCTGACCGACCGCGGGCTGGTCGGTGCGGTGCGGGCGCTGGCGGCGGGCAGCGGTCTGCCGGTGACTGTGGACGTGGACGGCTTGGCGGACGAAGGGCCGAGGGCGCCGGCGGCGGTGGAGGCGGCCGGCTACTTCGTCGTGGCCGAGGCCCTCACCAACGTCGCCAAGCACAGCGGATCCCCCACCGCCTCGGTCCGGCTCGCCCGGATGCGGCGCGGACTGCGCGTCGTCGTGGCCGACGAGGGCCACGGCGGTGCGGACGAGTCCGGCGGTTCGGGCCTGCTCGGGGTGCGGCGCCGGGTCGCCGCGCTCGACGGGACCGTACGGGTGTCCAGCCCGGCCGGGGGGCCGACGGTGATCGAGGTGGAGCTGCCGTGCGTGTGGTGAGCCCGCGGCCGTCCGGGGTTCGCGCGGGCCGTCCTGCCCGGGGATGACATGACCCACCGCGCATACTGCGTTCCGAGTAGCCGATTGTCGGCGGACGCACGACGACGTGACGGGCCGGACCCGACACGCTGAGCGCCGTCCCACGTTCCGGAACCGGAAGAAGCACCACCCATGACCATCCGCGTACTGCTCGCCGACGACCAGGCCCTGCTGCGGGCCACCTTCCGGATCCTGATCGACTCCTGCGCGGACATGGAGGTGGTCGCGGAGGCCGCCGACGGCACCGAGGCCGTCGCCCTCGCCCGGACCCACCACCCCGACCTGGTGCTGATGGACATCCGCATGCCCGGCGCGGACGGGCTGACGGCCACCTCCGAGATCTGCGCCGACCCGGCGCTCAGGGCGGTGCGGGTGCTGATCCTCACCACGTTCGAGATCGACGAGTACGTCGCGCAGGCGCTGCGGGCCGGGGCGAGCGGATTCCTGGGCAAGGACGTCACCGCGGACGTACTGCTCGACGGCATCCGGACCGTGGCCGCCGGGGACTCCCTGCTCTCCCCCACCGCGACCCGCACACTGATCACACGGTTCCTGGCCTCGCCCGCCGAGAGCTCGCAGTCGGCCGCGCCCGAGCACCTCACCGCGCTCACCGCCCGCGAACGGGAGGTCATGGCGTGGGTGGCCGAGGGCCACTCCAACGAGGAGATCGCCGAGAAGCTCTTCGTCAGCCCGCTGACCGTGCGCACCCACGTCCACCGGGCCATGACGAAGCTGGGCGCCCGTGACCGTGCCCAACTCGTCGTGATGGCCTACCAGTCGGGCCTGGTGCGGGCCCTACCGCCGAACGAGGACCACTGACGTCCCGGCCGCCGTTCAGGGGAAAACGGCGGCCGGGGCGCGTGGCGGTGGGCCGGGCCGTCGACAACTGACCCGTGAGCCTGCCGCTGATCCCTCCCATGCTCGCCACGCCCGGCACCCTGCCGCCCGCGGCGCAGGACGCGCGCTGGGCGTACGAGACCAAGCAGGACGGCCAGCGCGCGGTGGTCTACCTCGAAGGGGACGGCACCCTGCTGCTGCGTGCCCGTTCCGGGGAGGACATCACCGCCGCCTACCCCGAACTGGGGTCGCTGGGCGACGCGCTCGGCACCACGCCCGCCGTGCTGGACGGGGAGATCCTCGCGCTGGACGACGAGGGGCGCGCCGACTTCCAGTTGCTCCAGTCCCGGATGGGTCTGGCACACGCCCCGGCGCGGGCCGCTCGGATGGCCGCCCGGACTCCCGTGCATCTGGTGCTGTTCGACGTACTGCACCTGGCGGGCCGCTCCCTCCTGAAGACCCCCTATGCCCGCCGGCGCGGTCAGTTGGAGGAACTGGGCCTGGGCGGGGCGTTCTGGTCGACGCCGGCCGCCCTGGTCGGACATGGCGCCGAGGCGCTGCGGGCCACCCGCGAGCACGGCCTGGAGGGGCTGGTGTGCAAGCGGCTGGACTCGGTGTACGAGCCCGGGGTGCGCTCCCGCGCCTGGATCAAGATCCGCAACATGCGCAGTGAGGACGTGATCGTCGGCGGCTGGCTGCCCGGCAGGGGACACCTCACCGGCCTGCCGGGCGCACTGCTCGTCGGGCAGTACGCGCCCGGACGGCGGCTGCGCTACGTCGGCGGTGTGGGCACCGGCTGGAGCGCGGCCGAACGGACCCAGCTGGCCGAACTGTTGCGGGCCTGCGCGAGCGAGGTGTGCCCCTTCGATCCCGTACCTCAGGTGGCGGGCGCGCACTGGGTACTGCCCCGGCTGGTCGGCGAGGTGCGCTACAGCGTCCGCACCCGGTCCGGCATGCTGCGCCAGCCGTCCTGGCTGCGCCTTCGGCCCGACCTCGCGCCCGAGGACGCGGCGGCCGACCTGCCCGACGACAGCTGACACACAGGTTGAGCGGCAACTATTGCCCATCCCTTTCACCATTGGTACGCCCGTGGCTCTTGGCGCGTAAGTGAAAACCGGGGATCCTGAACTGCTTTTCCCCCCACAGCCGTTGGGCTGCGCCCGGACCCCGAGGAGACGCAGTGTCGTCACAGACGTTCCGCACGCACCGCAAGAGATGGCTCACCGGTCTGGCCGGTGCCGCCGCGCTCGTCGTCGCCTTCCCCAGCGTCGCGTTCGCCGCCCCGCCCGCGGCGCTCCCGGCCAACGCCGAGACGGCCGAGAAGACCTACCAGCCCGCCTTCGACTACGACACCGACGGCTGCTACTCCACCCCCGCCATCGGCCCGGACGGAACCGTCAACGGCGGCCTCAACCCGACCGGTTCGCTCAGCGGCGACTGCCGTGACGCGTCGGACCTCGACAACACCAACAGCTATTCGCGCTACAAGTGCAACAACGGCTGGTGCGCCTACATGTACGGCCTGTACTTCGAGAAGGACCAGGCGATAGCGAACAGCAGCATCGGCGGGCACCGGCACGACTGGGAGCACGTCGTGATGTGGGTGCAGAACAACGCGGTGCAGTACGTCTCGACGTCCAACCACGGCTCGTTCACGATCAGTGCCGCGTCCTCGGTGCGCTTCGACGGTACGCACGCCAAGATCGTCTACCACAAGGACGGCGTCAGCACGCACTGCTTCCGGCTCGCGAACTCCGGTGACGAGCCGCCGGAGAACCACAAGGGCACCTGGCAGTACCCGCCGCTGGTCGGCTGGAACGGCTACCCGTCGGGTGTGCGCGACAAGCTGGTCGCGTACGACTTCGGCAGCGCCAACTTCGGCCTGAAGGACGCCAACTTCGCGAACCACCTGGCATCGGCGAAGCCCTCGGGGATCGCGTTCGACCCCAACGCCTGACCCGGCATCGGGCGCGGGACCTAGGACCCCGTCATCCCGGGCTTCCGTCCCGCGCCCGATCCCGGCACACCCGTGTGCGGCATACCGTCCGGTCCATGGCCACCACCCACACGAGCGGACAGCTCGAAGAAGCCCTGGAACGCGTCCACGCATCCGGCCCCGAGCGCGACGGCTGGCTGTCCAACCACGCCCCCATGGTCGTCGAGGCCCTCGCCGCGCACGGTCACGCGGGTGCCGTCCACCACTGGCTGGATCTCTACCGCGACCGGTTGGAGGACTTCCCCGACCGCGTGGCCCCCGTGACCGACGACAACTGGGCCTCGGCGCTGGGCGATCCGCGCCGCATCGCCGACTGGACCGACCATTTCTCCCGCGCCGTCGCCGAACGCCCCTGGCGGGACGTCCTCGCCGAGTGGTGGCCGCGTCTGCTGCCCGGCCTGATCGGCGGCGCCACCCACACCGTCATCCGGGCCGGCCACGCCGTACGCGCCCTCGAAGCCGACGAGAACGCCCCTCGGCTCACCGAACTCGCGCACGCGCTCGGCTACTGGGCGGCACGGCACCAGCCCGTCACCGGCGTCGCCGCACTGCCGGGCGCCCGGACGGCCACCGAGTCCCTGGAGGCCGTACCCGCCATCGAGCCGGGGCACATGGGATTCCGCGACCGGCTGGGCGCCCTGCGCCGACTGCCCGTATGGGCCGCCGACGTCGCCGACCCGGACACCGCGCGTGAGCGCCTCACCGAACTCGTCCGTGCCGCGACCCACCGCTACGCCACCCACGGCCACGGCGAGCCGACCATGCTGGTGCACGCGGCGACCGCCCCCAACGCCGTGCTGCGGACGCTCGATTCGCTGCCCCGCGAGCTGTGGGCACCCAGCCTGCGCGCGGCGTGGACGGCGTCGGCGGCCGTCACCGCGTTGTACGGCCCCGTGGAGCCGGCCGTCTTCACGCCGCCGGCGCGGCTCGCACCGGAGGAGGTCCTGGAGCGCGCCCTCGCCCACGGGGACGAGCACGTCATCAAGTTCACGGACACCGCCCTGGATGTCGGTGACGAACTCGCGCTCACGGCCGCGCTGCGGGCGGTCGAGATCAGCGAGCCGCTGGTCTGACGTCGCCGTCGCCGTCGACGAGGGTGTCGCCGAGGCCCGTACGCCCGTACAGCACGAAGTGGCCCTGCCGCCGGGACTCCAGCAGGCCCGCCTCCCGCAGGACCGACAGATGGGCCGACACGGTCGACGGGGCCAGGCCGTGCCGTCGGGCCAGATCCGTGGTCGAGGAGGGAACGGTGAGTCCGGCGAGGACGGCGGCACGCTGGTGGCCCAGCAGCCGGGCGAGCGTCTTGGGCGGGCGCGGCACCTGGGCGGTGTGCAGGCGGCCCATGCCGCGGGCCGGGTAGATGACGGTCGGCTGCCAGGGCCGGGCGAAGCCGCTGACCACGTCCGGCCACACGAACACGCTCGGCATGAGCAACACGCCCCTGCCGTCGGGACGCTGGGCTTCCGCGACGTCCCGGTACCCGCGCAGGGTGAGGGTGTGGCCGGCCCAGTCGACAGCCGGGTGCAGACCGGTGAGCAGCGCGTCGAGGCCGGCGTCCGCCGCCCGGCGCGAGCGGTGCGCGATGTCCGCCTCCAGAACGGCACGGTGACGGGGCCAGTCCGCGGCGAGCAGGGCGCGCCAGGCCCGTTCGGTGAGGTCGGCGAGGCGCCGTACGGTCGCGGCGGGGTCGTCGAGCACGGCGCGCCCTCGGGGCGACTCGGCGAGTCCCGGGGTGCAGGCGAGCGAGCGGGCCATCTCCGCGCGGGCCAGAGCCGGGTCGGTGGCGCGCATCCGCGCCAACTCGTCCTCGATGGCGGGGTACGGCTCCGGCGGCGGCGCGCCCAGGAAGTCCGGGGTGTAGCCGCCGGCGGGCGGGACGAACAGCCACAGCGGCACCAGGTCGAGGCCGGCCACCGTGCGGCGCATGCGGCGCAGCCAGCCCTGGTGGTAGCCGTGCCGGGCGGGCCTACGCAGCATGCGCAGCGCTTCGTGGGTCTGGCACAGCGGCGAGATCGCGAACCGGCAGCGCGTGAGGTCGTCGGTGCCCAGATGCAGGGCGAGCGGCATGGCGGCCCCCGTCATGAGCGGCGGTCCGTTCCGGACCGGAAGATTCGTCCTGGATCGAAAGAATAGAGCGGCCCGCCGCGGCCCAGCACGCTTGCCCCGACTCCCCCTGGCGAAGAGGCGATCGGAAGGCCGAGGAATGGCGAGCGTACGTCCGGCACGTCCCGCGCCCTGGCAGCGTGCCGCCGTCGTCGCGGCGCTGATGCTCGCGGCGTTCACCTTCAACACGACCGAGAACCTGCCGGTCGGCCTGCTCACGCTCATGGCGGACGACCTTCGGGTGTCCCTCGCGGCCGTGGGCGCCCTGGTCACCGGCTACGGCCTGACCGTGGCCGTCGGGTCGCTGCCGCTCGCCCATGTCACGCGGTCCGTGCCGCGCCGGTATCTGCTCGCGGGGCTGCTGGGGCTGCTCGCCGTGGGCAGTTGGGTGTCGGCGCTGGGCGGGGTGTCGTACGGGGTGCTGCTGGCGGCGCGGGTGGCGACCGCGCTGGCGCAGGCGGTGTTCTGGGCGGTGACGGGGCCGGTCGCGGTCGGTCTGTTCCCGCCCGAGCGCCGGGGGCGCATCATCGGGCTGCTGTCCGTCGGCGGTTCCCTGGCCACGGTGGCCGGCGTTCCGGCCGGGACCTGGCTGGGCGGGCACACCGGCTGGCGGACGCCGTTCGCCCTGCTCGGCGTGCTGGCGCTGTTCTCGCTCGTGATCATCGGCGTACTGCTGCCGTCGTCCCGTCCGCAGGACGGCCACTCTTCGTACGGCGCGGCCCCCGACCGGCGCCGGTTCTTCGTGCTGCTGACCGTCACCGCCCTGTCGGTGACCGGCGCATTCGCCGGGTTCACCTACGTCGTGGCCTTCCTCGACCGGGTGAGCGGGTTCCGCGAGGAGGCCGTGAGCGCCGTGCTGCTGGCGTTCGGCGGGGCGGCGCTGGCCGGGGTCACCGTGGCCGGTCCGCTCCTGGACCGCTTCCCCCGGGCCACGCTGACCGTTCCGGTGGCGGCCCAGACGGTGGCGCTGCTCGGCCTCTTCGCGACGGGACATGTCCCCGCGGCGACCGTCGTGCTGGTGATGCTGCTGGGCGCCTCGGTCGCGACCTCCTTCATGGCGACGCAGAGCCAGGTGCTCCGGGTGGCGCCGGGCCGCACCGAGACCGCCCTCGCGGCCAACTCTGCCGCCTACAACGTGGGGATCGCCGCCGGTGCGTCGCTCGGGGGCGCGCTGCTGTCCGCGGTCGGGGTGCGCGGGACGTTCCTGGTCGGCGGGCTGCTGACGGCGGGGGCGCTGGCGGTGCTGACGCGGCCCGCGCGGGCGGGCTCCGGGAGACGGGCGGGAATAGGACGGTACCGTGCGGGCGCGGGGATGTGACGGTCTATCGTGTCCGCATGTCCGTCCCTGAACTGATCCGTATCGTCTCCCGTGACTCGCCGATGGCGCTGGCCCAGGTGGAGCGTGTCCGCGCCGAGTTGGCGGTCCTCCACCCCGGTGTGCGCACCGAGGTCGTGCCGGTGAAGACCACCGGCGACAAGTGGATGGGCGATCTGTCCCAGGTCGAGGGCAAGGGGGCGTTCACCAAGGAGGTGGACGCGGCGCTGCTGGCGGGCGAGGCCGATCTCGCCGTGCACTGCGTCAAGGACATCCCCGCCGACCGGCCGCTGCCCGCGGGGACGACGTTCGCCGCGTTCCTCAAGCGGGACGACATCCGGGACGCCCTGATCCACCCCGGCGGCCTCACACTGGACGAACTCCCGGCCGGGACCCGGATCGGCACCTCCTCGGTGCGCCGGGTCGCCCAGCTGGCCGCGACCCACCCGGAGCTGGAGTGCGTGCCGTTCCGCGGCAACGCCAACCGGCGGCTGGAGAAGCTGGCGGCAGGCGAGGCGGACGCGCTGCTGCTGGCGGTGGCCGGCCTGGAGCGCATCGGCCGCCCCGACGTGATCAGCGAGGTCCTCTCCCCCGACGTGATGATGCCGCCGATCGGCGCGGGAATCCTCGCGCTCCAGTGCCGCGAGGGCGACACGGAACTCATCGACGCGATCAGCGGCCTCGGTGACCCGGACACCTACCGGGAGGCCACCGCCGAGCGCATGTTCCTGCATGTCCTCCAGGGGCACTGCAACAGCCCGATCGCCGGGTACGCGCGCGTGGACCGGGGCGGCGAGCTGTCCCTGCGGGCCTGCGTGTTCACCCCGGACGGCAAGACACGGCTGAACGCCCACGAGTGGGCGGGGCGGCTGGATCCGGCCACCCTGGGTACGTCGGTGGCGGTGGCGCTGCTGCGTGAGGGTGCTCGCGAGATCATCGACGGCATCCCGCACTGAGACACCGGCCCGGAGGGCGCTCGCGCGTCAGGCGGTGCCCTCTTCGGCCTGCTCCCGCAGGAAGTTGCTGACCTGGAGGGCGAGGCCGTCCCGCAGGGTGGTGGCGTGGACGCCGACGGTGGCCTCCTGGAGGCCGAGGCCGCCGGTCCACAGTCGGCGGTCGGTCCACTCCTCCTCGACGCGCAGCTGGATCTGGACGTCGACCTGGGGCAGGCTCGCCTCCGGACCGGCGGCGTACATGACCGCGGTGGCCCGGCGCAGCGGGTAGACGTCGAAGCCCTCGATGAACTGCGAGTTGCGCCAGTCGATGAAGGCCGCCTCGCCGTCGCGGCCGATCCGCACGTCGATCTGGCCGTCCTCGAGGTGGACGCCGAGGTGCCGCTCGCCGCGGTTCTCGATGGTGACGCGGATCCTGAAGTAGGTCAGCCCTTCGGCGGCCTCGTCCCGTCCGCGCGGCGGTTCGGCGGCTTCCAGACAGTGGACGCGGACACGCAGACCGGCATGCTCGTCGTACTCGTGCCAGTCCCCGACCACGTTCGGCTCGTACACAGTCCACCTCTCGACCCAGAGAGCTGCTTCCTATCTTTGCGCTCAGCGCACTGTCAAATGAGCAGAATGCGCTGTGGCCAGCCCATTCGCCCCCTTGATCACCGATCAAGCCGTGGGCAGGAGGAATCCGCTTTCTGGTGCCCGGGCGGCGTTCGCGTACGTGCCGCACATCACGTTCGGCACCAAGATCAGCGAGCCAGCCGGCCCAGCAGCGAGGAGGCCGCGGCGATGCCGAGCGCGGCGGCCACGAGCAGGACGGCGAAGTCGAGCGCGAGGTGGTGGGGCGTGCCGAGGAGGAGGCCGCGCAGGGCGTCGACCTGGTAGCTGAGCGGGTTGGCCTTGCTGACCGCCTGGAGCCAGCCGGGCATCACGGACAGCGGGTAGAGGGCGTTGGAGCCGAAGAACAGCGGCATGGTGATGGCCTGGCCGAAACCCATCAGCCGGTCGCGGTTGAGGACGATGCCGGCGATCGTCATCGACAGGCACGAGAAGAACACGGAACCGAGGACGACGGCCGCGGCGACGCCGAGCAGTTTCAGCGGGTTCCAGGTCAGCGCGACGCCGAGCAGCGCGGCGATGAGGATCACGACGACGGCCTGGACCAGGGACTTCACCCCGGCGGCGAACGCCTTGCCGGTGATCAGGGCCGAGCGCGGGGTCGGGGTGACGAGCAGCTTGTTGAGGATGCCGGCGTCGCGTTCCCAGATGATCTGGATGCCGTAGAAGATGGCGATGAACATCGCGGACTGGGCGATGATGCCGGGGGCCAGATAGTCGATGTAGGGGACGCCGTCGGTGGGGATCGCCCGGAGCCGGGTGAAGGTCTGGCCGAAGATCAGCAGCCAGAGGGCGGGCTGGACCGCCCGGGTGTACAGCTCGGTCCGGTCGTGGCGCAGCTTCTGGAGTTCCACGGCGCACATGGCCATGACGCGGGCGGGCAGCACCCGCCAGCCGGCGCGGGGCTCGGGCGGCCGCAGCAGCAGGTCGATGCCGTCGGCGCGGTACGGGTCAGCCGACACGGCGGGCGGTGCGGCGGGTGCTTCGGACATCGCGGAAGTCTCCTGAGTTCTCGTCGAGCCCGCTGCCGGCGATGTCGCGGAAGACGTCCTCCAGCGTGGGCAGCGGGTCGGTGCCTGCCGTTCCCGCGGCACGTCGGCGGGCCCCGAGTCCCTCCCTGAGTTCGGCGGGCGTGCCGAGGGCCCGGATGCGGCCGTGGTGCATCAGGCCCACCCGGTCGCAGTACTGGTCGGCCTCGTCCATGTAGTGGGTGGTGACCAGGACCGTCATGCCGGTGGCGGCGCGGACGGCGCCGATGTGCTCCCACACGCCGGTGCGGGCGATCGGGTCGAGGCCGATGGTCGGTTCGTCGAGGATCAGCAGGCGGGGCGCGCTGACCAGGGCCTGGGCGAGTTCGAGCCGGCGGACCATACCGCCGGAGTAGGTGCCGACGAGCCGGTCGGCGGCGTCGGTGAGGCCGACGGCTGCCAGGGCCTGGCCGACGCGTGCGGCGCGTTCGCGGCGGGGCACGTCGAAGACGCGGGCGAACAGGGCGACGTTCTCGCGGCCGGTCAGGCTCGCGTCGGCGGACAACTGCTGCGGGACGTAGCCGAGCAGGCGCCGTACGGCCATACGGTCGACCGCGGCGTCGTGCCCGAAGACGCGGACCATGCCGGCGGGTACCGGCAGGAGGGTGGTCATACAGCGGATCGCCGTGGTCTTGCCGGCGCCGTTGGGGCCGAGCAGTCCGAAGACCTCGCCCTCGCGCACCGCCAGGTCGAGTCCGTCCACCGCGTTGGTCTCGCCGAAGGCATAGGCGAGCCCGGTGCAGGCCACGGCCTCGGCGACGTCCTGTGTCATGGTCACTCCGCCTCCTCGCGCAGGGTGTCCGCCAGCCTGCGCAGCGCCGGGATCGCCGCGAGCAGCGTCTCCCGGTCCGGCTCGTCGAGGCGGGACACCTGACGTCGTACGAGATCGGCGCGCCGCGTACGCCACTCGCTCAGCCGAGCCTCGGCCGCCGGGGTGGGCAGCAGGCGGGCGGCGCGCCGGTCGCCCGGGTCCGTCTCACGGACCAGATAGCCCTGCCGGCCGAGCTGGTTGACGAGCGTGGACACCGAGTTGCCCGCCAGTGAGAGCTCCTTGGCCGCGTCCGAGATGCCGATGCCGGGCCGCTCGACGACCAGCCGCAACAGCTCCACCTCGGCGCCGCGCAGCTGCGGGGCGGGCATGTCGCGGCGCAGTCGGCGCCGGATCAGCCGCTGCACGCCGACCAGCGCGTCGGCCAGTTCCTCCGGGAAGGTGTCCTGTTCCACGCATCCGAGATTACCTCTGTAGCAGAGGTAATGAGCGGGCCCGGTGGCCCAAGGAAGGGTCAAGGCTCATCCGCGCCGGATGGGCGGACGCCGCGTCACTCCACCGTCACATGTAGTCGTATTCACGAATTTTGTTTCAGATACCCTTTTAGGGGGAATTCATCCCTCTAAGTGCTTCGGACCGGAGGCACGTCCGTGGGAGCCGGCAGGCCGAGCCCCGGAGTGTCCTCCGCGTGGTCCGAATCCGCGCCTCCCACGGTGTCCGTCCACCCGGCACCTGCTGAGGAGGTGCGCACGCATGAGTGCCACCACCACCCGAACGAAGCACTCCCACGACGACGCCCCTGACACCGCGGCGGCCTTCGACAGGCTCGTGGGACTCCCCGACGGGCCGGAACGCAAGGCCCTCAAAGACGACCTGGTGCGGGCCTGGCTGCCCATGGCCGAGCGGATCGCCGTCCGGTTCAAGGGACGTGGCGAGTCCCTGGAGGACCTGTACCAGGTGGCCGCCCTGGGGCTGGTGAAGGCCGTCGACCACTACGACCCGGACCGCGGCCACGCCTTCGAGGCGTACGCCGTGCCGACCATCACCGGTGAGATCAAGCGGCACTTCCGCGACCACATGTGGACGCTGCACGTGCCGCGCCGGGTCCAGGACCTGCGCAACCGGGTGCGCAGCTCCACGAAGGAGCTGGCGCAGCTGACCCCGGGGCGCGCGCCCACCGTCGCGGAGATCGCCGATCACGCGCATCTGAGCGAGGCCGAGGTGCGCACCGGGATGGAAGCCCTGGAGTGCTTCTCCGCGCTGTCGCTGGAGGCGGAGATGCCCGGCACCGACGGATACGCGCTGGGGGACGCGATAGGCGGCCCGGATCCGGCGTACGACGTGGTCGTCGACCGCGTGACCGTCAAGCCGTGCCTGCAACGGCTTCCCGAGCGGGAGCGGACCATCCTCTATCTCCGCTTCTTCGGCGGGATGACCCAGAGCCGCATCGCGCAGCAGCTCGGCATCTCGCAGATGCATGTCTCCCGGCTGCTGAGCGGCTGCTTCGCGCACCTGCGGGAGGAGATGCTCGCCGAGGTCCGTTGACCGAAAGGAGTGAGCCACGGGGCGCCGGACACCCTGTTGGCTCACTCCCGCGCCGGTCATTCCTGGGCCGATCCCGGGATCTGCGTCGGGCCGTGACGCTCCAGGGCGTCCTGGAGTTCGACGCGGATCTCGGGCGGCATCTCCCCGTCGCGGCCCCAGGTGAGGATCAGTTGCGCGACCTGGCGGAGCTTGATGTTCGTGTGCTGGGAGACGTCCTTCAGCACGGCCCACCCCTGGTCGGGTGAGACCCGGCCGAGCGCCACGACCATGCCGATCGCCTGGTCCACGACGGCGTGTGAGACCACCGCCTCCTTGAGCTGTTCGATCTCCTCCTCCAGTTCGAGGATTCGGTCGGTCCCGTCGGCGGGCTCGTGCGGTACGTGTGCCACGCCTCCATCCTCGCCGCTCCGACGGTCGCATGCCAGCGAAGCGGACGGCCGGCCCTCCGTCCGTTTCGGCGCCACGCCGGGGGTACTCGACAGGACCCGGAGCGGATCCGGCTGGACACTGGGACCAGACCGGTGGCCGCCGGTCGGGCGAGACCAGGACGCGACTGCCATGAATCACGATGCGAGAAGCCCCCGGGGCACGGCCGAGGTCGTGTCCACACACTCCGTGTTCGGCGCACCCTGCTGGGTGAGCCTGACCAGCCGCGATCTCGAAGCCACCCAGGAGTTCTACACAGCGGTGCTGGGCTGGCGCTGGCGGCCCGCCAAGCTGGGTGACCGTTTCCGTATCGCGCTGGCACAGAGCGTGCCGGTGGCCGGGATCGGCGCGGTCGCCTCGATGTGGCAGATGGCCGTGGCCTGGACCCCGTACTTCGCCGTGCCCAGCGCCGACGAGGCCGTCGCACGGGTGCAGGAGCGCGGCGGTACGGCGGCGGTCGGGCCCCTCTCGCTGCCGCCCGGACGGGCGGCGCTGCTGGCCGACCGGGACGGTGCGACCTTCGGGGTCTGGGAGGGCGAGCTCATCTCCAACTGGGAGACCTGGCGCCGCGCCGCGCCGGCCTTCATCCGCCTCCACACCCGCGACGCGTTCGACGCCGCGATGTTCTACGGCGAGGTCCTCGACTGGGCGACCGAGCGCCCCGGTTGCTGCGAGGTCCGCTACGAGGGTGGCGAGGTCGTGCTGCGCAGTGGGGGCGATGTCGTGGCGCGCATCGAGTCGGGAGCGCTGGAGGCCGCGCCGGACCCGACGATCCGGCCGCACTGGCAGGTTCACTTCGCGGTGTCGGACGTGGCGGATTGCGCGCGGGCGGCGGAGGTGCACGGGGGCAGCGTGCTGTCGAAGGTGAGCGACGAGGCGGTGCTGCGGGATCCTGACGGGGCGCAGTTCACGGTGACGTCGCGTCGGGGTCGTTAGAGTCGTCCGCGGCTGCGTCGCGGCGTGTCGCGCCCACGCGGCGGAAGCCGCATGTCGATCCGCATGTCGATACGGCCCCGCGCCCTTCAGGCCCGTCGTCGCGAGGGCCGTGACAGGAGCCGCAGGCTGCGGCGCTCCACCAGGAGTGCGGTTGACGCCTTGTACTCCGACTCGCCGGGAGGGCCCTGGGGTTCGGCGGTGTTGATCAGAGGGGTCCAGCGTTCGCCGAACGGCGCGTCCGGCAGGCGGAACTCCACCGGCTCCCAGTAGGCGTTGAGCAGCATCAGGAACGAGTCGTCCGACACGGGCTCGCCGCACCAGTCCGGTTCGGCGATGGCGTCGCCGTTGAGGAAGACGGCCACGGAGTGCGCGTCGGGGCGCTGCCAGTCCTCGTCGGTCATCTCGCGGCCGTCGGGCAGCAGCCAGACGAGGTCGGGCAGGGGCTGGTCCGGGTGGGTCGCGGTCTCGCCCTGGAAGAAGCGCCGGCGGCGCAGGACGGGGTGAGCAGCGCGCAGCCCGATGACGTAACGGGTGAAGTCGGCGAGTGCGCGCTGCTCGTCTGAGAGTCTCCAGTCGATCCAGGAGACGTCGTTGTCCTGGCAGTAGGCGTTGTTGTTGCCGCCCTGCGTGCGGCCGAGTTCGTCGCCGTGGCCGAGCATGGGGATGCCCTGCGACAGCAGCAGCGTGGCAAGGAAGTTGCGCTGCTGACGAGCGCGCAGCGCGAGCACGGCCGGGTCGCGGGTCTCGCCCTCGGCGCCGCAGTTCCAGGACCGGTTGTGGCTCTCGCCGTCCCGGTTGCCCTCGCCGTTGGCCTCGTTGTGCTTGTCGTTGTACGCCACGAGGTCGCACAGGGTGAACCCGTCGTGCGCGGTGACGAAGTTGACGCTGGCCCGTGGGCGGCGCCGGCTGTGCGCGTACAGGTCGGAGGAGCCGGTCAGCCGGGAGGCGAACTCGCCGAGCGAGCCGGGCTCACCGCGCCAGAAGTCCCGTACCGCGTCCCGGTACTTGCCGTTCCACTCCGACCACAGCGGCGGAAAGTTGCCCACCTGGTAGCCGCCCTCGCCGACGTCCCACGGCTCGGCGATCAGCTTGACCCTGCTGATCACCGGGTCCTGCTGGATCAGGTCGAAGAACGCCGAGAGGCGGTCCACCTCGTGGAACTGGCGGGCCAGCGTGGCCGCGAGGTCGAAGCGGAAGCCGTCGACGTGCATCTCGGTGACCCAGTAGCGCAGCGAGTCCATGATCAGCTGGAGGACGTACGGGTGGCGCATCAGCAGGCTGTTGCCGGTGCCGGTGGTGTCGTAGTAGTGCGCCCAGTCGCCGTCCACCAGGCGGTAGTACGAGGCGTTGTCGATACCGCGGAAGGAGAGGGTGGGGCCCCGCTCGTTGCCCTCGGCGGTGTGGTTGTAGACGACGTCCAGGATCACTTCGAGGCCGGCCGCGTGCAGCGCCTTCACCATCGCCTTGAACTCGTTGACCTGCTGGCCCCGGGTGCCCTGGGCGGCGTACCCGTTGTGCGGCGCGAAGAAGCCGATCGTGTTGTAGCCCCAGTAGTTGGACAGCCCCCGGTCGAGCAGCACGCCGTCCTGGACGTACTGGTGCACCGGCATCAGCTCGACGGCCGTCACACCGAGGGCGGTGAGGTGTTCCACGATCGCGGGGTGCGCGAGTCCGGCGTAGGTGCCGCGCAACTCCGGGGGGATGTCGGGATGGGTGCGGGTGAGGCCGCGTACATGTGCCTCGTAGATGACGGTGTCCGCGTACGGCCGTCTGGGCGGGCGGTCGTCGCCCCAGTCGAAGTACGGCTCGGTGACCACGCCGAGCATCGTGTGCCCGGCACTGTCGGCGGGGGCCGGGGCGCCCGGGGTGCGTTCGAAGAGGGAGGCGTGGTTGTCGACCTGGCCGTCCACCGCCCGGCTGTACGGGTCGAGCAGCAGCTTCGCCGGATTGCACCGGTGGCCGAGGCCCGGGTCCCAGGGGCCGTGCACCCGGTAGCCGTAGCGCTGTCCCGGGCCGACGCCGGGCACATAGCCGTGCCAGACGAAGCCGTCGACCTCGGTCAGCGGTACGACGGTGTGCCGGTCCCTGTCGTCGACGAGGATGAGTTCGACGCGTTCGGCGACCTCGCTGAACAGGGCGAAGTTGGTGCCCCGCCCGTCGAAGGCGGCTCCCAACGGGTAGGGGTGCCCGCTCCACGCGAGCACCCCTTCGCTGCGCTTTCGCGCCGTCACCGGGCCTCCTCCAGCACGTCGTCCCGGATGCCCGCGGCGTCGGCGATGGCCGTGACGGGCACCTCGCGGGGCAGCTGAAGGGCCTCCCGGAGGTTGGGCGCGGGTGCCGCGGGCACCAGCGGGGCGCGTTCGCCGGCGCGGGCGCGCTGCGAGAACCAGATGACCTTGCTGCCGGTCTCGGTGGCGCAGCAGCCCCATCCGTCGCTCATCGCGGCGAGGCGCTGGAGGCAGTCGCGCAGTTCGTGGTCCGGGCGCATGGCACGGTCGTTGTCGCCGATGGCGGTGATGAGGTGGTGGCGGTTCCACCACATCTCGATCGAGGTGTTCTTGTCCGTGGCGTGCTCGTCGATGGCCCGCAACAGCATCTCCGTGCTGTGGCAGACGGGCTCGACAAGGGTCTCCAGGTCCCAGTACCTGAGATGAGCGGCCAGAATTCGGCTGACCTGCCCCACCCGTTCGGGGCTGACTTCCACGTCGAGGTGGTAGTAGCAGGGCACTGCGGTCTTCACCGTCGTTACCTCCTCACCGCGAAAGCTCCCGCTCTCCTCGCCCCTGCGGGACGGGCCCCGAGCACGGAGCGTGAGCGCTGATCGCTTCTGAGTCACTCCAGGGTGGGTGCGGTACGCCATTCGTGCAACACGAGCACGCCACTGAGGTAGTTGAAGCTCCAACAGGACGCTGCGTCGCCGAGCATGCACCATGTGTGAAGACCACGATGCCCGTAACGGAACCCGTGCGTGTGCGCGCACGGGTTTCCGCCCGACGGTCGGGAGACGTGACATCGAGCCCGGAAGGTGAACGGCGCCATGCTGCTACCGGCAAAAGCCGAGGTCGCCCGGCATCTGCGGCGATACAGGGCATGGGAACGCGCCATGCTCGCGGCCCCGGCCGACCTCACGGCCCGTGCCACCTTCGAGGACCACGGCTACACCCTCTGCGTGCTGATGGGAAAACGCTGCGCACGCGAGGCCGCGGACGCGGCCGAACGCTATCTGCGCATCACCCCGGCCGCCTATCTCCGGGAGCAGGACGAACGGCCTCGCGCGGCGAGCATCTCCGCACGGCGGGGCCCACCCGGAACACGGCGGTGGAGTTTCCACGCGGGGAGGTAAGCCTTCCGGCACAGGTTGGATCCCCGGCCGGGCCTTGTGCCCGGCCTCGAGCACGGTGGAGGTGAACCATGGGCAGGACCAAGAGCAGGACCGGTGCCGGCACCGGGGCCATCGGCCGCATCCCGGTACGGGACGTGCGGCCGGCCGTGGAGTGCGGCAGGCTTCCGGCGAAGGCGGTCGCGGGAGAGACCTTCGAGGTCACCGCCACCGTGTTCCGCGAGGGTCATGACGCCGTGGCCGCCAATGTCGTGCTGACCGACCCGGACGGCCGTCCCGGCCCGTGGACGCCGATGCACGAACTCGCCCCGGGCTCCGACCGCTGGGGCGCCAAGGTGACACCGTCGACGGTGGGCCGCTGGACGTTTCATGTGGAGGCCTGGAGCGATCCGGTGACCACCTGGCGGCACCACGCCCGGATCAAGATCCCGGCCGGAATCGACGTCGGCCTGGTCCTGGAGACGGGCGGCGAGTTGTACGAGCGCGCGGCCGCCGGAGTACCCGACGACGCGCAGCGGGCGACCGTGCGGGCCGCCGCCGACGCGCTGCGGGACGACTCGCTCCCGCCGGAGTCACGGCTGGCGGCGGCGTTCGCGGCGAACGTGGACGCGGTGCTGGGCCGGTATCCGGTACGGGATCTGGTGACGGCGTCGGACGCGCTGCCGCTGCTGGTGGAGCGGGAGCGGGCGCTGTACGGC